>DAOTTP010000354.1:0-10578 GCA_034437835.1 Anaerolineae bacterium | reverse complement strand
ATAAAACCGTTGAGCGCACGGTATGGCGAACGCGGGATGGCGCTGCTGGCGCTGGCGACTTTGGGGATCGGATTTTTACTGCTGTCGGCGACCCCACAACAGCCGCACCCGTACTATGTGCAGCGCGGCGTCGAAAACGAAATCGCAAAACTCGCGCCCAGTGGCACGGAAATGTTAATTGGCGACATCCGCGTGCCGCTGCCACCAGAGACCGGGCGTGGATTGGGCGCGGTGCTGTGGATTTTCATGGCGGTTGTGCCGGTCTCGGTAGGCGCTGGCCTGATTCGCCCGGCGTTGAACAGTTTAATCACCAAGCGGGCGGGAGCGGGGCAGTTCGGGGCGGCGCTGGGGGTGAGCGCGGCACTGGTCAGCTTGGCGAACGCCGTCGCGCCGGTGGTGATGGGCGTGATTTTCCAGACTTACGGCGCAACCGCCCCGTTTTTGCTCGGCGGAATCGGGATGCTGCTCTTGCTCATCCTCGCATGGCGCGTTGTGCGGTAATTTTCCCTACAAACCGTCTAAACCATCTTCTTCAAGTGTGCATAAATTCAGATGAGATACGTTTTATTTCGCGCTGAATTTCCGGGTCATACGCCATTTGCTCCAGTTGTGCTTGAATATCAGCCCGTAGAAGCATTTCAATATGCTCGCTTGAAAGAATGCCTAAACCAGTGGCATCTTTCACCAGAGAATCGGGCAAACGAATCATGATTTCAATGTCCATAATATCAGCCTATTTTCTCTACACGATTCATCTATTATAACTTAAATTCACCACACCACCGCGCCCATCCGCTGTAATTCCGCCAGCGAGTCAGCGGCGGCGGGGTCGCCGAGTGAATGGCCGGGGGTATAGAGTTTCCGCCCCTGTGCGACGGCGAATCGCGCCGCGTGCATCGCGCCGCCATCGCTGTTGGACTGCACGACCATCACGCCCTCGGATAAACCTGTAATGATGCGATTGCGGGCGATTAACCCCGGCGTGCTGACACCAGCATCGGGCGAGACCTCACACATCAACGTGCCGGAACGCATCACGCGCTCAGATAGCATCCGGCTTTCGGGGGGATAGACATTCAGAACCCCGCTGCCCAAAACCGCCACCGTCAGGCCGTCGGCGTCTAACGCGCCATTATGGGCGGCAGAATCAATCCCAACCGCCAAACCGCTGACCACCGTCCGCCCTTGCGCGGCGACTTCTCCGGCAATTTTGCCCGCGTATTGGTGCGCTTGACGGCTGGGGGTACGAGTCCCGACCATCGCCAACGCCCGGTTGAAGTCCAGCGGCCACTGCCCGCGCACGAACAACAGCGGCGGCGGGTCATCTAATGATTTCAACGGCGCGGGATAATCAGGAGCATTTGACGACACGGTGTGAACGCCTTTTGCCTCCCATCGGGCAAGATTCGCCACCGTCCGCTTGAGGTCAACCCGCCGAATTGACGCCGACAGCACCTTGCCCACCCCACTGATGGCACGAAGGACTACATCTGAGGCGGCCAGAACCGCTTCCGGCGTGCCAAAAGTAGACATCAACGCCCTAAACGTCTTGCCGCCCACGCCGCTGACCAGACACAGCGCGACCCATGCCGTATGAACCGGCATTAGTCTTCCTGATAATATTCGATGATGGACAGCAGCATCGCGTTCATGAAGGTGTTGACCTGTCGCAGCAGATTCGCCCATTCTGACGGGCTGCGCGGGGCGGCCAATTCGCTCCACGTCAGTACCGAGTTGATGACAAAATCGCTGAAATAGAAAAATCCGCGCACCGCTTGCGGCAACGTCAAATTATCATTCGTTAACGCGACGGCATACTGCCGCCCCATCTCAATCGCCCGTGCCAGCGCCACGTCCTGTGCGCCGTTGGCGAGGTATGACCGCAATTCCTCTAATAAAGCGCGGCCTTGCGTCCGTAACGCTTGACGGGTGGCGTCGCTCATAGCGGTATACCACGGCACATCGACCAGTTTGCCGTCCCCGACCTGTAGGCGGGTCTGACCGAGCGCGTTCTGCAAGATGACTTGCACCTCCAGCGGCTGGATTTCGCTGGCGGGGCGGACGTGGCGCTCAAGGTCGCTCAATAGGAAACGCCGATGCCCGCCCGGAGTCCGGCGGCTGTTGATTTCACCCTTATCCGCCCATGTTCGCACTGTGGCCGGATGTACGCCCAAAAGTTCCGCAGCCCGACGTAGGCTGACCCATTCGTTTTCGTTCATGCGTTTTTACTGATCTCTACATGATTATCATCACCCTGATTATAGCGCGGGGAATGTTATACTGGGTGCTTGTGAGAAAACACACAAAAGGGGTATTTTCGCCATGTTACGTATCGTCTCAGCATTGGTCATTTTGACCGTTATTTTGACAGGATGTGGCACGACCACCAGTGTTCCAGCCGCCAATACCAATAGCCCAGCCGATGTTCAGGTCACCGATGCGTGGGCGCGTCCCACCGTTGCCGCAGACCAAGCAGGCACAGATGCCGCGACTCAAACGGGCGGGACGGGTGCAGCATACGTGACATTGACCAACACCGGCACCATCGAAGATGCTTTGCTCAGCGTAGAAAGCGAAATCGCCGGTATGATTATGATCCATGAAACCAAGGTTGAGGACGAAATGGCCTCAATGACTGAGATCGGCGCGGGCGGTATTATTGTCCCCGGAGGGCAGACCGTCATCCTCAAGCCCAAGGCCACTCACATCATGTTTATGGGTCTAAATCGGCAATTCGTAGCGGGTGAGACATTCGAGATGACATTGCGCTTCAAGTCCGGCAAGGTCGTGACCGTGCCGGTCAGTATCGAAAATCGCGAGTAGCGCATACCGAGAGCCAAGCAGATACAAAACACCCCCTATTTGGATGGATAGGGGGTGTTTTTCAAGACGGTAGAATCTGATTTAGCGCGATACCGCCGGAGTGATGAACAAGGTCAAATCATCCACAAACAACTTGCCAGTTGTGCTGTTGGATTTAATCATCACCTTGATCGAAGCCCCTGATGCAGTCAAAATTTGAGTCGCGGTGCGCGTTAGCCATGTCTTTGTCCCGACAGGAGCATTGAGGATGAGTTTATCCAAGACAGTGCCATTTCCATCCAGAAACTGGGCGACCAGTATTGCGCCTTTGGTCAAGTTTATGCTACGCAACTTGGCGCTGAACGTCAGGCTGTCCCCTGCACTATGCGGCGGCAAGACAGGGACAATCTGAGTCAGAGTACGGCGAAGTGGAGAAGCCGCGATCAAACGGAACGCGCATACCCCGTACGGCGTGACGGTTTTTGTGGCGGTATTGCAAACCACACGGTCTTTTGAACCCACCAGTTTATTGCCCGTCCAAGCATCCAAGCCCGACTCAAACCCACTATTGGTCAGAAGATTCACGCCTGAATCGGTGATTTGGACAGCCAGCATCACGCTCAGACCATCATACAGTGGGTCGCTACTCTCAGCCGTTAGAGTCAGTGTTTCGATTTCGGCATCGACCAGTGCATCCGCCAATGCGCTCACATTAATCGTGATGCCCGACGACCAATTTCCGCCATTCAGTTCAATCGACGATGTTGAAAGTTGGGCATCATCAGCCCCCGTCACGGTGACGGTCACGATGTTACTGGGTACGCCAGTCAACATGACGGTCAAGGGTTGCGCCGCGCCTCCTTCAATCACAGTCAGGCTGGCCGTCGAAAGCATCACGCTCCCAGTGTCATTGTCGGTGATGGTGATGGCGGATGATGCCGTCAATCCATCAAAGTCACTGTCGATACTGTCTGATTCTAGCGTGATGCCTGTCGTCTCGACGCCCTCATGAAGGGTATCCTCTACCCCTGTTAGGCTAACGGTCACGCCTGTTGCCCAATTGATCGCGTTGAGCGTGATCGAGGTCGGGCTGGCTGTCACATCGCTGGACAGCGGAGTCACGGTGATGACCACATCAGATAACGGTTGTGTATTCAGGCTAACAGTGATATCGGTATTGCTGCCTTCGATGAGCGAGACCGTGTTCGTCACAAGGATGGCCGGTTCATCAACCAATGAGCCGAGCGTTACGCGGTCAACGCGGAACTTACGATGATTGGCGATGGATAAATCTTTGGCGATGATGCCATTGAGCGCCCCGAACGGATACCACACTTTATCACCGTTATCGGTCACAATCGTCAGCGCTGTATCAGGGCTGAGGGTACTGCCTGTCAACATCAGACCTTCTGGGCTGCCGTCAACGCTGATACCGCTGAGGTCGAGGCTACGCTGTTTTGGGGCGTCTGCCGGATTACCAGACCATGTATAAACCGCGAAATCGCTCACTGCGTTGGCGCTACCAGCTATGATAATGCAACCGTTACTTACACATTCGATGCTACGCACACCCCGACCACCAAGGTCGAGGAAAATTGGTGCGCCAAAAGCGCTCGTACTGGCACTCCCACCGCTGACCGAGGCCGCAAGGCTGGTGTAATTGGTCACGGGAATTATCAAGGCGTGCGTGCGGTTGCCCGCGCCAGTGTTCGGGTTGACCAGTGGAGCGCGGAAACCAACATAAGCGGTACTGCTGGTCGGCGCAAACGCTAATCCTTCAATGTTAAACCCATCCAAGCCATTAGACTCAGGGATAACGCCAATGGCGGCGCTGGCTGTCAAGCCGAGGAAATTTGCGCCCAAGCCGTGCGCGTTGGTCGAATCCCACGCCAACAAATCGGTCTTGAGGTGGCTGTAATACCCCAAAACATTGAAAGACGAATTCACGCTCACCAAGCGCGAACGGTTAGGGCGGTCTTGTCCGCTGCTGTTGTTGCTGTGTGACCCGCTGATATAGAACGTACCGTCGTAAACAGCCGACGCCTCAAAATCGACCTCACTGTTACCACTCAGCCCCAATGCACTGGTGATGTCGGTGGCTAAGACCGGCCAGCCAGACGCGCTATCCTCGTAGACGCGCAGACTCTGATCTTCGTCGTTCAATACCAAGAACTGTCCCCCACCGAGATTTAACGCGCTAGAGGCATCGGCGGCGCGGGTATGATATGTGGTCTGGCTCAAGCCAGACAGCCCATCACTGACCGCTACCTGCACGACAAATGACGTGCTATCTGTCCCGTCGTCAGCGGTGATGGTGACCTCGACAACACTGGCGCTCGCCGCTGTGCCGAGGTCAAGTCGGAAGGCTGTGCCACTGGGATACGTCCCGGGGCTGGGGATCAAGGTCGCCCCGCCAATCACACCGGCGCTAGAAACCAAGACGGAAACCGCCACAGCATCATTATCGGCATCCGCCACCGTGAACTGGAAACCGCCCGGCGTTTGAGGGTCGATGCTAGGTGTTCCGCTAAACACGGGCTGAGTCGCATCGTTCAAGGTATAACTCACGCCAGCTGTCAGCGGGTTTACGCCGTCGCCAATGATGGTTGGCACTTGATTGGTAGGGGGGACAGCAATCACTACACCCGGCGAGGAGGTGTTGCTCAAGGTGGTGGATTGGAACGAAATCCCGTCGCCGAGGACGCTGGTTGCCCAGTTAGACGGGGTGGTCTCATCGACGGCCAAGTTAACCAGTCGGATTGAAACGCCCGCGGAGGACGACGGCCAGCCGCTGGCATTGTTCAAAAATGCGACATTCAACAGTGCGTTGGCATAAGTGCGACCGTTATAGCTGGCAAAACTGTCCCATAGCGCCACGCTATCCCCGCTTGCGCTGAGACCGGAAAAAGCAGTAGCCACAATCACATTAAGATTTACCCCCCACTCCGCCTCAAAAGTGGTTTCAGTGGCCGCAGCACTATCGATAACGATGGCCGTCCCAAAGGCCGGAACGCTTCCAGAAGCGATGTTTGCTGCCCCCAACACCGTACCGCCGTTGTCATCATAGACAAAACCCGTCAGGTCAATTGCTATGGGAGTCGGGTTATAAATCTCGAACCAATCGCCGGTGTTGGCGGCGCTGGCGCTGATTTCGGTCAATTGCAGGCTATATTTGGCATGACGGACAAGGCCGGGTGATGACGTATCGCTGTTGCTGACCGATTTATAAGACAGACCATCGCCCAATGTGCTGGCCGTCCAATTGGACGGGATGGTCTCTGAAACGGCTACATCGTTCAACCGAATCGAGATACCGCTACTGATGTCCGGCCAACCGCCAGAGTTATCCAGATAAGCAACATTGATGAGGGCATTGGCATAGGTGCGGTTGTTATAGCTGGCGAAGCTGCTCCACAGCGCAACCGAGTCGCCGCCCGCGCCGAGGCCAGAAAACGATGTGACCTCAATCACATTTAGGTGTGCGCCCCATTGTGCCTTAAAAGCATCAGCAGTGCCGGCGGCGCTGTCAATGAGGATGGCCGTTCCAGAGGCGGGGACGACGCCGGAGGCGATGTTGGCCGAGGCCAATATCGTCCCACCGTTATCGTCATACACATAGCCACTGAGGTCAATGTCTGTGCCGGTGGTATTATAAATCTCAAACCAGTCACCAGAGGCGGCGGCGCTGGGGCTGATTTCGGTCAAGATGAGCGTGCCAGCCGCATGGCTAACCGACGGGGTGATACTGCTCAGGCCAAAAACTGAGAGCAACGCGAGGACGAACAAAATTCGTTGGATATGGCGCAGCGTCATAAGGTGCGGTGTTCCTATGGTTATGTGCAAATGCGTTGAGAGTATAATCAAGCAGTTTTAAGGGAACGCTATAGACGCGAAAACCTTAAACAATTGATAATCAAACTGACTTGATTATTTAACTTACACACAATGCCCCATGTTTTGTGGTACACAGGCGCTGATCTCCCTCGTATAATGAGCAGACCAACCACTTCTGGTTGGCCTATCTGACCCACATAGACACCTAAAGGACACCCCATCATGGCACAACAAGCCGTCACCCCCCTCAGCGAAGACGTCTCGAAGTGGTACAACGAGATTATCTATCGTGCGGATATGGCGGCCCCGTCGCCGGTACGCGGGTGCGTTATCATCAAGCCGTATGGCTACGAAGTGTGGGAAGCCATCCGAAACGGCCTTGACCGCCGTTTCAAGGACACCGGCCATAAGAACGCCTACTTCCCATTGTTCATCCCCGAAAGTTACCTCAAGCGCGAGGCCGATCATGTGGAAGGATTCGCGCCAGAGTTAGCGATTGTGACCATCGGCGGCGGCAAGGTGTTAGAGGAGCCGCTGGTCGTCCGCCCGACCTCCGAGACCATCATCGGTGAGGCGTTCTCGCAGTGGATTCAATCCTACCGCGACTTGCCCTTGCTGATTAACCAGTGGGCGAACGTTGTGCGCTGGGAAATGCGGACGCGCCCGTTCCTGCGTACCTCGGAATTCCTGTGGCAAGAAGGTCACACCGCGCACGCCACCCACGACGAGGCGCAATTCGAGACCATGCAAATGCTTGATATTTACGCCGATTTTTCCATCAATGAGGCCGCTATACCGGTGATTAAGGGGCAGAAGTCCGAGAACGAGAAATTCGCGGGCGCGCTGCGAACCTATACGGTTGAAGGCATGATGCGCGACGGTAAGGCGCTCCAATGCGGGACATCGCACAACCTCGGTCAAAATTTCGCTAAGGCATTCAACATCAGCTATTTGTCGAAGGAAAACGCGACGGAATTCTGCTGGACGACCTCATGGGGCATGAGTACGCGCATGGTCGGCGCAATCGTCCTCGCGCATGGCGACGACAAGGGTCTGCGGCTGCCCCCACGGGTCGCCCCGATTCAAGTTGTCCTGCTGCCCATCTATAAGACCGACGCCGAGCGTGAAAACGTTGAACCGGTCATCAAGCGGATCGCGGCGGAACTCAAGGCGGCAGGCGTGCGGATTCACATTGACCTGCGCGACGAAACCCCCGGCTTCAAGTTCAACGACTGGGAAATGCGTGGCGTCCCCGTTCGGCTAGAAATCGGCCCCAAGGACATCGCCAACAACAGCGCGGTCTTGGCGCGGCGTGACATCCCCGGTAAGGAAGGCAAGCGATTCATCCCCCAAGATGGGATTGTCGAGGCCGTCCGCGCCTTGCTAGACGATGTGCAAGCCAATCTGTTGGCCGACGCGACAGCCTTCCGCGATAGCCACATCCATGACGTGAGCGACTATGACCAATTCAAGCAAGTGGTCGAGGCGGGTGGCTGGGCGCGTGGGTGGTTTGCCGGAGAGGACAAGCGCGGCAGCGTCGATGAGGCCAAAATCAAGGACGAGACCGGCGCGACTCTGCGCTGCATCCCCTTAGAGCAACCCGGCGGCGCGGGCAAATGCTTCCTGACCGGCAAAGACGCGGACAAGGTCGCCTTGTTCTCTAAGGCGTATTAAGCCTCGAACCATCCCATTTATCCCCCTCACGACCTAAATTGTGAGGGGGATTTTTGTTATCATGTATCGCATACTATTTTTCGTGTTATGATGTGGGTCGTCGCCTAAAAAAATAACCCCAAAGGAGTTTGTATCATGTCTTACACAACCGCATTGATGCCTTCTGTCGAAACCGGCACGCTTGTTTTCGACTGCGCTTAGGGATTATCCAGAGCAGGTCAACTATCCTCCGGCGTCATGGGATTACCCCGACGTCCGCCCACGATTTGAACCCCCCTCGGATAATTCTCCCCGAATTTTTGTGATTCGCCTCTAAGCCCCGTCTGCATAGTCGAGCCGATGACCTCCCCGTGAGGTCTGATCGTATTGCGTTGCCTATGGCACGCCCATTTTCTAAACTTGACTTCGCACATCGCCGCTGGACTCGGCCTGTGCGCCTGAGGAGAAATTGTGAACGCTCGATTCAAAAAATTCGTATCCTACTACACCCCCTATCGCCGGTTGTTCTTCACCGACATGCTATGCGCCTTCATCGTCGCGGCGATTGCGCTCATCCTACCGTTATGCGCCAGAACCATCACCCAATACGTGCTAGACGACACCGCCAATCCACTCCCCTATATCACGCTGATGGGCGGCGTTATGGTGGCGCTGGTGATCGTCCAAACGCTGTGCAATATGTTCGTAGACTATCAAGGCCACATGATGGGCGCGCTGATGGAGCGCGATATGCGGGCAGAATTGTTCGCCCATTATCAGCGGCTGTCGTTCAGTTTTTATGACGAGCAACGCACCGGCCAATTGATGAGCCGAATCACCAACGACCTGTTCGCAATTTCTGAGTTGGCACATCACGGCCCAGAAGATTCGGCCATCGCCATCCTGAAATTCCTCGGCGCGTTCGTCATCCTCATCAACATCAACGTCGGGCTGACGCTAATCGTCTTTTTCTTTCTGCCGATCATAGCCGCCTATGCGTTGTATTTTCATCGGCGCACGACCCAAGCCTTACGACATAGCCGGAATCGAATCGGGGATATTAATGCCCAAGCTGAAGACACGCTTGCGGGCATCAGGGTCGTCAAATCGTTCACCAATGAGCCGATTGAGCAAGAAAAATTCGCCCGTGAAAATCAACGATTCGTAGACAGCCGAAGCGATGGCTATCTGAGTGAGGCATATTTTTACGGCGGATTGACCGCCTTCACGGAACTCATCACTATCGCTGTAATCTTCTTTGGCGGAGTCGGAATCGCGGCTGCGTCTTTAGATGCCGCCGATCTGATTACCTTTTTGATGTGCGTGGCGATCTTGATTGACCCGATTCAACGCGCCATGAACATCGCCCGCGTGTTGCAAGAAGGAGTCACAGGCTTTGAGCGATTCATCGAGATGATGGCTATCCAGCCAGACATCACCGACTCGCCGGACACGCTAGACCTCACAGAGGTGCGCGGCGACGTAACGTTTGCCGATGTCAGTTTCAAATACAAAGCCGACCACGAGAACGTCCTCAACCATCTGTCGCTCACTATCTGCGCCGGGGAATATGTCGCGTTGGTCGGGACATCTGGCGTCGGAAAAACAACGCTGTGTTCGCTCATTCCACGTTTTTATGACGTGACAGAGGGCGCAATCCTGCTGGATGGCCGGAATATCAAAGACATCAGTATGCGCTCACTGCGCGGCAATATCGGTGTCGTGCAACAAGACGTCTACCTGTTCGCGGGGACAGTTGCAGACAATATCCGCTATGGCAAACTCGATGCAACTCAGGCTGAAATCATCGAGGCGGCCAAAAAAGCCTATGCCCACGACTTCATCATGCGGCTACCGGATGGCTATGATACCGACATCGGTCAGCGCGGGGTGAAACTCTCTGGTGGGCAGAAACAGCGCCTGAGCATCGCCCGCGTTTTCCTGAAGAATCCACCCATCATCATTTTTGATGAGGCGACCAGCGCACTCGACAACGAAAGCGAGAAAGCCGTTCAGCAATCGATGGAGTATCTGACGCAGAATCGGACGATGATTGTAATTGCCCATCGCCTCTCGACCATCCGAAATGCCCAACGCATCGTGGTCTTGACCGATAGCGGCATTGACGAAAAAGGCACACACGACGAGTTAATCGCACGGGGCGGCATCTACGCGAATTTGTACACCATGCAATCAAGATTGTGAGATCGCTACGCTAGTCCGAATACACGCCGATAGAGGCCACCTCAAGCGCGAACGAGCCTGATTGTTTGTACTCGATAATCAGGC
>DAOTTP010000353.1:0-5747 GCA_034437835.1 Anaerolineae bacterium | reverse complement strand
GGGCGGGGTCGTGGTATAGAGTCAGGGAAAGCATCTCAGGGGGATACCTGTGTATATTCCAAAGGCCAACCAAGAAAACGACCTCGCCAAGCTATTCGCCTTCATGAAAGCAAATAGTTTCGCCACCTTCATCTCCATCATAGACGGCGAGCCGGTGGCGATCCATCTGCCGCTGACCATTTCTCAGCAGGGCGAGTCCATCATCTGTCACGGTCACTTTGCGAAGGCCAACCCGCAATGGCGCGTCATTGAGTCGCAGTCTAATCTGGTGATTTTCTCCGGCCCGCACGCCTATATCTCCCCGACGCATTACGAAAAAGTGGAGAGCGTCCCAACATGGAATTACGTCGCCGTTCATGCCTATGGGCGGGCGCGACTGATGCACGCCGAGTCCGACGCGCCACAGCTTTTGCGCGTCATCGCCGACCTGATCGCGCAGCACGAGCCATCGTATCAGGCGCAATGGGACGGCTTGCCGGATAAATACCGCGACGGGATGCTGAACGGCGTGGTCGGTTTTGAGTTGGTCATAGATAAGCTGGAAGGCAAGTTCAAACTCAGCCAAAACAAAACTGACGGGGAACTGCACAGCATAGTGGACGCGCTATCGGCCTCCCCTTACGAGGCCGAACGTGCCACCGCCTCCTATATGCAGGCGCACATCGAGCAGTTGTGAATCGGTGCGCGTTGCCATATAAAACACCCCCTCGTCACACAACGAGGGGGTGTTTTTACTTCAAACAGCTAACTGCCGACTGCGAATGTCTAGCTTATTCGCCGCCGGGGGTGATTTCGACGACTAGGGCTTCCCACATCTCGCCCGTGAGGTCGGCTTCGGCGTCTTCCTCAGTCAAGGCGGCGATGGCGGCCTCGGCCAAGTCAGCACGATACGCGCCTTCCGTCGGCTCTTCGGTGATGACCGCGCCTTCAACGGCGACGGCGACGGTTTGCGCCCACAGGTCTTCATCCATCACGCCAACACCAGCAGGCGACGGCCAAATCAGCTTGTTGATTTCGTTCAATTGCCAGCGCATGTGGCCTTCACCGAGGGTCGGGCCGTTATCGAGGACGGTCTCGACGCACTCATCGGCGTTGTCGCGGCAGAAAATCCAACCCTTGATGCTGGCCTTGATGAACTTGACCGCGATTTCCTCATTGCCTTCTTCAGCCAACCAAGCTTCGCTGGTGAAGATGTGGTCTTGTAACATGGCCGTGCCAACTTCGTTGAAGTCGATCACGTTCAGCTCTTCCGGCTGATATAGTTCGCCAGTGGCCGGGTTGACTTGCTCCAGCACCTGCGCGTATTCGTTGTAGGTCATCGCTTCGGCGGCATCGACTTCGCCATTGAGCAACAGCGACATATCGAACGGCTGCTGAACGATGGTCACGGCTGAGGCGTCGTCGGGGTCAATTCCCTCAGCGCGCAACGCCGCGAACAGTTCATGCTCGTTGCCATAACCCCATGTGCCGACCTTCTTGCCCGCGAGGTCTGCGACGCTCTCGATACCGGCCTCAACGAACGAGACTTCTAGCGTGCCGCTGCGTTGGAAGATTTGGGCGATGTTGACCAAATCCGCGCCCGCTTCACGCGATTGCAGCACCTTCGGAACCCACGCGATACCGAATTCTGCGCCGCCAGAGGCGACCACCTGCTGCGGCACAATCTCGACTGCGCCTTCGAGGATGGTGACATCTAGCCCCTCGGCCTCATAAAAACCCTGTGCAAGGGCAGAGTAATAGCCTGCGAATTGTGACTGCGCCACCCACTGCAATTGCAGACGGACGGGCGTCAATTCTTGTGCGCCCACAGCGCTCAGGGAAAGCGACATCACGACAAGTACCAGAACAACCATCAAACCAAGTTTACGCATAGTATTCCCCTAGAAAGTCTGGAAAATGGGACAAAGATTTTGGCACGCACCCCATACGGCACGTTTGCCTATGTGTACTATACAGAAGGTTGTTACAGACGGCAAATTTTGGCATTGACAACGTTTACACACGGCAACTTGTGAGAATGTGACAAAAGGCGCAAATATTCCACCCATTCAGGCAGTTGCCTCCATCGGGGGTGAGGCGCTATAACATCTCCCTAAACTAAGGACACCCAATCATGCCCACTCAAGACAAAGAGACCGCCCGCCTCGAAGCCTTCAGCGATGGACGCTCAAGCATCCCGCTAGGAAATCCAATCAGATGTTTTGAACATTATGGTTGTGTTGGTGAATCTCCTTTATGAGCAACATCCAATTCCTCGCTTGATGGAGGAACAACACCATACCAGTCAAATTCAAAGACGGATTCCTGTTGGGCAGGATTAGATTCACCCATACCGCTACTGGGTGTCCCCGTATTCTTATTGACCACTAGAATTGTTAATGGAGGTAAATCATTGCTTTTACAATATGCCCAAATGTAGTCTAAAATGGGACCTAATGCTCTTGGATTACCAAAGTTCATCACCTCATCTAGCATAGAATAAGTGAGCGTTTGACGATTCATTGCCCGACCGACAAGGATTAACCATGCTTGTACAGCACGATTAGGGCGGGTTGATATTTCTGCAAACTTTTTCATTTTCTCATGCCTCTACAAGGTAAGTTTGCGAAAAAACAACCGATACGAGTTTCCATGCTTTCAATGCCAATCCTTGACCTCTACCGTAGCGTACACAACTATTTTTTACAACGTATCCAGATTAATGTGATACACGCTTAACCAAATAACCAATCGAGGCGGCCTAATTATGTTTAATCGCGCACCATGGACAAAAATCGGTTGGGTTTCGCTCGTCTTGGGCGCGGTCATCCTCTTGATTCTGACCGCCATCCCACCCTCGGTTTGGGACGCGATGTCGCCCGCGTCGTGTTTGCCGGATGGGTGTTTTTGCGAGGCTGTGAGCGTCTCGCAGCCGATTCGCCAGCCCGCCAATACCATTTCGTCGCTGGGATTCGCCGCCGTCGGGCTATGGATTCTGATTGAAGCGTGGCGCGGAAGTCGGCGCAGCGCGTTCAGCCCGAATCATCAAATCATGTTGGGAGTCAGCGCCATCGTCATCGGGGTTGGTAGCGCGTTCTATCACGCCTCGATGACTTTCGTCGGGCAGTTCTTTGATATTTTCGGGATGTATCTGCTCACGTCGCTGATGTGGGTATACGCCTTGCAACGCCTGAACGAGTGGCGGATGTGGACGGCTGCGGCGGTCTATTTTGGGCTGAACGCGGCGCTCACGCTACTACAAATTGGACTCCCAGAGACGCGCCGCTATGCGTTCGCGGTAGTCTTGTTGCTCGCCTTGCTGACCGAGGCCGTCGTTTGGCGAAAACTCCGCCCAGCGCGGGAGTATCGTTGGTTCTGGGCGGGCTTGTTCACCTTCGCGGCGGCTTATCTTATTTGGAACTTGGATAATTCTGGCGCGTGGTGCGACCCGGACTCATGGCTACAAGGCCACGCCGTCTGGCACATCTTGGGCGCGGCGGCAACCGCTTGTCTATGGCGCTGGTATGTGAGCGAGTGATGCTTATTTATTCAAATTGACGATATAATAGCGGGTAAAAAAGGGTGAATAAAATGGCTTCCATTGCGGATATGACCCTAGATGATCTTCGACATTTTGTTGAGCAAACACTCGATGAGCGTTTAACACGGGTATTGGGGGCATTTGAACAGCCAACGCCCTCGGATTCAGATGAATCATCGTCATGGGACATGGTGCGTGATATGGCGGAGCGCTACCGTTGGACTCCGCCATCGGGTACAAAATCGGGGCTTCAAATGCTGCGCGAAGACCGCGAAGGCTAAACGATGGACTATATTGTTGATGCCAGCGTCGTGATTGAGTACCTCATTACCGGAACTCACACCGCACAAGTGCGTCATTTTTTCGATGGTTTATCTGCCGCCGACTTGTTAACCGCCCCAGAATTCTGCCTTTTGGAATGTACAAACGTGATTTGGAAACAAGTGCGTTTTTCGGGGATGCCAAAAACGACAGCCAATAACCTGTTATCAGTCGTGAGAGCCTTAAATCTGCGCCGCGCGCCGATGAAGCACTTACTATCCAAAGCATTAGACATCGCGATAACCCATCAACTAGCGGTTTACGATTCCGCTTATATCGCTTTAGCGCTACATTATGGCTATCCATTGGTGACGCTTGACCAGCCCCAGCAGCGAGCAGCAAAAGCCGAGGGGCTGGTCTTAATTCAATTGTGAATCTCACCCCATCGGACTGCAAATCTCAATCAGCACGCCGTTGATGTCGCGGACATACGACACGAGCTGTCCCCACGGTTTGGCGATGGGTTCCATCAGCGGAGTCGCGCCGTTTTCCACCGCATGACGATAGGCCGCCTCGACATCTTCCGCCAAAAACGCGATTTCGACTCCGGCGGGCGAATTTTTGGGGTCGTTCGGCTGATACTCCTTCACGCTTTTCGAGGCGAGGTCATAGCGCACAAACGAGAGCGTCGTCGCGCCGGTCTGCATCTCCCCATAATCTGCCTCCTCGCTGACAAAACCGCGTGTCAGGCCATAACACGCCTCATAGTGTTCAACCGTCTTGACGACATTTTCAACGTAAATCAGGGTGTATCCGAGTTTCATAGCGGCCTCCATATAGAATAAGCGTTCTACTGTAAAGTTTACCACACAAAACAAAAAACGCACCCGATATGGACGCGCTTTTTGTGTGAGTGAGTCACCCCTACGATTGCCGGATGTGGATTCGCGCCAGACGCCCCCATGCCGTATCGGGCGCAGAGTCGGCCAGCGCCGCATACCCAGCCGCCGCGTCGGAATCACGCCCTCCAAATTCCAATGTTAGCGCCCGCAAATAGGCGATATGGTCAGCGTACTCCTCACCCAACACGGACGCCGCTGTATCCAATGCGATGAGGGCTTGGTCATAATTCCCGTTTGCGAGGTCATCGAACACATTCGAACGGAGATACCCTTCAGCCTGTCCATCAGACATAACCTGTTCATCGAACTGAATAGCAGTCATGGTCGGCGTGGGTACGATGATTTCTGGATTACAACCCGCCTGAGTTGGATACGGATTTACCGTATCGTGCGGATCGTATGTCCCGTTGCCAAATGTATATCCACGGAAATCATCCTCAAACAATGTTTTAGGCATGACCTTTTGAGGATCATTGGGATCAAAGTTTGAGTCCATCTCACGGACGACATCGACAAAAAAATCATACGCTGATTGACACATCTCTAACGCACTACCCCGATTCGCGGCGGCTGTGACCGATTCGACCAGCGGCACAACCGAGCCGATAGGCGTTAATCCGTCCAAAATCGCCTGTGCGTCGCCCATGCGCCCCCCAAGTGCCAACGCCAGCGCTTGCTTCACGCTGATATATAACCGCATCGGCTCAGTTAAATCAAAGGTCAGGGCATGGGTATATAACGTCGAAACACTGTCAAAATCGCGCCGTGCGATGGCTTCATCGGCGAATCGTAAATCACACCACGGCGTTGGCTGATAAATGATGTCATAATTTGCCTTATAGCCAGTTTCTAGGTGGACTAACTGCGTCAATTCTTGATAATCACACTCCCAGCCATCACTTCGCCCTTCAATCATCGTAACCAATGCCTCCCTAATCTGAGGTGGGTTTTGTGACCATTGATAGCTTAATAAGTTGGGGTCTAAGGAGTGTTCCCCACCCGCCACCGGAAAACAGGCTTCATATCCTTCTTCAGTCAAATTGACAAAAGCCCCATCTATCCAT
>DAOTTP010000352.1:0-2324 GCA_034437835.1 Anaerolineae bacterium | reverse complement strand
TTCATGACGTTTGCCTCAGCGGGTTCAAACCCTAGCGCAATCGCAGGCAGGCCGTCCGTCACCAAATTGACCCACAAAATCTGAATCGCCAACAGCGGAATCGGCATCCCAATCACGATGGCGACCAGCATGACCAAAATTTCGCCGATGTTGGAACTGAGCAGGTAGCGCACAAACTTCCGCACATTGTCATAAATCGTGCGGCCTTCTTCAACGGCGGCGATGATGCTGGCGAAATTGTCATCGGTCAACACCATATCCGCCGCGCCTTTGCTGACTTCCGTGCCGGTGATACCCATCGCCACGCCGATGTCAGCCTGCTTGAGCGCCGGAGCATCGTTCACACCGTCGCCGGTCATGGCGGCCACTTCGCCTTGCGATTGGAGCGCCTTAACCAAGCGCAATTTGTGTTCTGGTGAGACGCGGGCGAAAGCCGAGGTGCGCTTGAGCGCCGCGACCAGACCGGCCTCGTCCATTTTTTCGAGTTCCGAACCGGTGATAGCCTGTTCGCCCTCGCGCAAGATGCCGAGGTCTCTGGCGATGGCCTCAGCGGTCAGGGCGTGGTCGCCGGTAATCATGATTGGGCGGATACCGGCTGAACGCGCCGTTGCGACAGCGGCTTTGGCCTCTGGGCGGGCAGGGTCTAGGATGCCGACCAAGCCCAACAAGACCAAATCGCGCTCAATCTCTGGCGTCATCTCAGCGGGGACGGCATCCAGCGGACGGTAGGCCACGCCCAAGACGCGCAAACCCTGTGAGGCCATCTTATCGACCTGCGCGTGCCATGCGGCCTTGCGTTCCGCGCCCAAGTCATCAACGCCGCCGGGAACGTGTTCATATTTTGCCCAATCAATCAGGCGATCAGGCGCGCCTTTGGTCAGGGCGATGAATTTGCCGTCAAACAGATTATCCGCGTGCGAGCCGACTATCTGATGAACGGTGGTCATGGCCTTGCGTTCCGATGAAAACGGCAATTCCGCCACACGCGGCAAATCTTTTTCGAGCATTTGGCGCGTCCAACCAACCTTTTGAGCCGCGACCAGCAATGCCCCTTCCGTTGTATCGCCGACCACGCGGAACACACCGGACTCCATGCGCTCCAGATAGGCGTCGGTATCCAGCGCCATCGCCGTGAGGAAGCGCCCTAACACGGGGTCGGTGAGCGGGTCAACCGTTTTCCCGTCCACCACGAAATCACCGTCTGAGCCATACCCGACGCCAGTGACAGCCACATCATTCATCCCCGGCAATGCCAGACTCGTGGCGGTCATCTCGTTCTTGGTCAGCGTGCCGGTCTTATCTGAGCAGATGACCGTGACCGAGCCGAGCGTCTCGACAGCGGGCAAGCGGCGAATCAGCGCGTTACGGCGCACCATCCGCGCCGCGCCCAGCGACAAGCTGACGGTGATAATCGCGGGCAGACCTTCTGGCACGGCGGCCACGGCAAGGCTGATAGCGGTAATCAACATCTCTTGGAAAGCGATACCGCGCAACAGACCGGCCACGAACACCAACGCAACGACGACCAGCGCCCCGCGTATCAGGGTCCAACTCAACCGATTAATCTGGACTTGCAACGGGGTTGGGGTGTCTTCGACGCTCATCAACAACTTGGCAATTTTGCCGAGTTGAGTCTCTAGCGCCGTGCCGGTGACAATCATCTCGCCGCGCCCAAAGTTGATGGCCGTCCCCATGAAGGCCATATTCTTCTGGTCGCCAATCCCGATGTCGGAATCGGTCAGCGCGTCGATTTTCTTCTCTACGGGCTGCGATTCGCCGGTCAGGGCGGCCTCCTCAATGTTGAGGCTCTTGGCAATCGTCAGACGCCCATCCGCTGGGATGCGGTCTCCCTCTTGCAACATCACGAGGTCGCCGGGGACGAGTTCCTGTGAGCTAACTTCCGTCACCGCGCCGCCACGTTTGACGCGCACTTGCGGCACTTGCATCGCGCCGAGGGCGGCCAGCGCTTGCTCGGCCTGAAACTCCTGATACGTCCCCAGCGCGGCGTTCAGCAAGACGATCACGAGGATCACGATGGCATCTTCCACATCGTTCAGCGCCACGGAAACCCCCGCCGCAATGATGAGGACGATGACCATGATGTTCTTGAATTGCTCGAAAAGAATTTTCCAGACCGACGACCCTTCGCCGACGGGCAGCACGTTCCGCCCGTATGTTGCCAGACGCGCCTGCACCTCAGCAGATGTCAGGCCGTTTTGTGGGTCTGTTTTGAGTTCCGCCGCCGCTTGAGCGATGTCGAGTTGATAGAAATCGGGCATCAGTAGCTGTTCCTCTATCCGAGTGAGTTCTCTTCCTAAATCACC
>DAOTTP010000351.1:0-8271 GCA_034437835.1 Anaerolineae bacterium | reverse complement strand
CGTATTTTTGGATAAACGCCTTAGCCGCTTCTGTCGCGTAGCCCCGCCCTCTCGCGTGAGTCCGCACCGCCCAGAACAGCCCATATTCCGGCGTCGTGAAGCTATGCGCTGGCGTATTGATGGGGCGAAACTCTGGGAACACGCCCCACGGAATCATGGTCGGGACGAGGCCAACCGAGCCGACCAATTCGCCCGTATCACGTCGCACCACCGCATAATCGCCATAAGCTGGTTGCGCCATCAGGTCATGAAAATTATCGCTCTCGAACGCCCAATTGACCCAGCGCCGCGCATCCTCCAGCGATTCGTTTAGCTCAAAGGCCTCATGTATCAACAATTGACGGTCTGCCTCGTCGCCGGGGCGGAATCCGCGAATCACGAGTCGTTCGGTGGTGATGGTTTCTAAACGGAGCGGCATATTTCTTACCCTCAATAAGATACAAAACGGACGGCAAAAATGCCGTCCCTACAAAATCTGATTGTGTGGTAGGGGCGCAGCGTGCTGCGCCCCCGTGAGCGTGAAAATCTTACGGCAGGCGTTCGATGCCCAATTCGATGACGCCATACGCGCCGAGGTCGCGGATTATTTTCACATCAACGCGACCATCCGCCGGGACGATGAACTCAAACGACATCCGCAGATTCTGGCCGACGCTATTAGACGCCAACACCTGACCGCTCTGCTGTACTTGAATCACCGCATCGCCGCCGATCTGTGACACGCTGGCGATGCTCAAGCGGATCGTCTGCCCCGCTGTCGCGTTAAAGCTCAACGACTGCGGCGACAGTTTATCGCTGAGGGTGACAGAGACCGTGCCGCGCTCCAATGAGCCACCGCTGCTGCCAGTGAGGGTCACGGATACGTTGGACTGTGCCGACGGCGAGAGCGTGTACAGCACGAGGATATATCGGCCATCGGCGGGCAGGCTGATGCCGAACAGTTCGGGGTCGAAGCCCGCGCCGCTGTCATCGTCCTCAGCCACCAATACCCCGTCACTCATCGAGAACAGGCGTAACGCGGTATCGACATCGCCGGCGCTGGTGACTTTGACCGATACAAGGTCTCCGGCTACGCCGCTGAACGCGAAGTTCTCAGCTGCGCCGGGGATGCCGTCAAACACCACACTCGTGCTGTCACCATACCCCAAAAGCCGCAAGCTCTCCAAATCAACCGACGGCATGACGGCGTTTGCGCCCTGCACGGTGTTCGGCGGCGCAGTGACAGGGGTTGAGGTGGGCGCGGCGCGAGTCGGGGGGACTTCGGGCGTCGCTTGAGCCGGGTCAACGGTTGGCTCTGGCGTGCCTTCGCTGGTCGGCGCGGCAGTCGCCTCAATCGTTGGCACAAGGGTCGGCTCAGTGGTCGGCGGCGTGGTGGCCGTCGGGACGACTGGTGCGGGTGTGAGGGTCAGGCTGATGGTATATACGCCCAAAATCAGGCGATTGGGGTCAACCCCACGGAAACTGTCAATTTCGATGGCATACGTCCCGCTGACCGGCAAGACGAATGCGCTGATACGGGCTTGAATCCCGCCGCCGCCGTCATCATCCTCAGCCGCCACAGACCCGTCCGGCGCGAGCAAACGCATCAGTGGGTCAAAGTCGTCACTGGTCAGGTCAATGGTGACGGTATCGCCCGCCGCGCCGGTGAAGGTGTAGGCGGCGAGTTGGGTTTGTTCGGTCAATTCACCGCTGATCGGCGTGCCGGGGGTGATTCCGCCGCCCGCGTCCGCCGGAATGACTGGGACGGGGGTGGGCGTCACGGCGAGGACATCGGTTGCGCCGGGGATGGTGGTCGGTGCAGCCGTTGGCGCAGCTTGGACGGCTTGCTCGGTGCGATTGACCGAGACGCTGAAGCCGCCGAACAATTGACGGTCTCCGGCGGGACCACGGAAGCCGTCTACCTCCACCACATACTCACCGTCACGCGGCAGGGTGATGCCTTCTAGCAGTGCGTTAAGCCCCTCGCCGCTGTCATCATCCTCCGCCAATACCGTGCCGTCTGGGCCGAGTAAGCGAAATTTGGGGTCAAAATTGGCAGAGTCCAAGCGGAGCGTGATGACATCGCCCGCCGTGCCGAAGAATTTATAGCTCCCAAGTTGGGAGTCGGCGGTCAACTCACCGAGGACGGTCTGTCCGAAGTCCAGCGTATTCCCACCCGGCAATGCGGGGATGGGAGTCGCCTGTGCGACAGACGGTATAGGCGTGGCTTGTGCCACATCAGGCGCGGTTGTGCTGGTGGCTTGAACCACTGGCGTACCACCGCCCGCCGTCTCGATACTGAGTGAGACGGTATATTTGCCTTGCAAGGTGCGCTCCCCGGTGAATCCCCGGAAACCGTCCACGATAATCAAGAATTGACCATCGCTGGGCAGCGTGAAGCGGTTGATACGCGCATTCAGGCCGCCGCCGCCATCGTCATCGGTCATGAGCCGATCACCACCAGGCGTGAATAATCCAACCGCTGGGTCAAATGCCTCGGTACGCAGTTCAATCGTGACGACATCGCCTGCCACGCCGTTGAACTCATATTGGGCGCTCTGCTGCACCACGCTCAACTCGCCAACCAGCGTCTCGCCGTTGGCAATGCTGCCTTCGTTGGCGGGACGGGCGATGACCAATGTCAGGCTATACGCCCCGTCTACGCGCTGACCGCCATTGCTCTCGGCGGCGTTGCGGCTGGTCGCGCTGACGCGATACGCGCCGTTGGCGGGCAATTCAAATGTCAAGATTTGCGCGTCGGTGGGCGGCAGACCATTGTCGCTGTAGCGTAATTGCAGGCCGTCCGCCCCGTATAACACGAGGAAAGCGTCAAAATCTGTTGAACGCAAGGTCAGAGTGACAATCTGCCCCGCCGCGCCGTTCAACGTATAGTCGTCGCTGGAACGAGTGCTATCCAGACGCGCCTCCACCGTACCGGGCGCTAACGTCATCGCGCCGTCGGTTTGGGCGGCGGGCGCGGCTTCAATGGTAAACGCGCCGGTCTGGATGATGCCAGCCGTGTCACGCAAGTTAATCACATAGACGCCAGCCGGGTCGGCCTGTTCGGTGGTGATGGGCAATTGATATGCGCCGTTTGAATCAGCGATGGCGGGTGCAGAGAAAACCACCGCGCCAGAAGGCTGATAGATGACTTCCAGCGTGTATTGGGTGCTGGCACTCAGGCCAGCCGCGCTGATGATATGGGTCGTCCCATTGGGGCCAACGGGCGGCGTGACGGTCAGCGCCCCTTGAGCCGAGCTAACGCTGACGGCTAACGCCATCAGCACTATAAACAACACAAAAAACCGAAGTCTGGACATGAACTTTCCCCTTCGTTGCAGCACAATGTCGCTATTATCACTCAAATGGCTTAGCCGTGCATGAACTTTAAGCCTCGGCTAGACAGGGCATGATACACAATACCCCTACGTTTACACGCCGAGGTCGCCCAATAGGTCTTGAAGTTCCTCATCCAAAAACATGGTGTTCAGGCCGCCGCGCACCCGTTTGATGACTCGGTAGCCCCGTGTCAAGTCAGCGCGTCCCTTAGTCTTTTCCAGTAGAATCGACTCGCACTCAAACACGTCTTTGACCTGCTGATAAGTGGCTTCGCTGATGACGACTTCGCCGCGTGCGTTCTCTTGTAAGATTTTGCTGATTTCGGTGGCCTCACCCAGCGCCCCAAATTCTTTACGACTACTGCCGCCGACATTGCCCAAGACCGCTACGCCAGTATGAATGCCGATACCATAGAGCAATCGTTGTTCCTCTGGCATGGTCTCGTGAAGCGCTTCGAGGTCGGTCAGCATCGCCATCCCCGCGCTGACTGAGCGCACGGCATGGTCTTTTTGTGGGTTGAGTTGGGTGTTGAACAGGCCGGTCACGGCGTCTCCCATATATTTATCGACCACGCCTTCATACAGGTTGATGGCGTCGCTGGCGAGGCTGAGGTATTGGTTAATCACGCGCATCAGGTCGCCGGGGTCAAGCCGTTCACTGAAGGCGGTGAAGCCGCGCACATCGCAGAACATCGCGGTGATTTCGCGCTCTTGCCCCGCCACATCTTGCGCGGCCACACTGCGGAGGTTCTTGAGCAGCGCCGTCGGCAGATAGCGACCAGCCTCGGCGAGTTGGTGTTCACGCGCACGCTGTTCGGTCAAATCGTCAATCACCAGCGCGAGGCCGGAACTTTGGTCTTGCACCGCTTTTAGCACGCTCAAGACCACGTTCCAATAACAGACGCCCCGCCCCGGCAAGTCGATTTCGATGTCCAACAACATCGAACTGCCGCTGCTGCTGACATAGCGCATGGCGTTATACAACGACTCTGGAAGCACGCCCAACGCCGTCGAAATCGCGGTGCCGACCAGTGAGGTCTCCGTGCCGAAAATTTTGGTGGCGGCGCGGTTACAGGTGATAATCATGTCATGGTTATCGAGCGTGATGACGCCGGTGGCAATCGAGTCGAAGATGCGTTCCAACAAATCGTTGAGCGTGGTCATCTCACTCAGGCGGTCACGCAGGCCGGTGAACAAGCGGGCATTGTCGATAGCGACGGATGCATGGTCGGCAAACGCGCTCATCAAGTCCATCTCGCGCTTTTGGAACAATCCGGCCATGATTCGATTGTCGCAGTAGACAATCCCAATCATCTCATCGCGCACTTTCAGCGGCACGGCGATGATGCTCCGTAGCGCAAAACCAACCACAGATTTCTGGTCGGCATAGCGCGGGTCATCTTGGGCGTTGGTGGTGAGGACTGGTTTTCCGGTGGTCACGACATCAGCAACGATGGAGCGACTGATGACAAAATCGTTCGCTTGGGACGGTTGCATCTTCGAGCCACCGTCCCGCGCAAAGCTCATATCGAGGCCGCGTGCGACCACAAACTGGTCATATTCGCCGGTATCGCGGTTCTTGAGGACGATATAGCCGCGCTCTGCGCCGGTCAAGTTGATGACCGTATCCATGACTTGATTCAGTACATCGTTCAGGTCGAGGTTGCTGGTTAATATGGCTGTCGTATCGGCCAGCGCCCGTAGCGTCCGCAGTTCAATCAGGGTGGTCAAAATCTGTTTGTTGAGCGATTCTAACCGCGTCTTGACGTGCGTGACGGTCTCTAGGACGCCGGTGGGCAGGTTCATCCCGCGCTGGCGCAACATATCGCGCTGGCTCTTGAGCAGTGTAACGAGTTCATCGGCGCGGGTGACGAGCTTACGCGCTGCCTCTTGGCTGGTCGTGGGCAAGGGTTCTTTGCCCATCTCGGCCAGTTTTTGGGTTTCGTCGGTCATTCCGCAAAGACCTCGTAAATATCCGTCTGTTGCTGACGGCCTTTGACTTGCAGGGCGTTCCGTTGTTCAAAACGCAGCTTTGTCCGTGATGCCACCGGATAGGTCATCAGATGGGTGCGGGTTTCTTGGCTAATGATGATTTGGCCGTCCGTCGCATTTTCTTCGAGTCGTTTGGTCAGGTTGATGCTGTCGCCAATCGCGGTGAAGTCACGGCGATTGTGGCTGCCGACATTGCCCAGCGTCGCCACGCCGCTGTGAATCCCGACGCGATAGACGTGATTGTTATGCCCCAGAGACTTATATAAGACATCGAAATGCTCACGGATACGCAGCGCAGCATCGACGGCGGCGGCGGCATGGTTTTTGAGCGGGTTCAACTGACTATTGAACAGCGCCATGATTTCCGTCCCCATGTACTTGTCAATCACCCCGCCCGCATCATGAATACAATCCGAGGCCAGCGACAAATAGATGTTGATGGTCTGCATGACCTCTTGTGGGCGCATCCCAGCCGGAAGGTGCGCCAATGGGTGCGTATCGACGAACATACAGGTTACTTCGCGCCGTTCGCCGCCAAACCCCAACCCGGCAATCTGGGTGATGTTCTCCAGCATCGCCGTCGGGAGATAATACTTGAGGATACGGAGTGTTTCGTTGCGCTCGCGGTGTTCGGTCAGGTCGTCCATGACCATCGCTGCGCCCTGTGGGTCGCCAGCTTTGCCCTTGAGCGGGCTGACTTTGGCTTGTAACACGGCACGTCCGCGCCGCCCAACGGACACCTCAGCCTCAACGATCTTAACCTCACCCGTATCGCGCACCGATTTGAGCGCCTCTTGAAGCGCGTCTTTCATCGGCCCGACCACCGACCCCAGCGACTTCCCGGACATTTCTTCCGGCGTCGCGGTATCCAATAAATTGGCGGCGGCGCGGTTAGCGCGTAAAATAATGCCCTCGTGGTCGGTTGTGACCACGCCGCTATCAATCGAGTTAAAGACGTTATCGGTCAGGTCTTTGACGCGGGTAATGTCTGACAGGGTGCGCTGCAAATCCGCGAACAAGCGGGCGTTAGAAATCGCGGCGGCGACTTGGTTGGCAAAGGCGGCCACGAGATTTTTCTCGCGCTCACCGAACACCCCAAAGCGCAACCGGTTATCGACATACACTACGCCCAACGTCTCTGCTTTAATCCGCAACGGGGCGCACATCACCGAACGCAGGTCAAGCGCAATCACGCTCTGCATCCCAGTCAAGCGTAGGTCATCGTTGGCGTTGCTGGTCAACAGCGGTTCGCCCGTCTCCATCACCTGACGGATGACTGATCGGCTGAACTGGGCAGTCTTTTCGGGTGGGACAATCTGAGTCACAGATTGGTCACGGTTGTGGATGGTATCATTATCACGCAGCACGCGGAAATCAAGTTCTTGGGTTTCTGGGTTCACCAAGATAATGCAGCCACGTTCTGCACCGCTGAGGGTGATGACGCCATCCATCGCGTCGCGCAAAACGACATCCAGCACCAGTGACCGACTGATGGCAGCGGCGTTTTCGGCTAAGGAGCGCAACTGCGCCACCTCAACCTGTTCCAAGACAAGCAATGCCTCAAACTTCTTCAGCGAGTCGAGGATGCCTTCCATCACTTGGATGGTCATGACTGGCATCCCAATCCCGCGCTGTTGGAGCATGTCACGCTGGCGTTGAAGCGATTCGTGCGTACCGGTCAACAGCGGCTGAAGCTGCTGTATCTCGGTTAAAATCGCAATGGTCGGGCTAATTTGTACCGGGTTGGTCGGCTGATCCATAACATGCAATTTGGGGGTTGGAAACGTTGCCGTTAAGTATAGGGGGAATGAGGCATTGGCGCAACAAGCGTCGGTGAGTAGACTCAATATCATTCGTGAATAACGATTAAAGGATGGATTGTGTCAAAAATCTGGTGTATTTCCGCCCCACTCTACAGCCATACCGATTGGGGCGGCTTTCTCAAGACCGCGCAAGCGCTGAAAAAACGCGGCCATGATGTGGCGTGGGTCAGCGGCGCGGCTATCGCAAACGCGGTGGGTGATGTGACGTTTCTAGCCTTAGAAGAAACTGGCTGGTTGTGGCCGCCGCCACCTTTACCCGACATCTCGACCATTAAGCCCCAAGATGCCGTGATGGTGCGCTATCGGCGGGCGCTGGATACTTGGCTGGATGAAGATAAAGTCGCGGCGGGAATCCGTGGGCTACTGACGCTGACCGAACAACATGGCGCACCTGACCTCATCTTGACCGACCCGTTTTTGAGCGCATCCGCCATCGCCGCCGAAAAACTTGGTATCCCGATGGTGGTTTGCGGCTGGCCTGCCCTGCGCGAATTGGACGAAACCCTGCTCTACCCCGTCCAGAAGGTGCTGGCCGATGATAGCCGTCAGCGGGTAGACCGGCTGTGTCAGATGTTTGGTGTGGCGGGCGAGAATTTTTCCGTCGGAGCAACGCCGTCTATTCTCAGCCCGCATCTGCACCTGAGTTATTTCTGCGACTCATGGTATCAGGCCGAGACGCACAATCTGTTGGAGCAAAACGAATTCGTCGGCGGCCAGCCGGACTCTGCCGTGACTCCCGATTGGCTGGCGGCCATCCCAGAGGGCGTACCGTTGGCGGTCATCACGTTGGGGACGACCTTCACAGGCGACCTCGGATTCTATGCGTGGGCGGCACAAGCGGCGGCGCGGTGCGGATTGCTCCCCGTCGTGGCGATTGGCAATAACCCCATCACCCCAGAAGCCAAACAAGATTTGGTTAAGGCGCTACCGCGTGGGACGCGCTTGGTGAATTACGTCCCGTTTGACGCGGTATTGCCCCGCGCCAAAATTATGATTCATCACGGCGGGATGGGCAGTACACACCGCGCCGTGGTGCATGGCATCCCGCAGATTGTCGTCCCGCACGCCGCCGACCAACGCGGGCAAGCGCGGCGGGCGTCTCAGGCGTTGGTCGGCTTGAATCTATCCGCCCACGATGT
>DAOTTP010000350.1:0-5598 GCA_034437835.1 Anaerolineae bacterium | reverse complement strand
ATAATCACGTCATCCTTTAATCCCCTTAACCCATAAAACTAGGGGTCAGGGGTATTCATCTATAACTAATATTACAGACCCTTGTAAAGTAAACGCAACACACCAATCACTATTGTTTCACTATTCAAATATTTAATCTCAATACAAATTTCCTATTACAAGAGGGCTTATAATTTCGTTTCATAATATTATATCGAGTTCTACCCTTAAATCACAAAAAAACCACGTTTTCTAGCGTAATATTCACAATACTTCAAATTAAACTGAGTGTATGCAAACTGTTACGCCGACAAACAAATCATTTCGAAGCAATAATAAATCACTGACAAAATCTTAGCATCTTCATGCGAGCAAAATGGGGACAATCAATTTATAGAGCGGGTATGCTCAAATCGAAAAACAGTAAAGTTTTGTGTTGCACTTGATCGTCTTTTTCTGTATCATTCTCTGTCCGGTCAAGAACAGATGTTCAGGGTGAGGGCTATGTTCCAAGAGTACATCGAAGTCCGTGGCGCACGCGAAAACAACCTCAAGGATGTGTCTCTACGCATCCCCAAGCGCAAGATCACCATCTTCACGGGCGTTTCCGGCTCCGGCAAATCGTCTATCGTTTTCGATACGATTGCCACCGAAGCGCAACGACTCCTCAACGAAAATTTCAGCATGTTCGTCCGCAACTTCCTCCCGCGTTATTCGCAACCGGATGCCGACGCCATCGAAAACCTGAGCATGGCGATTGTGGTAGACCAGAAGCGGTTGGGCGGTGGGTCGCACTCGACGGCGGGGACGATCACCGACATCGCGCCGGTCTTGCGCCTGCTGTATTCGCGGATTGGTCAGCCGTTTATCGGCGGACGGAATTTATTCTCATTCAATGACCCACAGGGCATGTGTCCCAACTGCAATGGGATTGGCCGCAAAATCGGTGTCGATATGGAAAAGTTTCTCGACACATCCAAATCGCTCAGTGATGGCGCGATTTTGTACCCAGATTATGCGCCGGGCAATTGGGATTGGACGCTTATGATCCAATCTGGCCTGTTTGATAAAGACAAAATCCTTGACGACTATACGCCGGAGGAGATGGATCTCCTGCTCCACTGCAAGCCGTATAAGGTCAAGGTCGATATGAACGGCAAAGCCATTAACTTGACGTTTGACGGGATTATTGACAAGTTCGATCGTAAATATATCGCCCGTGATGTCAAAACCCTATCCGAGCGCACCCAAAAAGCCGTCGCGCCATATATGACCTATGGCCCGTGCCATCTGTGTAAAGGGATGCGCCTGAGTCAAGCGGTGTTGGGGTGTAAGATTAACGGCTTGAACATCGCTGAACTGTCGGCGATGGAAGTAGACGATTTAATCGAGTTCGTCCGCACCATTGATGCGCCATCCGCACAGCCCGTGATTAACATGCTGATCGAACGGCTGCAAAACCTCGTGGACATTGGACTCGAATATCTCAGCCTCAGCCGCGAGACTAGCACGCTATCGGGCGGGGAGTCGCAGCGCGTCAAAATCGTCAAACACCTCAGTAGTAGCCTGACCGATGTGCTATATATCTTCGATGAGCCGAGCGTCGGGTTGCACCCGCGTGACGTGCATCGCCTGAACGAGTTGCTGATGAAGTTGCGCGACAGGGGCAACACCGTGATTGTGGTCGAACATGACCCAGACGTGATTAAGGTCGCTGACCATATCGTGGATGTCGGCCCCCATGCGGGCAGTCGCGGCGGCAACATCGTCTATGAAGGCAGTTTCGCCGATCTGCTCAATGCCGACACACTGACCGGGCGCTATATGAAACATTCGATGCCGATTAAAACCAAGTTCCGCGCCTCGAAGGGCAAACTGCCTATCGTCAACGCCAAACAGAATAACTTGCGGAACGTCAGCGTAGACATCCCTGCGGGCGTGATGACCGTAGTCACCGGCGTGGCGGGGTCGGGCAAAAGCTCACTGATTAACCAAGTTTTTTTGCGCCAGCACCCAGACGCGATTGTGATTGACCAATCCGCTGTCGGAATCTCGAGTCGTTCCAATCCGGCCACCTATATCGGGATTATGGACGACATCCGCAAGGCATTTGCGGCGGCCAATAAGGTCAGCCCGTCGCTGTTCAGTTTCAACTCCAAAGGCGCGTGCGAGAACTGTCAGGGATTGGGCGTGGTCTATACCGATTTGGCGTTTTTGGATGAGGCCAAGCTCCCGTGTGAGGTCTGTGAGGGCAAACGCTTCAAAGACGAGGTATTGGGCTATAAACTCAACGGCAAGTCGATCACCGATGTACTGCTGATGAGCGTGACGCAGGCGCTAGAATACTTCCAGATTAAATCCGTCGTGACCAAGTTGCAAGCCATGAGCGATGTCGGCCTGAGCTATCTGGCGCTCGGCCAACCCCTCAGCACATTATCGGGCGGGGAGTGTCAACGCATCAAGCTCGCCAGCGAACTGCATAAGAAGGGCAGCATCTATGTGATGGATGAGCCGACCACCGGGCTGCACATGTCGGACATCAGCCATCTGCTGGCGATTATGAATCGACTGGTCGATACGGGCAATACGGTGATTGTGATTGAACACAACACGTCCATCATCAAAAACGCCGACTGGATCATCGACATGGGGCCAGAAGGCGGCAATAAGGGCGGGCGCGTCATGTTTGAAGGCACACCGCTGCAACTTCTCAATACCGAAGGCTCGCTGACCGGTGCGTATTTGAAGGATTAACGATAAAAACCTCCCCAGTGGTTCATCTGGTGGGGAGGTTTTGTTTTATAAAGATATATACCTGATGGGGAATGATTCGCCTTATTCGTCGCTGGACGCTAACATTTCTTAGTAGTGCGCTGCGCCCTACGGACAAGCGATGTGGTGGATAAAACCCATACCGCCAAAAATTTCGTAGGGGCGAAGCTTGCCCGCCCGATGAATTTCAGATACCTCCAATTATCTTCCTGACAGACCAGTAGTTACGAAAAAACAATATTGTTGCCAACAAAGCAGGAGACTCATGGCCGACACCTCATTTCCATCTGATTTACCCGCCGTACAAATCCGTTTTGCCCGCCAAACTGACCAGATTGACTCTATCACCCGCTTTTACCGAGACGGCTTAGGGCTTCCCATCATCGCCTCATTCAGCGATCACGACGGCTATGACGGTGTGATGTTCGGCTTACCGGGCGCGGCCTATCATCTGGAATTTCTCCAGCACAGCCACGGCAGTTCGGGTATCAGTCCCAACAAAGAAAACCTGCTGGTATTTTACGTCCCAGACGCCGCCGCACTTCGCCGTAAGGCCGACCATCTGCACGCGATGGGTTATCCGCCCGTGCCGTCCGAGAACCCGTATTGGGATCGAAATGGCGCTATCACTATCGAAGACCCCGACGGCTGGCGCGTCGTGCTGATGCCGAGCGATGGTTTATCCTAAATTACTGTGTCCTTACCGGAACAAACCATAGAACAGGTGTATAATAGAGGGTGTGATGTCCCTCATACGCCGAGGCTATCTGTCCCGTGCAGCTTTCGTTATTTCCAGAAGAACACCTCATTGATTATGACGCCTTAGACCGCTGTTTGCGGGCTGAGGTTGTGTCTGTTGACATCGAAACCGAGACGCGCTGGCCGGGGCACGGTCCAAAACTGGACTACGGCCTGAGCTATTCCGCCGATGTGACGATTATTGCGCTGGCATGGCAAGGTGCTGAGGGAGTCGAGACGACAGCACTAGCCGCCCCATTTGATAGTTCTATCATCGACGTGATAAAAACACTGTTCGACTCGCCGCGCCTCATCATCGCGCATAACGCCGTGTTCGACATCCGCCAATTGAGTAAGTTGACCGGCGGATTAATTCCACAGCGCATCTGGGATACTCAGACCATGGCGCGGCTGCTCAGTCCGACGGTGGACATGCGCTATAACCTGCTGGCTGTGGCTGATGCGTTGCGCGTCCCGTATCCAACGCGGCAGCAAGCCATGAAAGGTCAGCGGACAAAACTCCACCTTTTGCCGTTGGAAACCACGGTGTGCTATGCCCAAGATGACGCCCGCCTGACCTTTGAGATTTATCTGGCGCAGCAAAAACTCCCAATAGATGACGTGTTGGTCGATTGGGAATGTCGGGCGGTGTGGGAATATTGCCAGATGGCGGCGGTGGGGATGCGCCTGAATATCCCGTTCGTTCAGGGGCGCTTATCCGACCTCAACCGCCAGCGCGACGAATTGGCGGCGCATTTGCGGGCGGACGGATTGCTCACCCCCGGCAGTTCTAAGGCGCGGGCGCGCTATCTGCATCACGATAAGAAAATTCCGATTCCGGTCTGGGAACCTCGGTCACATTATTTCACTCGTGAGGGGTGCCGCCGCCTACGCGACAATCCCGACGCCGAGGTTGAATTGTCCGACCTCAGCACGCGGGCGGAGGTGATTGAATCCTACCTTGAGGACGGCAGCCCATACAGTCAACAACTGCGCGACCTCGCCGCTTATATGGAAGTCGATTGGCTGCTTTCGACGCTCAAAGGGTTGATTGACCACGCCGATTTAGATGGGCGGCTACACAGTCTGGTGCATATCGCCACCGAAACCGGGCGGCGAGCGTCCAGCTATCCGCACATGCAAAATTGGAAGATGCCCGCGATGGCCGGGGTTGCGATTGGTGACGAAGGCTTCACGCTGGTCGAAATCGACTACCGCAACGCCGAAAATGTCATGGCGGCGATGATCGCCTCTGACAATAATTTGGCCGCCGCCTGCCGCGCCGAGGATTTTCATACCACGATGGCCGAGGAATATTTCAGCGAAATCTGGGATGAGGCCGACCCCGCCGAACGGAAACGCCTGCGCGGGATGTCTAAGAAAATCACCTACGGGACGGCCTATGGGATGGGCGCGGAACGGTTGGGGGAGAGCATCGGCGTCTCGACGGATGAGGCGCGGCGGCTGATGCGGGCGAAAGATAAGGCGTTTGCGCGGGTGACTCAGATTCGCGCCGCCGCGCAACGCCAAGCCCGCCTGACTCAGCAATTGAAGCTGTGGACAGGGCGACCTGTCCCCGTCCCGACGCCGTTTGTCGCGTGGAATTATCTGTGTCAGGGCGGGGTGAGCGAGATGCTCAAACGCGCAATTGTGGTCGTGTCGGAGACTTATCGGGCGGCTGGGATGCGCTCACGCGCCGCGCTGGATATGCACGACGCGCTGATTTTGGAGGTCGCTCACGACGAGTGGGACGTGGCTTTGCGAATCGCCAGCGATATCATGTCGAACATCGTGCCAGAGAAATTTATCAATCGGACAACCCCGCCGATTCTGTGGGTCGCCAAGCCAGACTTGGCCGAAAACCCGCACAAATGGGGCGGGGAACAGGTGCATCCTCACTAACATGGCGAATTGAATGGCCTGTTCTGGATATTCCTTATGGCCTGTTTTGCGCTAGATTGAAGCTATATCCAAGTCAAAATTCAATCTGGGGGCAAGACATGCCATTTGTGGGCGAATTGGCGGCGTTAGGCACGTCGCTGTGTTTTTCGTTTGGCTCGTTGATGTTCACCATCTCCAGCCGTCAGGTTGGGTCGCCGTTGGTCAACC
>DAOTTP010000349.1:0-5559 GCA_034437835.1 Anaerolineae bacterium | reverse complement strand
TTGGTCACAGTGGCTCGCTGCACATGCAGGCGCTCGGCAATTTCTGATTGAGTCACGCCCTCATCATGCAGCAGTGATACAAAAAGCATTTCCTGCCCTACATGTAGCCCAATTTCACTAAGCATCGAATCAGACAGCGCACGGCGAATTTTGCAGACTTCCATCAAGATAAAGCTGATTGAGTCAGCCACTAAAAACTGATCCATGATGAATGTCCCTGATAAGTCGTTAATAGGGCATAGAAATGCCTCTTTGTTATCTGGCTAACAAAATATTAGACTCGAAAAGAGATTGTGTCAAGGAGCGTTTTTCATCACAACACTGATGAATGATAGAAGCTAAGGGTCGGTAAAATACAAGTTCAGTGAATCACGGAATTTAAGATATGGGTTGAAAAAAGGCTTGGATTGAGCCGGATGGAAAAGCACATCAGCCTCACCACAACGGGATGGCGCTGCACTACCCGCCAAACCTATAACAGAGAACCGTTCTGACCTTTTCACGCCTTACGAAAATGTAATTGGATAAAGTCGAGTTAAAGAGGTTTCCCGTTGCTATTCCAGAATTATCCAAAATTTTGTCTAAAACTAGCCCGCGTCAGCGGGCTTACAGGCAGTTTCCTAGCTGGATGCTTTAGCGTCCAGCGGGAATAAGCATTATCCGCGAAACGGCCAGCGCATATTGACCGTAGTCAACAACTCGGCCTGCATCTCATCTGGCGTGCGGGAGGCGTCCAGTCTAACCCAGCGAGCGCCCGCCCACTCGCCAATCGCGGCGTAACCGGCGTATACCCGATGATGGAACGCCGACGCCATCGCGTCAATGCGGGTAAATTCTTCCCCAAACAACGAGGCATTGGCGCGGCGGCGCAGACCTTCATCCGGCGAGACATCCAGATACAGCGTCAGGTCAGGCAACAGGCCGCCCGTGGCGAAATTCAAGACCGGCCACAGGTTTTCCGCGCCGAGTCCGTGACCATAGCCCTGATACGCCAAAGACGAGTCGATGTAGCGGTCACAAATCACCACGCCGCCCGCTTCTAAGTGTGGGCGTAGCACATCGGCCACCAATTGGGCGCGGCTGGCGCAAAATAACAACAGTTCGGCGCGGGCATTGAGCGAGGTGTTGGCCTTGTCCATCAACAGGCCGCGCACCTGCTCCCCGATTTGCGTGCCGCCCGGCTCACGGGTGACGAGGACATCCTGACCGCGCCCGCGCAATGTCGCGGCCAAGCGCTCGACCTGTGTGGTCTTGCCGCTGCCGTCGATGCCTTCAAAGGTGATGAACATAGGGTCTCCGTGTTTGACGTTTAAGGTTCTCTGAAATCGCTGATGGGCGCAATCCAATAATTGGCCGGGCCGCCTTCCGCCAACCAACCCTCAATCGGGTTAGAGGTCAGGATGCGGATTTTCCACCAGTTATAGCTGTTGGCGCAGACCGGGCCGCCCGTAATCACAAACGGGACGTTCTCGATGAGTTCGGCCAAAATCGTCCCGCTGGTGCTGGGCGTTAAGCGCAGACGCTTGGGCGAGGTGTCGTTATAAATCACGCGGCCTTGTTCGCCAATGTCGAGATTCAGCGCCGCGTGACACGGGACGCTGGTCGGGACTTGGATGAACGGGTCTCCGGCGCGGGGCGCTTCCGCAATCCAGCCGTCATACACCACATTCACCACCGTGGCGCGGACTTTCCACCAGTTAATCCCGTCCGCACAGGTCGGCGTCGCTAACAAGACAATCACCTGTGCGTCATTCTGCACGACGGTGATGGTGCGCCCAATCAGGCTAGGGATGTCGCGCATCCGCACATTGTTGCTGATGTCAAACCGCTCACCAACTACCAATTTCTGCGGCACGGCGCACGCGATAGCAGGCTCACCAGCACGGCGCACCAGCCTCAACCAGACCCGCTTGCCGTTGGATGTGCCTTCGCTGACCCAGCCGCGTATGCCATGACCGGCGATGGGATGCCAGTTATATCCGGCAAAACAAACCGGCGTGCCGACGATTGTGAATTCGCGGTTATCTGGGAAAGTGACGATGAACGGCGCGGACGGGTCGGGGGCGTAGCGGATGACCACACCACCCGTCAGCACGGCGATGTCGCCCTCGCGCATCCCTTGTGAGGGCGGGCAGCCCGCCGGGGACGGCGTGATATACGGGTTGACATAGCCCGTGCCTTCGACGGTTTGCTCCATCGGGCTGGCGCTGGTATTGGCGGGCGTGAACAGGGCATACGCGCTGCCCACGATCATCAGCGCCCCCATCACCCATGTCGCCCATCTGCGCTGTACGTCCATATCCACCCGCTTTCACCTGTAACTGCTGTGTCTTATTTTGGGCGATTATAACACGACTAGGCCAACCTGACCTGACGACGCGCCGCAGGGTCTTGACAACGCCCAGCACTCGTCATATTGTTTATGCCATGACTGAGCAATCACTCAGTAGAATGAACATTCGCTCAAATGAATGAGCATACACTCGATATAGGGTTCAGAAAGGGCATTTTTTCGATGACCGACCCCATCCAACAACAGCTTATCGTTGCGCGTAAGAACCAAATTCTGGACGCCGCTGCCACGGTTTTTGCTGAAAAAGGTTTCCACCCCACCACCACCCGCGACATTGCCAAACTCGCCGGAATTTCTGAGGGGACGATTTACAACTATTTCGCCACCAAACCCGCGCTACTCTTGGGTATTTTCGAGCGCATGAGGGAGACCATCCTCCAAGAACGGGTGCAACCTGAAAAGATGCCAGAGGATATCCCATTTCGAACTTTCCTCCGCACCTTCATCGGACACCCGTTGGCGGGGATGAAACAGGACGGCTTCGCCCTATTTCGCATCGTCATTTCGGAAATGATGGTGAATGAGGAGATTCGCACCTTGTATTACCAACAAATCCTCGCGCCGACCTTGCTGATGGCTGAGGTTTATCTAGGAAAACAAGCGGCCGCGCAGGGCATCAGCATGGATGAGGTTCGCCTGACCGTCCGCGCCATCTCTAGCATGGTGATGGGCTTGATCTTGGAATACAGCATGGGCGACGCGGTTTTGTTGGAACAGTGGGAAAACCTTCCCGACGTGCTGACCGATTTACTGTTGGACGGACTGAAAGCTAAAGGGTACGGGGTATGATCAACATCACAATCGTTGCGTCTGGGTCGCGGGGCGATGTACAACCGTATATCGCGCTAGGGCATGGACTCAAGGCCGCCGGATATGGCGTGCGCCTGTTGAGCAGCGAGAATTTCGAGACGCTCGTTCGCGAGGCAGGTTTGGGATTCGCCTCCATAGGCGATAGTGTCGAGGTGGTTTTGGAAAGCGAGGCGTGGCGTATCCCTACGAAAAAATCGGGGAATGGTAGGGATGGCATTCTTGCCGTCCGCATGGAGGATATGCAAACGGACGCCAAAACGGACAGGATAGCTCCTGTCCCTACGTTTCCCCTAAGACGAGCAACAGTAATTCGGGACGTGCGTACCAGTTGACATGGGTTACGAATGAGATTACCCTTTGAATATCACAACTTTTTAACCTTTCAGTTGTCCACGGAGTTTTATCCTATGTATATGCAAAACTCGCTTCTATTTCCGCGTGAGGCAATTCGTTCGTTGCGGTGTTCGAGGGGGGAGCAGTTTGCAAAATTAGTAGACCATGTTTGTACGTTACCCGATTGTCATGAAGAAGTTCTAGCGTTTATGTTGATGACGATTCAGTTGAACGGTTGCGTCAGTTGCGCCACAGACAGCTACCGCGCCATGAACGGTTGCTCGGTGTGTGCCTTGCGCGTATTGAAGCGCTTCAAGGGCAACGACCAAGATTTGTTAGATCGTTACGCCGACGCGCTGAACGAGGTGCGGCTGCACTCCGGCGGCGTGCGCCAAGAACCGGCCATCGCTGCCTCATCCCATTTGCTGATGCCCGCTTGATAAAAGTAGTGATGCGTTGTAAGTGATGGGTGATGAGAAACAGCAAGAATCGGCAAATTTCTGCTCTCACCTCGCCGTCTCAGACAACCTACTCATCACTGCTTTTAAGGCAGTAGCGGATTGACGTTGGCGGGGACGGGGGTCAGCAGATAGACCTGTACCCAGCCTGACCAATGCTCATAGTTATGGTCTTCGTAGCCGAGGTCAATCCAATAGGGCGTCGAGCGCGGCCCGCCGGTATCGGCGGCTTCGCCTTCCCCATAACCTTCCACATAAACCCGCGTGCCATACGAGACGATACGCGGATTGATTGCCACAATCCCTTTGACCAGCGTCTTGCCCACCGACGTGATGTTATCACCGCCCAGCGCGGCGGGGTGATAGCTGGTGGCGTACATCCGCAACACCCGCCAATACTCACGCGAACCATCCGGGGTATCAATCGTCCGTAAGGCGATTCGCGTGCCGTATTGGATGACCTGATTCACCGGCTCTTGGGTGCGCACAATCCCATCATCCCAGCGATTGACCTCTACCCCGTCCTCAAATCGGATGCGGATGCGGCGCTCATCGCGCCCGGTCACTCCCGCCACCGTCACGGCTTGAGTGTCCAAATCCCTATCGGCGCTGGCCTCATAAATCGCCTCATACGGGACTTCGATGGATTCCGCGATGATTTCTTCGGTCACGCGCACCACGCGCACGGCCATCCCCGCCGTCAGATTGGCATTTTCGGGCGGCAGCGCATAATCCAACCCGTTCAGCGTCACGCCCTGCTCCTGTAAGAGCGCCCCAACCGTCATGGTTTGCGTGCGCGTCTCTACCGTCACGTCATCCGCCGTGAGTTGTACCGGCAAGGCGCGGTCAATCGTGATGGATAGGCCGTTGCTCAGGGCGCTTTCCGGCGCGGGCAACACCCCATCCCCCAGATACAGCGTCACGCCGATTTCTGCCAGCGCTTCTGCGACGGTATCGGCGGTGGTGGCGCGGCTGACCGTCCCAGCCCTGCCGTCGGTGATGGTGATGGTGACGGCGTGGCGGAGCGTGATTCGGTTGGCGGGGAGGGGATAATCGGCCAATTGTGCGGCGCTGACCATCGCCCCATTGACCGTGATGGCGTCATCGGAGTCGAATCGCACCCCGGCGGCGCGTAGGATTGCGGCTGGGTTTTCGATGACCGTGCGGAAAACGCTGGTCGCGCCGTCCACAGTCAAGACGACCACGCGGTCTGGGTCAGAGGCGAGGGCGGTGGGCGCGGGGAGCAGGGGCGCGGCGGGTTGTACGCCCAACCACATCAAGAAAATACCCACCCCAACCAATACCGTGAGGGTAATCATCAGCAGCAGACCCCACGGCACAGGCCGCCGAATCGGTTTCAGCGGCTGCGTGTCGGTGGGGACAGATTGGACGGGGCGGGTATCGAACAAATCGCGCATAAGGGCAGAGTCCTGTAGGGACACGGCTGACGTGTCCGCCGTCCCTTAATTGAACCACAGTGTTAACACAGAACACAGAGAGGAAATCAGCAATCGCTGCCATTTATAAGGTAAGGCTAATCAACACCTTCGCCAATTAGGGGCTAAAAAGGGAAGGTGGATGGGAACGGATGCCGCCCTCGGCGGC
>DAOTTP010000348.1:0-32825 GCA_034437835.1 Anaerolineae bacterium | reverse complement strand
CGCAGTTCTCCGCAGGTGTGTGTTTTGTGCATGGGGCGCTGTTTTCCGTTTATCTGTGAAAAGGTGGACAATCCGCCGAAAAGCATAGCACGGACAGGCGCATAAGCACAGTGGGGCGTGTAGGGATAAAGGCGTTTTATCAGGGTTTTAGGCGCAAACTCCCCAACCAGATTTCCGTCCCTATCGAGTTGCTGGTAGGGGGCGGGATGGTGACGACGCCGTGGCCTTGTGCGCCGTCAAATTTGCCCGTGCCGCCCGTGATGATATACCGATAATCCGCCGCCCCTTCGCGTAGATAGAGCGCCCCGCGCAAGGCAAATTCGAGCGTATCGCCGTCGGAATCAGTCAATGTGCCGTTGGAGGTAATCGCCGCGCCGCCAAACTCATCGTGTTCGCCAGAGATGTCGGCAACCAGCGTCCGTTCAAGGCTGAGGTCGCCAAAGGTCGGCGAGGTTGTCGTGCCGGTCACGGTGAGGCAGAATGCCCCGGCTGGGCTACCATCTGGGCAGTGAAGGGTGGCAAACTTCTGGTCGAACTCTACGAATAATTGGATATTTCGATTCCCAAAAGGCGGCGTCGCAGTCGGGGCGGGCGTCGCGTCTTGTGCCGATACGATTAGCACGCTCAGGATGGCGAGGATTAGGCTGCCGATTAGTGCCAATACGGGTGTTTTTCTCATGCGGGATTTCTCTCTGTGTGAAGGGGTATTGCTCAGGTGAAAAAAGGGGATAATCCGTCGGAGAGCATAGCACGGACAGGCGCGTAAACACACTCAGTTAATCATTGATGTAATTCTTGCTAATTACTATAGAGAGGTCAATTTCTATTTTGTTGTCAAAAGCCCAATAAATCCATAGAATTAATGGGGAAACCGAAACAAATCCAAACGATTGTTTGGGTGTGTTTTATGCAAAAACCCCGATCACAGATCGTTTGGATTTTAAATCATCCCTCCATAAGGTTCTTATTCAAGAAAGGTTTGTGAAATGTCGAATTTCCGTATGCTCCGACTTTATCGCCTTATTTTGATTGTTTTGGCGTTTCTTATTGGATGTTGGGGCTTCTATAGACTAGTTAATAATAGTCTTATTACCGCTGATTTTATAAGCGTTCTATTATCTATAGTGGGTGTTTTTGCTGTTTCAGATATTATTACTCTTTTGTTGGATGTTTTCAGGAATAGCAACATTTCCCGTGCAGAGATAGAGCAGTCGGTCAAAGTTCAGAAAGAACTTTTACGGCAAGTCCGAGATTTATCGCTCACAGTGGAAAACTTACGCGGGGCTATAAAAAGTGAAATACAGATAATCCCCAATGAGCCTAGATTTTCTGCCAGTACAACACAATCCACGATAGATTTTCAATCAAATACCAATACTTATGTCCGCGCCCGCGTTAAGTCGGAACAAAATTCTCTATTTGTAAAACCTGATGGTGACATTGTATTTAGCATCACTGGTGCAAAGTTAACCGCTACACAGGGGCAAGGCATCTATCTAAAGGCACGTAGCCAAGATGGAAAGTGGTATAAGTTCAGTCCCGACAAGGTATCGGATGCTTGGATTAAAGCCGAGGAGTTGCAACTCCTCGAACTTGATAAGATAAATGAACTGCCGATTGAGGAATAAGACATAACACTTGGTTACTGGGGCGTAAATCATTTACACCCCCCATTCTTAGCCTGATAAAACGTAACTACTCAGCCATCATTTCTTCCCTCAATTTGATGACATAGAGCGTCAAATTGGCTGAAGCGTGGGGAAATTCTTCCCTCAGATGATTGGGCTGAGTACCGGTCAAAACCTCATTTTCCCCTCAAATAGAATAGGGGCTGAGTAGTTACGATAAAACAAGAAATGCGGTATAGTTTAGGTGAGCAAAAGTGTCCCAGTAAACAAAATATAGTAGCGAGGTGAATCTTCATGATTGATCATCCAGTACGTCTTGGGATGCCATTAGATGAATTCATCATGGATGAAGAGAATCGTCCATATGAACTTATCGACGGAGAGAAGGTCTATAAGATGTCCAATGGATACGATCATATTGAGCTATCTCAGTTGATATATGATGCGTTGTATGATTATCTAAAGGCGCACCCATTCGGACGGGTTTACAAAGAAGCAACGTTCGTTCTTCCAGATCGTGCTGATTCAACATGGGTAACTGGTTCTCGAATCCCAGATGTCATGGTGGTTTCGCAAGAGAAGATCAACCACTATAAAATGATTAAGCCACAAAGAAGCGGGTATCCTTTTATTATTATCCCTGACCTTGTGGTTGAAGTAGTGTCGCCCACTGATAAATTTGATGATGTCGATAAAAAAATAGCCCTTTATTTGCAAGATGGCGTACAGATGATTTGGGTGATTAACCCACAGCAGAAAACAGTGGGCGTTTATCTAACCAATCAGACGTTGAGATTGTCAGGCGATGCAGTCTTAAGTGGCAGTGATGTATTAGCTGGTTTTGAACTTAAGTTGAGCGAGTTATTTGCTAAACTGCCGTAATAATATCTCGCCCAAAGATATGTTCCATAAGTGATAGGCAAGAGGTTTGGCGCGTTAATGAACGGGATTATTCAAAAGCTACGCTATAATTGATGTAAAAGCATTAAGCGAGGTATGGCCTCATGATTGATATGCCAGTACGGGTGGGAATGCCATTAGATGAATTTTTGGCTGAGATGGAACTTGCGCCATTTGAACTGATTGATGGAAAGAAGAAGCCCCTTATGTCAACGGTTTTGGGTCCGGGAGATTTTGCGATTCTTCTGTATGACATCATTCGATTTTTTCTAAGAGATCAGCGAATTCTAGGTAAACTATTGCACGAAATCACTTTTATCTTACCTAATCCACAAGATACTCAATGGGTGAAAGGCTCACGTATCCCAGATTTGATGTTTTATGCAGATACTCGATACAGTGATTACCTTAGCAATACGCCAGACTACTATGAGCGTCCTCTCCCGCTTGTCCCTGACCTCGTGGTTGAGGTTATTTCTCCCACGGATAACTATAATGATGTAGAAAAAAAGGTCGAGTTATATTTGCAAGATGGTGTGCGGATGGTGTGGGTGGTGAATCCTCAGCACAAAACAATCATTGTGCATTTGCCTGACCAGACCTCAACCCGTTTGTCAGGCGATGCAGTCTTAAGTGGCGGTGATGTATTAGCGGGTTTTGAACTTAAATTGAGTGAGTTGTTTGCAACCAACTCCTAGAATCGGAAACAAAAAGGCGCACCGAGATGCGCCTTTAATTTTGCCTCGCGAAATCTTATTCCACGCGGACGAGCAGACCCTTGAGGTATGCGCCTTCTGGGAAGGTGAGCGCTACCGGGTGGTCTTCACCCGCAGACAGCCAACGCACAATCTGACCCGTCCGACCCGAGTCGGCCAATGCGCCGAACACAATCTTCTGGAACAGGTCGGCATCTACCGCGCCTGAACACGAATAGGTCATCAAGTAACCGCCCGGATTCACCAAGCGGAAGGCGTGCAGGTTGATGTCCTTATACCCGCGTGCAGCGCGTTCGACATGCTGCTTGCTCTGCGCGAATTTGGGCGGGTCAAGCACAATCATGTCATACATGCTGTTCTGCTCGATTTCGGCGCGTAGGAAGCTGAAGGCGTCGCCTTCAACCATCTCACTTTGCACGCCATTGAGTTCATAATTCTTTTCGGCCAAATCCAGCGCGTCGGCAGATGAGTCAATATTGACCGTCTCAGCGCCGTTTTTGGCAGCATGGAGGCCGAACGCACCGGTATAGCTGAATACGTTTAGGACGCGCTTGGCTTGTGTACGCTTGACCAATTCCCCGACGAGTAGACGGTTTTCCGCTTGATCGAGATAAGCTCCGGTCTTGTGACCCGTCCGCACATCGACCAACATCCGCACGCCGTTTTCATCAATTTCGATGAGTGGCGGCGGCTCTGCGCCCCACAAGACGCCTTGTGCGCTGTGTAGACCTTCTAAACGGCGGACATCGACATCGCTGCGCTCATAGACGCCTTTGGCCTTAACCAGACCGGCCAATGTCTCGGCAATCATCTGCTTGCGGACATCAATCCCAAGCGTCAGGGCTTGCAGCACCAGATAATCGCCGTATTTGTCCACAATCAAGCCGGGTAGGAAGTCGTTTTCGGCGTTGATGAGGCGGAAAGCGGTGTTCGCGCCCTTGTCAAAATAGCGTGACCGGCTGGCGACAGTCTTGGCGAGGCGGATGCGCCACCACGTATCGGTGATGGATTCATCCTCATCCCATGTCAGCAGACGGGCTTGGATTTGGGATTGGGCGTTATAGTAGCCGCGTGCGAGGAATCGGCCATCGTCGGCGCGTATCTCAACGATGCTGCCGGGTTCTGGCGTGCCGTTGAGTTTCTTGATTGCGCCCGAAAAAATCCACGGGTGGCGGTTACGGACGGGCTTCTCGCGCTCTGGCGAGATGATAAGCGTTGCTTGGGTCATGGATACCTTATAGGTTTGTACGGTGATTTTTGATTGCCTCTATTGTCTCATCACCCGCAAACTTTAATAGGTGGAATGTGACCCTACCTCAGTTGGTGTTACCCCCCAGAGAGCGCAATCACCAAAGTACGTGCGCTGAGTATAACCATCAACAGGCCGACGGCTCCCATCAACTTCTGTACGGGTAGCCGACGGGTAATCAACGCCGCGATGGGCGCAGCCGGGACGCCGCCGATAATCAAGCCCAAGACCGGCGTCCATTGGAAGTCGTGGAACATCAGCAAAAAGACCGCGACTTGCACCACCGTGACGAACCACTCGGCGATGTTGGCCGAGCCAATCACGCGGCGCGGCTTGCGCGTGCCTTTGGCAATCATCGTGCCGTTGACGATTGCGCCCCAGCCACCGCCGCCTACCGCGTCAAAAAATCCACCGACCAAACCGACCATCTCTTTGCGGACGAAGGATAAATCTAACCCCGTCCCCCAAATGGCGCGACTCAGCAGCAATAGCCCCAACAACATCTGATAAACCGCCACGGCGGGCTTGATGATTTCGGTGGGCATAGAGGTCAAGATACTGACGCCGATAATCGCACCTATCATGCCGGGGATGACGAGCGCAAGAAATAGTTCACGGTTGAAATTGCCCATCCGCCAATGTGCGACTCCACCCACCGCGCTGGTGAAAATCCCCGCTGTATGGACTGAAGCGCTTGCGGCTACCGGCGGGACGCCTGTACTCAATAGGACAGCCGTAGAGGTCGCCTTATAGCCCATGCCGAGACTGCCATCGACCAACTGAGCGAAAAAACCGATGAGGATATAGAGGATGATGGGTTCCACGCGGGCAGACCTTCCGCAAGCCCGATGCGGGCAGGTGAGCGAGTTTTGTATACCCTAACACCTGCCCATGTCACAGCCCAGTCACAAGTCGGTTACGACTGTCCGCCGTCTACCAGCGCTAAGAGGTCGGCTTCACTGATGATTTTGACGCCCAACTCACGGGCTTTATCGGCCTTACTGCCGGGCGAGTCGCCCATCAGGACGTAGCTGGTCTTTTTGCTGACGCTGCCGCTGATTTTCCCACCATGGGATTTAATTAAATCCTCGGCTTGTTCGCGGCTGAGGGTCGGCAGTGAGCCGGTCAAAACAAAGGTCTGCCCAGCAAAAGAATCGGACTTGGGTTCGGCTTTTTCGGTGGTGAAATTGACCCCAGCGGCGCGCAACTTCTCAATCACAAATAGGTTACGTTCGATGGTAAACCACGCCGCTATCCCCTTTGCCAAAATCGGGCCGATGCCGTCAATTTGTTGGATCGCGTCCGGCTCTGCGACGGCTAATATATCGAGGCTACCAAAATGCGCGGCCAGTGATTCTGCCACGGTTTCGCCTACGCCGTCGATTCCGAGCGCGGTCAAGACGCTGGCGAGGGGGCGCTGTTTCGCGCCTTCGATGGCTTTGAGCAGATTTTCGGTGCGTTTCTCGCCGAATTTTTCCAATTCCAACAACGGTTCGGCGGTCAAAGAGAAAATATCGGCTTCGTCCGCAATCATCCCCTTAGCAATCAGGGCTAAAGCGGTGCGCCCGCCGAATCCCTCAATATCCAACGCGCCTTTAGAGACGAAAAACTCAATCTGACGATACACGCGCTCTGGGCATTGCAAATTCGAGCAGAAATAATCCACCGCGCCGTCCTCACGGATGACCGGTGAGGCGCAGAACGGGCAAATGGTGGGCGGCTCAATCAGGGTTTCTTCGCCGGTACGTGCGCCAATTAACGGGCCCACCACATACGGGATGACATCGCCGCTGCGCTTAATTATCACCGTGTCATTGAGGCGAATATCCAGCGCATTGATGGTGTCATAATTGTGCAGCGAGGCGCTACTGACCGTCACGCCGCCGACAAAAACCGGCTCTAATTGGGCGGTGGGGGTGATTTTGCCGGTGCGCCCGACGCTAAGGGTGACGCCGATGAGTTTGGTTTTGGCCTCCTCAGATGGGAACTTGAAGGCCGTTGCGCCGCGTGGGTCTTTCCCGGCGAATCCCAATTCTTTCGTAAGCCGCAAATCATTGACCTTAATCACCACGCCGTCAATCTCAAACGGAAGTGGGTTACGGTGGGTTATCCATGCGGGAATCTGCTGGATAATGTCGGAAAGTGTGGGATAGTGCGCGGCTTGAGGTGGGATAACGAATCCCAAATCGCGCATGTATTCCAACGTTCCCCACTGAGTCGGCGGCATCGGCAGGCCTTCGATGCTGACGATGTTATATAGGAAAGCGGTCAACGGGCGGACGGCGGTATTGCGCGAGTCTTTTTGCTTGAGCGTCCCACTGGCGGTATTGCGGGCGTTGATATACAACGGCAGACCGGCCTCGCGTTGTTTTTCGTTGAGGGCGGCGAAATCTTTTTTGAGGAACATGACCTCGCCGCGCACGACCAGTTTTTTCGGGACGGTGACATCGGCGGCTGGGTCAACCGGAATCCTCAGCGGGATAGACCGAATGGTGCGGACGTTGGCGGTCACATCATCACCGACCAAGCCGTTGCCACGGGTGGCGGCGCGGGTGAGTAGCCCGTCCTCATAGGTGATGACCACGGTCAGGCCGTCTAATTTTGGCTCTAGCGTGTAGTGCATGACCGTCCCAGCGGGGAGGAGTTTCCGATTGCGCTCCTCCCATGCGTACAGGTCATCTTCACTGAAACAGTTTGACAGGCTGAGGATGGGTGCGACGTGTTGGACTTTCTCGAAATCACCTTGCAGGTCGTTGCCGGTGCGCTGAGTCGGTGAATCTGGAGAGATAAGGTCTGGGTGTTCGGCCTCTAATGCGACCAACTCGTGATACAGCCGGTCATATTCGCCGTCGGTGATAGACGGGGCAAGTGTGATGTAATAACGGTAGCTGTGTTCGTTGAGTTGACGGCGCAGGGATTCGGCGCGTTCTTGATTGGAAAACAGGTCGGACATAACGTCAAATTCTCCGCGTTTCGATTTATGGGGTGACGACAGGTTGCAGATAATTGGAGGCCGCCCAGCCGGAACGTCCAGTGCCGGGTTCGTCAATGCGCCACCACGTCAGGCCGTCGCCTTGTGAAGGGCCATCCCCGACGACGAATTGCGTGCCTTCTGGCGCACGAAAGGCGATTTCGACATCGACGATTCCGGGGCGTTCGCGCACATTCAATTGTTGGTCGCCGACATCAACCACCATCACCGTGATTCCCTTAGCGATGGGCTGCGGGGTCGGGGTGAAAACCACGGCGGGCAGCGTCGGGCCGGAGAGGACGAGCATCGCACCGGATTCTGGGTTGCGGGTCGGTGCGCCTTGCGGTGCGGAGATTTCGCCCATCGGGGCGGCGGCTTCGGTCAACGCGGCGGGCGGGGCGGTCAGCACGACCAATTGAGTCGGCGGCGGGGTGGGTTTTGCGCCGCCCAATGCGACGAATCCCATCGCCAATCCGCCAACGCAAAAGATGACGGCCACCGTCATCAGCAGGCATGACCACCACGGAGGGATAACGCTGGCTGGTTTTTGTGGGATATTGGGCGGCGGCATCAAGCTTTGCCCCGTGAGCGCACCCACGCCTCAAATTTTTCCAGCGGCCATGTATTCAAGACCGAGGCGGCCTGTACCCAGCCGCGCCGTGCCGTGCTAACCCCATAGTGCATCAGGTCTAGTTCTGCGACTCGGTGCGCGTCGGTATCAATCGCCAGCAGAATCCCCATCTCGACGGCGCGGCGGGCATATTGCGCCTCAAGGTCGAGTCGGGCGGGGTTGGCGTTGATTTCCAGCGCGATCCCAGACATTTTGGCGGCGGCGAATACCACGTCCATATCGAGGTCGGCGGGTTCGCGGTCTGGGATGAGTTGTCCGCGTGGATGACCGATTAAATCGACATGCGGATTTTTGAGTGCGTTGAGTAGCCGCGCCGTGATTTGCTCACGCGGCTGGCGTAGGCTGACGTGTAGCGACGCAATGACGAAATCGAGTTGCGCGAGGATGTCGTCCGGGAAGTCGAGCGTGCCGTCGGCCTTAATTTCCATCTCCGTGCCGTGGAAAACCCGGATTTTGCCGTTCATCTCGGCGTCAACTTTGCGGACTTCGGTTTGCTGTGCCAATAAGCGCTCAATGCTCAAGCCGTTGGCGATGGTCGCGCCGACAGAATGGTCGGTGATGACGATGAATTTGCGGCCACGGGCGAGGGCGGCCTCGGCCATTTCGCGGATGGAGGCCGTGCCGTCGCTCCATGTCGTGTGCATGTGCAGGTCAGATTGGATGTCCGCCAGCGTGATTAAAGTGGGGAGTTTGCCCGATTCCGCCGCTTCAAGTTCGCCGCCGTCCTCGCGTAGTTCCGGCGCGACCCACGGCAAACCGAGCGCCTCATAGACTTTTTCCTCGGTATCGCACAGGATTTTGGGCGCATCTTCGATGATAGTACCCGCCTCATCCGTCGGGCTGAGGGCGTGTTCGTTGAGGCTTAGGCGGCGTGCGAGGGCGCGCTCACGCATCCGAATATTGTGCTGCTGGCTGCCGGTGAAATACGCCAGCGCCGTCCCCCAGCGGGTTTCCTCTAGAATACGCAGGTCCACTTGTAGGCCGTTATGCAGTTCGACGCTGGATTTGGTCGGGCCGTTGCCGAGGATACGGGAGACTTGTTCTTGTTTGACGAACGCCTCCATAATCGGCGCGGCGTCAGCCATATCGTTGACCGAAACCAGCAAATCGACATCGCCGATGGTTGGGCGGGCGCGGCGGATGCTGCCCGCGATTGCGCCGTCCACGCTCTGCGGCAACGCCAAAAGCATATCCAATATGGCGTGCGCGGCAGGGTAGGCCATCCCTAGCGGCATACGCCCGGTCTGACGTGAGAGCGCTTCGATTCCCAGCAGGATATTGGCCTCGCTCTTTTCGCCCATCTTAGGCAGGCCGCGCAATTTGCCACCACGCGCCGCCGCCTCTAGGGTCGCCAAGTCGCTGACTTGTAACTGCTCCCAGAATAATTTGGCCTTCTTCGGGCCGACTCCGTTGACGCGCATCACATCGACCAATCCGGCTGGGAGTTCTGCGGTCAGGCGTTCATAAAATTGCAATTTGCCAGTGGATAAGACTTCTTCGATTTTTTCGGCTAAGGTTTTGCCAATGCCGGGGATGTCAGTCAGCCCGCCCTCGGCGGCGATGGCGTTCAAATCACGCGGCAGTTCAGAGATACTCTCCGCCGCCCGCCGATAACTCAGGACGCGATGGATAATCTCGCCTTTGATTTCCAGTAAGTCGGCCACCCGACCAAACAGGTCAGCGATTTCACGATTTGGGATTGCCATAAATACCCCCTTTAATGACAGTGATGAGGATAATACAGTGATGAGCGATGAGTAGGGCTAACTGAGGTAGCGTTTCACTCATCACTTGGGACTCAGGACTCATCACCCATCTATTATACTCTAAGATAAGAACGCCTGTCCTATCCCACTTAGGACGCGCAATTGAGCGGCGTGTGTTATAGTCGTATGGGAAGACTATGGTTGAATGCACAGGAGAGTAAGGCATGGCCGAACAGACCTTAGACAGCCTTGTTGCCAATGAGTTTACCGTTGAAGTTGATGGCACGCCGGTTAATGGCGTGTTCCGCGTGTCAGGCTTGACCCTTTTCAAGACGGCGGTAGATACCCCGCTGTTGATTACCAAGATGGTGCAGCGTAGCCCGTCCGCAGTCATGAACCAATGGTTGCATGATACGCTGTCCGCAGTCGGCAAAGTCCCGACCCGCGTCGTGACCGTCACGGCGGTGGACGACGGCACACCGATTCGCCGGTGGACGTTCAACGACTCGCACATCCAAGCCGCGACCTACTCGGATTTTGATACCAGTTCTACGGAGATGGTTGAAGAACGCATCTCTATCCATTACAGCACGGTCACACACGCTTGGCTGACAACATAACAGGAGAAAACGATATGTATATCCCTCTCGAAAATTTTTGGTCGGTCTTGATTTGGGTCATTACCGGCGCATTGGCCGGAGCAGCGGCAAGTGTGCTGGTGCGCGGGCGCGGGCGCGGCCCCGTTTGGGATGTCGTGACCGGCTTGATCGGCGCGTTGCTGGGTGGTTTGCTGGTCAAGTGGCTGAACGTCTCCGTCCCATCTGCCCCGATTACCTTTCAGACCGGCGACTTTCTGGTTGCGTTCATCGGCGCACTCATCCTCGTCGTCTTGTTGCGTATCTTGTTCCGCCGCTAGAAAGAGCCTAGTCTAACGTGAAAACGATTGATTTTCGCAGCGACACCGTTAGTCATCCGACGCCCGCCATGCGTGAAGCGATGGCGAACGCGGTGGTCGGCGATGATGTCTATGGCGATGACCCTACGGTTAACCAGTTGGAAGCCGAGGCCGCTGAGTTATTGGGCAAAGAGGCGGCCTTATTCGTCACCAGCGGCTCGCAAGGCAACCTGATTTCGATGCTGGTGCATTGTGCGCGGGGTGAAGAAGCCATCATCGGCGACAAAGCCCATACGTTCGTGTATGAGGCGGGCGGCATGGCTGCGCTGGGCGGAATCATCCCACACACCGTCCCCGTCCAACCCGACGGCACGCTCCGGCTTGAGGACATCCGCAACGCTATCCGGGGCGATAACATCCACTATCCGCGTACCAAACTGGTCTCGATTGAGAACACACAAGGCACGGTAGGCGGGATGCCCCTCAGCGTTGAATACACCGAGTCGGTGGGTGAAATCGCCCGCAGTCATAGTCTGAGATTCCACATCGACGGGGCGCGAATCTTCAACGCGGCGGCCTATTTCAATATCCCAGCACGGGATTTAATCGCCAGTGCCGACAGCATGACCTTTTGTTTATCAAAGGGGTTGTGTGCGCCGGTAGGGTCGATTCTGGTGGGTAGCCGCGCTTTCATCAGCGAGGCACGCCGCGCCCGTAAATTATTGGGGGGTGGGCTACGTCAAGCGGGGATTCTGGCGGCGGCGGGGTTAATCTCTATCCGCGAGATGATTCACCGTATCCCGCAAGACCACGCCAACGCCCGCCTATTGGGGGAGGGTTTGGCGACAGTTCCGCATCTGAAAGTGGATTTAGAGCGCGTCAAGACCAATTTCGTGTTCTTCGACCTGTTGGACTCCGCGCCACTGTCGCCAGATGAACTGGTCAAGCGCTTGGAATCCGATTACGGAATATTGATGCGTCCGTATCCGGGTTTTAAGTCTACTTTCCGCGCCGTCACGCATTATTGGATTACCCCTGAACGCATCCAGACCACGGTTGATGCAGTGCGGGCGCTGTTGTCATCATGAGCCAGTACGACCCTTTGCGCGACGAGCCATATCCGCCCGCGATTCCTGACTCTGGGGCTGACGATTTGCCGGATGAATCCGATGATTCTGGTGAAGAAGGCGAGGCGCGTTCGTTACGCGGGCGCGGTAGCGACCCTGCTTTCGGGTTGGTGTTGGGTTTTGCCGTCAGTATCGGGCTTGCCCCGTTAGGCGACCCGACTTTGCGCTATACACTCAGTTGGGGCGTGTTGGCGGCCTTCGCGGTGCTGTCGTGGCTGTTGGGCAGTCTTGAACCCATCGGAGAGGAAAAACCCGACACGCTGGTTTGGGGAGTCGGGTTTGGCCTGTTGATTGGCGTGCCTCTGATGTTGTTTGGCGGCGGCACGCTGACCGCGACGGTGCGGCGGGCGTTCGGGATGATGACCCCCGGCGAGATGCTGGCCTATGTGTTGTTCGTCATGCCGATTGCCGAGTCGTTGTTTTTCCGGGGACTGTTACACGGGTCACGCCCGTTCTGGATGGTCGCGCTGATTGCATCCGGCTGGTCGATTGCGTTGTATCTGCCGTTGTTGGATGTCGGGAATTATCCGCTGGTGGCGGTGGTGATTTGCGTGATGCTGGTCATGTTGAACGTGATGTATGGCTATGTCCGCAATCGGAACGGGTTGGCAGCGGCGTGGATTTGCCAGATCGTGGCGAATCTTTTGGTTTTATTCCTACCGTTCGTGACGGGCTAAATTCGGTTATAATAGAACAAAATTCCAGTTAGCTAGGGAGCTTGTGCTGATGAAATTCATCGAAGCACCGACGACATTTTATCTCGGACGACGCTACGACCCACAGAAATCGACCTTGACCGATGATGTGGTCTATTATGACAGCCGCGACTTGACGACTCACGCTGTCGTATTGGGGATGACGGGTAGCGGCAAGACCGGCCTGTGCATCACCATGCTAGAGGAGGCCATCCTCGACGATTTGCCCGCCATCATCATTGACCCCAAAGGCGACATCACCAATCTGCTGCTGACCTTTCCCGAATTTAACGCGGAGCAATTTCAGCCGTGGGTGAATGTGGACGACGCCCGCCGCGCTAATATGGATGTGCCGGAATTTGCTGGGGCTGAGGCCGCCCGTTGGAAAGAGGGCTTGTCTGATTGGGGGATTGTGCCTGACCGCGTGCGCTGGATGAAAATGGCGACCAAAGTCAGCATTTTCACGCCGGGGTCGGATTCTGGATTGCCCATCAGTATTTTGGCGTCATTGGCCGCCCCGCGTGAGGGGTGGGTTGGCGGTGAAGAAGGCCACCGCGAGAAAATCAACGCGGTCACGACGGCGCTATTGGCGCTGATTGGGATTAGCGCCGAGCCGGTCAAAGATGTCGAACACGTCTTAATTGCCAACATTTTTGAATACAATTGGTCACGCGGAATCTCGTTGACCTTGCATGACCTGATCGCACAGGTACAGAAGCCGCCGTTCACCCAATTGGGGTCGCTGCCGGTAGACCAAGCCATCTCGGAGCGCGTCCGGTCAAAATTAGCGATGGTGCTGAATAACATCATTGCCGCGCCGTCGTTCCAATCGTGGATGAATGGCGAGTCGATGGACATTGAACGCTTGATGTATCAGCCGAATGGGCGTCCGCGTGTCTCGGTGTTCTATCTGGCGCACCTCAGCGACGCCGAGCGCATGTTCATGATGACGCTGATTCTGGAGAGCATGATTGGTTGGATGCGGACGAAAAGCGGCACGACCAGCCTCCGCGCTCTGCTGTATATCGACGAAATGTTCGGCTATTTCCCCCCTTACCCCAAGAATCCGCCGACCAAAAACCCGCTGATGACCTTGCTCAAACAGGCGCGCGCCTTTGGGTTGGGGTTGATTCTGGCGACTCAGAACCCGGGCGACCTCGACTATAAGGGGCTGACCAACGCTGGGACGTGGTTTATCGGACGCCTACAAAGCGAACAAGACCGCGAACGGGTCAAAACCGGTCTACAAGCCCTCAGCGAAAACGGCCTTGATATGGGCGAAGTCGAGGAGCTAATTGCCGGTATCCCGCCGCGTGTGTTCGTGATGCGAAATGTGCATGACAGCGACGGGGCGACGATGGTTCACAGTCGTTGGGCGATGAGTTATCTGCGTGGGCCGTTGACCCGTCAGCAAGTCGGGATTTTGATGACCGAACAACGCCGTGAACTGTTTGCGCGCACCACGCCGCCCGCCGCACCCAGCTATAGCCCTCAATCGGCCTATAACGCGCCGCGTGCAGGAGGGCCGCCGCCGCCGCCGCCGCCGCCGTCCAGCGGGATTGTGGGTGGGGCGTTCAGCGCACAAGCCGCGCCATTCCTCGCCCAAAACGCGCCCCAACCCATCATGCCAATGTCGTCTACCAACATCGGGAGTGGCGAGTTCTTGACCTCACGGGCGTCGCTGCCGACCACGATCACGCAGTATTTTTACCCGACCACCATCACCGCACAACAGGCCGTGATGGGCTGGGAGCAACGTGCCGGTGCGCGGGCGCAGGTGATGGCGCAACCGCGCTTGGTTTATCGTCCGGCGCTATCTGCACAGGCGTCGGTGCGCTATAACGATAAGAAATCACAGGCGTATACCTCGCGCAGTTATGCTTACCTCGTTCCAGACCTCGAACGCGCTGGCCTGATCCAGTGGGAGCAGCACGCCGTCAACGCGGTTTCACCGTCGTTGTTATCACAAGAGCCGTTTGATTTGACAGCGTTGTTCGGCGAAATCTCAACCGGACTTAGTGATAGCAAACGCCTGACTGAACTCCGCCGCGATTTTGTGGATATGGTATACGGCACGGCACGCCTGATTGTGCCATATAACCCCAGTTTGGATGTGTACGCCAATCCGGACGAGGATGCGGCGGGTTTCGAGACGCGAGTACGCCAATCCGCCCGTGAAGCGCGTGACGCAGAACTGGATAAGGTCAACCAGAAATACTCAACCAAGATGGACGCGCTGGAAGAAAAACTGCGCCGTCGTCAGACCGATTTACGCGCTGAGGAACAGGAATCTGCCGAGCGTAAGCGCGAGGAGATGTTCACCACGGGGGAGGCGTTGTTAAGCCTGTTCCGTGGGCGCACCAATTACACCTTGTCGCGGATGAGTCGCGCCTCGCGTTTCCGCCGTCAGTCCGGGACAAGTGTCAAAGAGGATCGCTTCATGATTGAGCAAATCGAAGATGAGATGACTGTGTTAGAGGCGGAATACGAGGGCGTGCTGAAGCAAGTCGGGGACAAATGGACGGCGATAGCGTCTCAGCGCCAACAATATCCGATTTCACCGTTGAAGAAAGACATCTACCTCGAATTGTTCGGGGTCGGTTGGTTGCCGATGTGGGTGGTGAACCTCAGCGGCCAATCTCTGATGTTGCCCGCTTACCAAGCCTAATTGCCGGAAATTATGCCCACGCCTTTCTCTCATCTCGCCGTCGCCCAGCGTTTGCTGAACGACCCCGCCATCCCGTCTGATTATCGGGCGCTGTTGCATCGACAGCGCCCCGCATTCTTGTTGGGTAGCGTGGCCGCCGATGCGCGGGTTGAGGCTGGGACACCGCGCTCGGCCACGCATTTCTATCACTATACCCAAGAGACTGACGATAGCATCCCGTGGCGGGTGATGCTGGACGCCCATCCGGGGTTGTGGACTCTGGCAGATGAGGCACACGCGGCGTTTATCGCTGGATATGTGGCGCATCTGGCAATGGATGAAATCTGGTCGCGGTTGATGGTCGCGCCGCGTTTTTTCGGCGCGGAGTGGGGCGATAAGCGGCTACGATTCATCATGCTACACGTCATCTTGATTGTGTTGGATGAGCGCGACGAACAGGCGCTAGAAGCGTGGCAGGCCGAGGCGTTGAGCCAAGCCGCCCCGCGTGATTGGCTGCCGTTCTTGCCGGACTCCAACATCAAGAATTGGCGCGACCTGATTCATCAACAAATCGCCCCCGGCGGGCGCAGCCAGACGCTAGAGATTTTCGGCTCACGGGCGGGTTTGACACCGGCGGAACTACGCGCCCTATTAGACTCGCCCGAATTGATGCTCGAATCGTTATGGCAGCATATCCCGCTGGAAGTTTTAGCAGAAGTCGAAACCGCGATGTACGCGCATTGCGTCAGTCAGTTGACGGCGTATCTGGACGGGCGGATAAGCTCGCCTTGACCGCTAAGGCGGCGCACAATCCCAACATCCACCAGCCGATGAACGCCAGCCTGTCCCAGACCGGGATAGCGTCGGTCAGGCCGTAGACTGCGTGCGCGGTTAATCCGGCGGCCACGGCCATAATCCACGGGCGTAGCGATTCGTCTTTCCATGCAGCATATAGGCTGAAGGCGGCGCTGGCATATAGCATCACCCAAATCCCTAACCCCGGCAGACCCAAATCCGTGACAAAATGTAGCGCCTCGTTGTGCGGGTGGGGGACGAGTGCGTTCTCAAAACCCGGGGTAGGGTATTCGGCGCGGAGTTGACGATAGAGCGCGATGCCGACGCCGGTGAACGGATAATCGCGGAACATCTGCACCCCGCGCTCCCACATCACGCCGCGATGCTCGACGCTGGTCACTTTGGGGCGGCCAGACAAATCGGCTAAGATTTCCGCGCTAGAAGTCGGTGCGACGAAAATCAAGAGGTTGGCGGCGAGGATTCCGGCAATCGCCAGTCCCATCACCCACGGCCAGACTCTACGCGGCGCAAAGGCGATGATGAGGCCGACGCCCACCCCAATCAGGCCGGATAAACTCTGCCCTAGAAATAATCCCGCGAACAGTGCGGCGAAAATCAACATAGCCGCCGCCCGCCATTGGATATTCATCCGCCCGCGCAACCCTACCGCAAAGAGCATCGGCGCAAGCCAGACAATCGCTCCGGCTATTTCGTTGGGGTTGAACCCGCCCGCCCAAAGCGCGAATGAGCGTGTATCAGGCAGATGAACGGTCAGGGCGGCGAAGCGCGAGGCTTTCCCCTCCCAAGTCGTGGCGGTTAGGGCGGCAACAGCAATGATTACGGCCAATACGCCACTGACCCAACTCACGCCGCGTAGCGACCCTGAACGACGCACCCAGCCGACCCCCATCACCATCAATGCGATACCCCACAGCGGGCGATATAACAGAATCATGCCCCGGCTGGGGTAGGGGGCGGTAAACATATTGACCACGCATAAAGCGATGAACGCCGCGCCCCATAGGAGGGCGGGGGCGTTCAATCCGATGGGCTGGCGCAACAGAGTACGCACCGCCCAAATCAGCGGATAGCCATAGATTAACCAGACCCAAGCATCGCGTGTCGGGGTGGGGTAGAAAAACGCGATGAGGATTGCCACGCCCAACGCAATCTCGAAACAATCAATCAGACGGCCTATCCTTCGCACTTGACACCTTTTCCCTTATACGCAAACCCATTTGTTCTGTTTTGCCTATTATGATATTATTCCCAACCAGACAAACTGCTGTGTTAGCAGGAGGTCATGCTATTGATAAGATGCAGGCTTCTCTAGGAGTTCATTACCATGCCCGCTGCGGCTTCCCACATCAAATTCCCCACCACCCAACTAAGCCCAGACATCCTATACGCCAAATTACAAGGTAAACAAGTCGCGGTCATTTATCCTTATTCCCCGCTCCGCGCTTTTTTCCTCTCTTACTTCCTTGAAAATATCAAAGATGGATTGCTCTACCACCGCATTGGGGTTGATATTGCCAACCTGAATGAGTGGCTTGAGGGGTTGTTGGTTGAAATCACGCCGATGGCAGAAAATTTTGGCAACGCGACCCAATCCGCCCTGCAAAACCATCACACCCCGGCGCAATTGGGCGAGGCGCTGGCGGCGGACATCGGCGCAATCAATGACGACAGCGTAATGTTGTATCTGGATGATATTGACCGCGTGACCTTCGAGGATGAGTTTAACCAATTTATCAAAGCGTTTGTGAGCGCTTTGCCTACGCATGTGAAGTTGGTGATTTCGTCGCGGGTACTGTCGCGTAGCCCGTGGTATGACATGGTTGCGTCTGAGAAGGCGATGGTGTTGGGGATAGAAGCTCGCCGTAACAACGTCATCTTCAATATCGAGGAGAACCCGCGCCCGCAGTTGGAGTGTTATGGGTTTGGGCGTGGTCAAGTATTGCTCAACGGCAAGCCCATCACGACATGGGAGGGGACTCTGCCGCGCACGCTGACATTTTTCCTGATTGACCACCCATTGGCGACTCGCGATGAGATTTTTGAAGCGTTCTGGCCGGAGCTAGATATTAAAGACGCGACCAATGTTTTCCACGTCACCAAGCGCAAGGTCAATGAGCGCGTCACCAGCAGAATTGAAGACAGCATCGACTATGAACTGACCCAATATACGTCTGGCTTCTATATCGCCAGCGATAAAATCGCCCGCCATTACGACGTGTTCGAGTTCAGCGAGGCGGTAGAGCAGGGGTTGGTCGCCAATGATGAGCGCAAGGCGCTGCAACTGTATCAACGGGCGCTAGATTTGTATCGTGCGCCGTTCCTCCAGACGGTTAATATGCCGTGGGCGGAAAAACGCCGCGAGCAATTGCGCCGACTGTACGCTGTCGCTCTGACCGGGATGGGGCGGATTTTTCTGCGCCGCAACGAGCAAAATCGGGCGCTGGGGTATCTATCGCGGGCGGTGCGCGAAGCGCCAGAACGTGAGGATGTCCACCGCGATGTCATCACCCTGTACCTGCATTTCGGGATGATTCAAGAGGCATCCCAGCAATATGACGCGCTGGAATCGGCGTTGAAGTCGGCGGGCGGCCTCGCGCCCAGTCGTGATAGCCGCGAGTTGCGCGAACAAATCAAATCGCGTTTGTGAAGTCCTTGACAAACGGATAAGACCGCGATACAGTCAGATGTATAATCACATATCTGAACGACGTTGAACCGGATAAGTAGGTTGTGATAGGGCATTTCAGAGAGCCGTCGGCTGGTGCGAGACGGTATGACCCCCACATCCGAATGGCCCGGCGAGTTGTATAGGCAAATGCGCGAGCTAGTAGTCTATACCGGGAGCGCCCCGTTATCATGGCGCAAGGTATCAGCCGCTTTTCTGTTGTTTTCGCGGCCTGTATCTGAAAGTGCCTGTGGATGAAACCACGGGAAACAAGGTGGCACCACGGGAACCTCGTCTCGTCCTTGACTGGAGACGGGGTTTTTTGTTGCGTGTGTACCGAACCCTATGGGGGTATGAATAACATGGCTTTTTCACCCACTTTATCCCGTGAACGTGCCGACATCACACCCAGCCGTGAGGCGATGTCTGGCTTGTTTGAACAGGGCGACCTTGTGCCGGTTTACCGGCGCTTATTGGCCGACCTTGATACCCCGATGTCGGTATTCCTCAAACTGCGTGAAGTGGGCAAACCGGCCTTCTTGCTGGAAAGCGTCGAAGGCGGTGAACAGGTTGGGCGCTATTCGTTTTTGGGCGTCGAGCCGCGTGGCCTATTGACGGTTAAAAACGGCGTCCTGACCCGTACCCTCGACGGCGTGACCACAACCCATACCCTCGCCCACGGCGAAGACCCCTTGCACGCCATCCAAGCTGAATTTGATAAGGTCACTCCTGTGGCGATTGATGGCTTGCCGCGCTTAATCGGCGGCGCTGTCGGCTTTTTGAGCTATGATGTCGTGCGCTACTTTGAGCGGCTGCCAGATACCGCTGTCTCGGAGTTAGATGTCCCAGAAGCGGGCTTCATGATCCCCAGTAGCGTGGTAATTTTTGACCACGCCAAACACCAACTCACGGTGTTGACCAACGCCCATAATACCGGCAGCCCAGAGACGGCCTATCAGTCCGCCATCCGCCGTATCGACTCGGTATGTGCCGCGCTGGGGCGTTCTATCCCGACGATCCCGACCAGTTCCGGCGGGGTCAGCCAGCCGCCGACCAGCAATTTTACACAGGCCGAATATGAGGAGCGCGTGCTTCGGGCGAAAGACTATATCGCCGCAGGTGACGCCTTCCAGATTGTCGTCAGCCAGCGCCTGACCCAGAAAACCAGCGCATCCCCAATCCAAATTTACCGCGCTCTCCGCGCCACCAACCCCTCCCCGTATATGTTTTACCTAGAGTTTGGTGACTTCACGCTGATGGGTGCATCGCCAGAGATGCTCGTGAGGTATGAGGACGGCATCGCCAGCACGCGCCCTATCGCAGGAACACGGCCACGCGGCAAGACTGCTGCGGAAGATAAGGCGCTAGGCGCTGAATTGCTGGCCGACCCCAAAGAAATCGCCGAACACGTCATGCTGGTGGACTTGGGGCGCAACGACATCGGGCGCGTCTCAGAATACGGCACGGTCAAAGTCACCGACATGATGCGACTTGAGCGTTATAGCCATGTCATGCACATCGTCAGCGACGTACAGGGCAAGGTCAAGGCGGGCATGAATGCTTTTGACTTATTGCGTGCCTGTTTCCCTGCTGGGACGTTGAGCGGTGCGCCCAAAGTGCGGGCGATGGAGATTATCGAAGAACTGGAAGGTCTGCGCCGCAGCTTCTACGGCGGGGCAGTCGGCTATTTCAGTTATGATGGGTCGATGGATATGTGTATCACCATCCGAGCGCTGTTAATGCAAGGCGATACCGTGACCATGCAGGCGGGCGCGGGTATTGTTGCCGACAGTGACCCCGCCAGCGAATATCAGGAAAGTTTGAACAAGGCACGCGCAGTTTCGGTGGCAATCCAGTACGCCGAGCGCGGCTTACTTTAACCCTCTAGGAGAAAAAATCATGACTTTCAAACGCATCATCTTTGTTCGCCCCGGCGAAACCGAATGGAATCTGATTGACCGTTGGCAAGGCTGGCTGGATGCCCCCCTGAACGAACACGGTGAGTTACAGGCGCGTCGTTTGGCGAACTTCCTCCGCAACATCGGCGTCCAGTCGCTGTATACCAGCGATTTGCGCCGCGCCAGTCAGACCGCCGAGATTATTGGGGCGGCGTGTGGTCTGACCACCAAAACCGATTCACGGCTGCGTGAGCGCAATATCGGGCGCTGGCAAGGGATGAGTCGCTTTGAGGCAGAGGCGTGGTTTCCTGACCAATATACGGCCTACAACGCAGACCGCATGACCTACCGTATCCCAGACGGCGAGTCGTTGTCTGATGTGCAGGCGCGTATGGTCGAGTCGTTCAAAGTGATTTTGGAAGACAGCGCCGAAACCATCCTCGTCGTCAGCCACACCGTCTCTATCCGAGTGCTGTTGATGACCCTGATTGATGGTTACACCGCCCGCGATAATCGCCTGCTCAACAGCAGCGTGACCACCCTCCAGCGCGAGGGCGAGACGTGGAAAATCGTGGTCGCCAACGATGTTTTGCACCTTGAAGGGCTGTACAGCCGTACCTCTGTAGAAGAGGCGGGGGATGAAAATAAATGATTCTGGTCATCGACAACTACGACAGCTTCACCTATAACCTCGTGCAAGAATTGGGCGAATTGGGTGCAGAATTGCACGTCGTCCGCAACGACCAAATCACATTGGATGAAATTCGGGCGCTGAACCCGTCGCATATCGTGATTTCGCCGGGGCCGGGGACGCCGGATGACGGCGGCGTGTCGCTCTCGGTGATTGAGACGTTCGGCCCGACGATTCCGGTTTTGGGCGTGTGTCTCGGCCATCAGAGCATCGGGCAGGTCTATGGCGGAGTGGTCAAGCGTGCGCCCAAACTGATGCACGGCAAGACCAGCCTGATTCAGCACACGGGCGAGGGGCTTTTCGCCGGGTTGTCGCAAGATTTTCAAGCCACGCGCTATCACTCGCTGGTGGTAGAGGAATCGACCATGCCGGATGTGTTGGAAATCACAGCCCGTAGCGCCGATGGTGAAGTCATGGGCGTGCGGCATAAGCACTACCCGGTGGTGGGTGTGCAGTTCCATCCAGAAAGCATCCTGACTCCTGAAGGGATGCAGCTTCTCAGAAATTTCATCGCGATGACTCCGGTCAGCGCTTAACACAGAGGAATTATCGTGACTGCACGTAAAATCAGCCTGACGGGGGTCAAACCGTCAGGGACGCCGCACATCGGGAATTATCTGGGCGCGATTAAACCGGCGATAGACCTTTCGCGGGATTTCGACGCTTATTATTTCCTCGCGGACTATCACGCGCTGAATACCATGCGTGACCCAAAAGAATTCCGCCACTCGGTCTATGACCTCGCGGCGACGTGGCTGGCGTGCGGATTAGACCCCGCAAAGGTCGTGTTTTACCGCCAGTCCGACATACCTGAGATTTTTGAACTGACGTGGATTATCTCAACCGTCACGCCCAAAGGGTTGCTCAACCGCGCCCACGCTTATAAGGCGTCAGTTGATACCAATGAAGCGGCAGGGAATCTGCCGGACGATGGCGTGACGATGGGACTGTATAACTATCCGGTCTTGATGGCCGCTGACATCTTGATTGCGGACGCCAATTATGTCCCTGTCGGGCAAGACCAGCGCCAACATATCGAAATCACCCGCGACATCGCGACCAGTTTCAACGCGATATTCGGGGATGTGCTTGTCCCGCCGGAAGGCCTCATCCGGGATGAAGTCGCGCTGATTACTGGCCTTGACGGGCGCAAAATGAGCAAGAGCTACGGCAATGTCCTCCCGCTGATGGCCGACCCGAAGGAACTCCGTAAGGCGGTCATGAAAATTGTCACCGACAGCCGCCAGCCGGAAGAACCGAAAGACCCAGACGCGGACAATATCTACAGCATCTTTAAGCATTTCGGGACGCCGGAACGTTTGGCAGAAGTGCGCGGCTTGTATCTCAACGGCGGCCTAGCCTATGGCCGGATGAAGCAGGAATTGTTCGAGACGTTGGATGTGTCCTTCAAGGACGCCCGCGAACGCTATAACGACTTGATGGCAGACCCGCAGAAAATCGACGGGATTCTCGCCACAGGTGCGGAACAGATGCATGCCACCGCACAGCGCGTCTTGGGCAAGGTACGCGCCGCCATTGGTAAGACCACTTTCGCAGTCAAGGCACGTTAGGAGAGGGGTGAGACGACATGAACGTTATGGAAATCCGTAAGATGGACATTCAGCGTGCCATTGATGTGATTGGGCGCTTCGGCCATCTGAACGTCAGCGAAGCCGAGTCCGTTATGCACCAAATCATGACCGGCGAGGCCACCGAGGCGCAAATCGGCGCGTACTTGATGGGTTTGCGGATGAAGGGCGAAACGCACGACGAAATCATGGGCAGCGCTCAAGCTATGCGCGCCAATTCCGAAAAAGTCCCGACCCGTTACAGTGGCTTTGAATTGCTCGATACGTGTGGCACAGGCGGGGATCGTTCCGGCACATTTAATATCAGCACGACGGTGGCGTTCGTCGCGGCGGGGGCGGGCGTCCCCGTCGCCAAACACGGCAATCGCGCCGCGTCCAGCAAATGTGGCAGCGCGGATGTGCTGGCCGAATTGGGCGTTAATCTTGATTTGACCCCGGAACAGGTCGGCGCGTGCGTGGACTCGGTGGGCATCGGGTTCTTGTTCGCGGCTAAGTTGCACCCAGCCATGAAATATGTGGTCGGGCCGCGTCGCCAGCTTCACGTCCGCACCATCTTCAACATCCTCGGCCCGTTGACCAATCCCGCAGGCGCACGCTGTCAGTTGATGGGCGTTTTCACGAGCGACTTGACCGAACTGCTGGCGCAAGTCTTGGGCGGCCTCGGCAGCCGTAGCGCGATGGTCGTCTCTGGGTATGGCGGCCTAGATGAGTTGACCACCACGGGGCCGAACACCATCAGCCACTTCCATGACGGCGAATTGCAGACCTATGAACTTGACCCGATGAAGCTGGGATTCAAAGGCGCGACCATCAACGAGTTGTTGGGCGGGGATGCGGCTGAAAACGCACGGATTTTGCGCGGCGTCCTGAGTGGTGAAATCCAAGACGCCAAGCGCGATGTCGTGCTGCTGAACTCTGCGGCTGCGCTGATGGCGGTCAATAAGGTCGGTGATTTGTTCGAGGGCATCGCCATCGCCGCCCAGTCCATCGACAGCGGCGCGGCGTTGGGTAAGCTGGAAGAACTGATTGCGTGTTCGCAAGGGATGATGCAGTGAGCGCGGCGGCGTTCGTCAAGACCGGCTCGGTGCTGGACGACATCCTCGCCCATAAAGCGACGGAGGTCGAGTCGTTGCGCCCGATGTCTGCCGCCTTACGCGCCGAAGCCGAGTCGAACCCGCCCGCCCGTGATTTTGCCGGAGCGTTGCACCGTGAAAATATCGCGCTCATCGCTGAGGTGAAAAAGGCGTCGCCGTCTAAAGGATTGCTGGTAGCCGATTTCGACCCTCTGGACATCGGGCGGACGTATGCCGACAACGGCGCGGCCTGTATCTCGGTGTTGGTTGACAAGACATATTTTCAGGGGCATATCGACTATCTACGGGCGGTACGCCAAGCGGTGAGCGTGCCGGTCTTGTACAAAGAGTTTGTGCTTGACGCGCTGCAAATCATCCATGCGCGGGCGGCGCAAGCCGACGCCGTGCTGTTGATTGCCGGAGCGTTGACCGACTCACAAATGGCCGACCTGCACGCGCATATCACCGGCTTGGGCATGGCTGCTTTGGTCGAAGTCCATGACGAATCCGAGATGGAACGCGCCCTAAAACTCGGCGCATCGCTGATTGGTGTCAATAACCGCGACCTCAAAAGTTTCCATGAGGATGTATCGACTACTGAACGCCTTTCAAAACAAGTCGGCGCAGGCGTCACGCTGGTGGCCGAAAGCGCCATCCGTTCACCGGAAGATGTGGCGCGTATGGGGCGCTGTGGCGCGCACGCGGTTCTGGTCGGTGAAGGGTTAATAAAGTCGCCAGACCGCGCCGCCGCCGTCCGCGCCTATAGCAGCCAGAAACGCGAGGCAATCTCATGAGCGTATGGGTCAAAATTTGTGGGATTACCACGTTAGATGATGCACTGTTCGCGGCGCAAGCGGGCGCGGATTTTATCGGGCTGAATTTCTACCCCAAGTCCAAGCGCTATATCTCGCCAGAATCAGCTGCGACTCTGGTAGCAGATATACGCGCCGAATTGGGCGACTCCGCGCCGCTGATGGTCGGGGTGTTCGTCAACGCCGTGGTCAGCGACATCAGCCAGATTTATCACAGCGCGGGATTGGACGGGGTTCAACTCAGCGGTGATGAATCCGACGCGATATTGCGCGAGTTGCGCGGCCATAGTTTTAAGGCCATCCGCCCGCCCAATTTCGCGTTGGCGCAAGAAGATTTGGCCTATTTCGCCCCGACTTTTCCGGCGGATGAACGTCTGCCGTCGGTTCTACTAGACGCCAGCGTGCCGGGGGAGTATGGCGGAACGGGCGTCCCTGCCGAGATTGAACTGGCGCGGTGGGTGAGAGAAAACGTCCCGCGCTTGATGTTGGCGGGCGGCCTGACGCCGGATAATGTGGCGGAGCGCGTCGATTTCATCCAGCCGTGGGGGGTCGATGTCGCCAGCGGGGTCGAGGGCAACGTGCCGGGGCGTAAAGACCCTGCCAAAGTTGAGGCGTTCATCCGTTCAGCAAAAGGAAGTCGTTAGATGTATATCACACCCAACAGCACCAATGTCCCAGATGAACGCGGTTATTTTGGCGAATTCGGCGGGCGATATGTGCCAGAGACGCTCGTCCCCGCCCTTGATGAGATGACCGCCGCCTATTTTGAGGCGATGGCCGACCCTGCATTTCAGGCCGAATTGTCTAACCTACAATCGACTTATACCGGGCGTCCAACCCCGTTAAGCTATGCCAAGCGCCTGAGCGATCAATTGGGCGGGGCGCAAATCTACCTCAAGCGCGAGGATTTGGCGCATACAGGCGCACACAAAATCAATAACGCGCTCGGTCAAGCTTTACTCGCCAAGCGTATGGGCAAAAAGCGCGTGGTCGCCGAAACCGGCGCGGGGCAGCATGGCGTCGCCAGCGCCACCGTCTCGGCGTTGCTCGGACTGGACTGTCATGTCTATATGGGCAGCGTGGACATTGTGCGCCAGCAGATGAACGTCCTACGCATGAAACTGCTCGGCGCGGAAGTCATCCCTGTTGAAAGCGGCACTAAGACGCTCAAGGACGCGGTGAATGAGGCTATCCGCGATTGGGTGACGAACGTCCGCGACACGTTCTATCTGCTGGGTTCGGCGTTGGGGCCGCACCCGTATCCGCTGATGGTGCGCGATTTTCAGAGCGTGATTGGCACGGAGGCGCGTCGCCAAATCTTAGAACAAGCCGGACGGCTGCCAGATGTGTGTATGGCGTGCGTTGGCGGCGGGAGCAATGCCATCGGGTTGTTCCACGCCTTCCGCGATGATGAAAATGTCGATTTAATCGGGGTTGAGGCGGGCGGCCACGGGATTGAAGGCGGCGAACACGCGGCGCGATTCGCTGACCCGAACATCGGGCGTCCGGGGATTTTGCACGGCGCACGGTCATTCCTAATGCAGACGCCGGACGGTCAAGTAGTCAACACGCACAGCGTTTCGGCGGGGTTAGACTATGCCAGCGTTGGGCCAGAACACGCCTTCTTGCGCCAGAACGAACGCGCTCACTATACCTATGCGACGGATGAAGAAGCGCTGTTGGCGCTGCAAACCCTCAGCCGGACAGAGGGGATTATCCCGGCGCTAGAAAGCTCACACGCCGTCGCCGAGGCGCTCAAACTCGCGCCGACCATGCCCAAATCGTCGATTCTGCTGATTAACCTGTCTGGGCGCGGCGACAAAGACCTCGATACCGTCATGCGCGAATTAAACATCAAGTGAGGCGCGGCCATGTTGATTGTTGAAGCGGCCTCTGCCTTGCTCATCAATGCAGTCGGTCAGGTCTTGTTGCAATTGCGCGACGACAAACCGAATCTGCCGTTTGCCGGGATGTGGACATTTTTCGGCGGCGCGGTTGAGGACGGTGAAACACACGCGCAAGCCGTCCACCGTGAAGTTGAGGAAGAACTCGGCTTAACCGGCCTGAATTTCCGTCATTGGATGGTACAAGTCAGGCCGATGGCCGTTGACCCTACGATTACTGTGCATAACCACGTTTATGTTGGGCGATTAACGGTTGACCCCGCTACGCTGACATTAGGTGAGGGGCAAGCGATGGCCTTGTTTGACCGTGCGGCGGCAGAAGTTTTGGAACTGGCCTTCTCGCAACACGATGTCATGCGGCAGTTCTATCATGACCTAGACGCCGGTACTTTGGAGATTCCTGAACCATGACTACTATCACAACACGAGAACTAACCGGACAGGCCGCGATTGCGGCCATGTTCGCCCGCACAAAATCTGAAGGACGCGGCGCGTTTTTGCCGTTCGCCATGATGGGCTATCCCAATCTTGCCGAGTCAGTGGACGCGGTAGAAGCGATGAGTAAATTGGGCGTGGACGGGTTTGAAATCGGCGTGCCGTTCAGCGACCCGCTGGCCGATGGCCCAGTGATTCAACACGCCTCACAGATCGCGCTCGATAACGGTGTGAACACCAAAACCGGCCTAGACGCTATCCGTGAGCTACGGCAGCGCGGCGTCACTCAGCCGATGATGTTTTTCAGCTATATCAACCCGTTACTGGCGTATGGGGCGGACAAGTTCGCCCAAGATTTGCTAGAAGCGGGCGCGGATGGCTTGATTTGCCCGGATTTACCGCCGGAAGAAGCGCACTTGTTCGACGCGCTTGGCAAACACGGGTTGGCGCTGATATTTTTTGCCGCCCCGACCAGCAATGACGCCCGCCTCGCGTTGGTTGCGCAAAAAGCGACGGGCTTTATCTATGTCGTCAGCGTGACCGGCACAACCGGCGCACGGCGCGAATTGCCCGCCGACATCGGTGAGTATATTTCACGGGTGCGGGCGCAGACCGATTTACCGCTGGTATGGGGATTCGGGGTCAGCACGCCGGAACAGGCCGCGCAGGTCGCAAAACACGTCGAGGGCTTCATCGTCGCCAGCGCGTTAATCCGCGTTGCGCCACAGGGAGTCGGCGCGGTGGCGAAATTAGCTGGAGAAATTCGCGCAGCGCTCTAAAAACCCGAACAATCGGAGTCACCGTTCGCCCATCCGCCAAAGAATCGACGGACTTTTAAGGAGTTGATGGCTGTACCCTTGCCGACTTTCCAAACCCACGTTATGCTCTCTGCATCGACCTGAGTGAGAGGGTTTTTTGTCGCGTGCAACACCTCAACCGCACCTATGCCTATTACACCTTTAAAGGCCATACTGGGGCGTTTGGAGCGTTGATCGCTGCGCGGCAATCGACTTAACCTCATAAGGTTGTCGTAGGCCGAAACCTGAGAAGGTGCAGAGCATAACGCTCTGCACCTTTTTTGTTTGCTTGTGCGGTGTTCAAACAGATAGGGTGCAGAAATGGGACATGGGACGATGCGCGTGCGTGGTGTGCGCGGTGCGACGACGGCTGCGGACAATACGCCAGAGGCGATTACGGAATCGGTGATGGAATTGATGACCGAACTACTGCGGGCTAACGATATTGAAGAAGAGGACATCGCCAGCGTGTTTTTTACCAGCACCCCAGATTTGAACGCGGCGTTCCCCGCAATTGGGGCGCGGCGGGTAGGATTGGGCAAGGTGGCGCTATTGGGGATGATTGAGATTGATGTGCCGGATGCGGTCAAACAATGCGTCCGCGTGTTGATTCACTGGAATACCGAAAAATCACTGGATGAACTCGTCCATGTCTACTTGCGAGGCGCGGTGGTACTACGGCCAGATTTCGCCGCTAAACACGCTATGCAACAAGAGTCCGAAGTCGTCAGTTAGAAGTTTGCAGTCAGAAATCACCGATACGCGGCGGGACTCGGGATGGGTCATCCGTCATAAACAGGGGGAAATAACATGATTGTCTTGATGCAACCGGGGACGAACGGGGTACACGTCGCAGGGGTACAGGAACAAGTCGCCCATGATGGGTACGAGGCGCATGTCTGGCACGGGGTACGCACGATTGTCGCGGTGGTCGGTCAGAGCAACAAGCCGTTATTGCCAGAAAGCTACTCGACCTTGCCGGGGGTCGAAAAAGTCACGCCGGTAAAAGTGCCATACACCCTCGCCAGTCGCCAATTCCACGCTGAGGATACTCAAATCAAGCTGAATGGCGCGATGATGGGCGGCAATAAGGTTTTGGTGATTGCGGGGCCGTGTTCTGTTGAAGGCCGCGAGGCGATTATTGAGGCAGCCCACGCGGTCAAAGATGCCGGTGCGACGGCGTTACGCGGCGGGGCGTTCAAACCACGCTCATCCCCGTACAGCTTTCAAGGACACGGCGAACTCGGCCTGCAATGGCTGGCTGAGGCGCGTGAACAGACCGGCCTGCCCATCGTGACTGAGGTGATGGATCCGCATTTGGTTGATTTGGTCTGCCAATACGCCGATGTGCTGCAAGTCGGGGCGCGTAACATGCAGAATTTCACCCTGCTGAACGCAGTTGGTGAGGCGCGTAAGCCGGTTTTGCTCAAGCGCGGGATGAGCAGCACGGTTGAGGATTTACTGATGGCCGCCGAGTATATTTTGGCGAAGGGCAATCACGAGGTCATGCTGTGCGAGCGCGGCATCCGCACGTTCGAGACTTCAACCCGTAACACATTTGATGTCAACGCGATTCCGGTCTTGAAGCATCTCTCACATCTGCCGGTCATCGCTGACCCCAGCCACGCCGTCGGTAAGTCTGAATATGTCGAGTCGATTGCGCGGGCGGCGATTGCGGCGGGCGCGGATGGTCTGATTATCGAAGTCCACCCCGACCCGGCCAACGCCATGAGCGACGGACGCCAGAGTTTGAATCCGGCGGCTTTTGCTCAGATGATTGAGTCCGTCCGGCGCGTGGCGCAAGCAGTGGGGCGGTCAGCGTAACGACACCATGGGCTTTAGCTCTAAACAGACGGTCATTGTCGGGTTGGGTTTGATGGGCGGATCGCTGGCACTGGCGTTGCGCCCCCATGTCGAGCATTTGGTCGCGGTTGAACCCGACCCCGCCAGCCGCGAATTGGCGGTAGCGCGTAAAATTGTTGATGAAGCGACGGACGATTTACGCGCCGCCGTCAAATCAGCGGATACAGTGATTTTATGTGCGCCGGTGCGGGTGATTCTCTCGCTCGTCCGCGATAAAATCGGGTCGTGGATGCGCTCCAATACGCTGCTAATTGACATCGGCAGCACCAAGCAGGACATCTGCGACGCGATGGGGCGGCTACCGATTGGGATTCAAGCGGTGGGCGGCCACCCGATGACCGGCAAGGAAATCAGCGGATTAGACGGAGCAGACCCTTTCTTATACGCCAATCGCCCGTGGGTGATTTGCCCGACTCGGAGGATGACCCCGGCAGCACGCGGGCGGGCGCTCTCATTGCTAGAGGCTGTCGGCGCAATCCCAGTCGAAATGGAGGCCGAGCGCCACGATAAAGTGGTGGCTGCCATCAGCCATCTGCCGTATTTGTTGAGCGCGTCGTTGGTCGCCACCGTGCGCCAGTTCTCAGACAAAGACCCCGGCGTGTGGGATTTGGCGGCGGGCGGCTTCCGCGATACCTCGCGCTTGGCTGGGCAGGACATTAAGATGATGAGCGACATCCTCAGCACCAATACGCAAGCCGTCGCCACGCTATTGGCGATGTTCCGTGTGCAGTTGGGGCTGCTGGAGACGATGTTGATTTCACGCGATGAAAGTCACTTGGCAGACGCGCTCATCCCGATCCGGGAAGCGCGCACCGATTGGTACGCAAACTACGAGAAACGGACGAATACGAATGGCAAAACTTGATTTACGTTGGCGGGTGAACTCCGGCACACCGCTGCAAGGTACGACCCCTGTTCCGGGCGATAAATCGCTCTCGCATCGCGTAGTGATGTTTGGGGCATTGGCGCAAGGTGTCAGCCATGTGCGCGGCTGGTTGGCGGCGGGCGATACCGAAGCCTCACTCGCCAGCGTCCGCAAATTGGGCATCAAGATTGACCGCCACGATACTAACACTTTGACGATTCACGGCGGGCAATTGCTCCAACCAGATGCCCCTCTCGATTTGGTCAATGCTGGGACGGGGATTCGTCTGATTGCGGGGATTATGGTCGGTCAGTCCTTCCCGTCGGTCTTGGACGGGAGTTATCAGTTACGTCGCCGCCCGATGAAGCGCATCATCGAGCCGCTGACCCGCATGGGCGCGAATATCGTCTCGGATGAAGGCAAAGCGCCGTTGACCATCACGCCCGCGCAACTCAAAGGCATTCATTACGACATGCCGATGGCCTCTGCACAGGTCAAGAGCGCGGTCTTATTGGCCGGTTTGTTCGCAGAGGGTCAGACGGTGGTGACTCAGCCGGGACCTGCCCGCGATCACACCGAGAAGATGTTGACTGCGATGGGCGCAGATATCACGGTTGAGGGCAATGTCACGCGCATCAAGTCCGGCGGACTGCTCAAGCCGTTTGATACCACCGTGCCGGGGGATGCCTCATCCGCCGCCTTTTTGATTGTGGCCGCCAGCATCGTCCCCGGCAGTGATGTGACATTGACCGGCGTCAATCTCAACGAAACGCGCACCGGAATCATTGATGTAATGAACGAGATGGGCGCGGACATCACTGTGACCGAAACCGGCCTAGAGGCGGGCGAACCCGTCGGGACGATTCGGATTAAATACGCCCAACTCAAAGCCGTCGAAGTCGGTGGTGAGGTCGTGGTGCGGATGATTGATGAATTCCCCGTCTTCATGGTCGCGGCGCTATCGGCTATCGGTGAGACGGTGGTGCGTGATGCTCAAGAGTTGCGCGTCAAAGAAACAGACCGAATCGCGGTGATGGCAAATGAACTCCGCAAACTGGGCGCGGAAGTGACCGAAACCTCGGACGGCTTTCGTATCACGGGGGCGCAATCGCTGACAGGGGCGGTCACTGACGGTCACGACGACCACCGGATTGCGATGAGTATGGCTGTGGCGGGCTTGGTTGCGTCCGGCGAGACCACCGTCTTAGATGCGGCCTGCGCGGGCGACTCGTTCCCCGGATTCGCTAAAATCATGGCGCACCTCAAGGCCGACATCGTTGAGTATGAGCCGGAGACGGCATGACGCAGCGGGTCGGGATTATCGGGTGGCCGTTGACCACCACCTTCAGCCCTGCCATGCACAACGCCGCATTTCAGGCGCTGGGCATGGATTGGGTCTATGACAAGATGGCGATTCCACCGGACATCGCCCGCTTGGGGGTGTTGGAGCCACAACGCCACGGCTATGTCGGGATTAACGTGACCATCCCGCACAAAGAGGAAGTCATGCGCCATATCGTGCCGGATAAGTTGGCGCAGGCGGTGGGCGCGGTGAATACGATTGATTTTCGCACGATGACCGGCACAAATACCGATGTTGGCGGGTTCATCACCGATTTGGCCGCCAACGGGGTCGAATTGACCGGCAAGCGCGTGTTGGTTTTGGGCGCGGGCGGCGCGGCGCGGGCGGCGGTGGTTGGGTTGACTGGCGCGGGCGCGTCGGTGATGGTGGTCAATCGCAGTATTGAACGGGCGCGGGCGATGGTCGCCAATTTATCGCTCTCAAATCTGATGATGAAAGCCGACGCGCTCACATTAGATGAGGCCGTCGAATCCGGCGACATCGACCTGATTGTGAATTCGACTCCGGCGGGGATGTTCCCAAATCTGGACGAGTCGCCGTGGGTGTATGGCGTCCCGTTTCCGCAGGATGTGACGGTCTACGATATGATTTATCGCCCCGCGCAAACCCGTCTGATGCAGCAAGCCGAAGAACACGGTGGGCGCGGAATCGGCGGGCTGGGGATGTTGGTTTATCAAGGCGCGGCGGCGTTCAAACTCTGGACGGGCGTCGAACCGCCGATAGAGGTCATGTTCGAGGCCGCACGACAAGAGTTGCAAAGTCAGTGATGAGTGATGAGTTGGGGCTATACTTGTCTGTAAGCAGAACGTGATACAGGAGTTTTGGGATGGACACACAATCAACCCTAACCACGAACAAGAATCTGATGGCGATGGAGGAATGGCTTGAA
>DAOTTP010000347.1:0-7315 GCA_034437835.1 Anaerolineae bacterium | reverse complement strand
CAAAAACAGCATGATTACAACCAGCGTTTATGTCATCTCAAATAGCGGGCGGGCAAGCCTCGCCCCTACGAAAATCCCCAATGATGTGCATTATGCTAGTTCTATTTAGGTTCTCCATTATATTGAGAAGGCTCATCAGATTGGTAACGCTGTGCCGCCATTGCTCATTCAAGCATTAGTACCAGCCCTTATGGCCTGTTTAACAGGTTTAGAAGCGGAACCATCACTTCATCCATAGAAAGCCGACAGATATTCAGTTCAAAAATAGATGTCAAAAAGTTGTTTATCGCGGATATAAGTGCTTGGAAGGTCTTTCATATACGCAAAAACAGATTCCCAAACATAATCTTCTAAATCATCAATCAATGGAAATGACAAGGCAACGGCAATACCCTGTTTTAGGCGCAAAGACTCCTCATCCGTCAATGTCGCCATCGCGATGCTCCAATTCTTTTTCTAAATGCTCCATCAACTGAACTAGCGATAAACCGAGCGCCTCAGCGACTCTTTGTAATGTTTTGAGTGTGGGGCTTTTTAAGCCACGTTCCAATTGGCTAATGTAGGTGCGGTGCAAGCCAACAATCAAAGCAAAATCATCTTGCGCGAAATTCTTCTCACGCCGTAAACGTTTTAATATAGTGGCAAGTGCTTGTTCTGTTGTCATAAATCAAATGTACAAAAGAGAATACTATTTATCGACAGACTAAAGTATTCAAAATAACTCCCCCAACACTCATCTGGTTTGAATCCAGCGTTCTGGTTTTTCCGCTACGCTTAAAAGCATTGTGGATAAGTCTGACAGATAAGCGTGGGCAATCATGGGTAAAAAAGTCATCATCATCGGCAGCGGATTCGGCGGCCTCGGCGCGGCAGTGCGCCTGTTGGCACGCGGCTATGACGTGGAAATTTTTGAGAAGCGCGACAAGCTGGGCGGGCGGGCATACGTCTACGACATCAACGGCTATAAGTTTGACGGCGGTCCGACCATCGTCACCGCGCCGTTCATGTTTGATGATTTATGGGCGTTGGCGGGCAAAAAACGCCAAGATTATTTTGAGATGGTCGAGTGCCAGCCGTACTATCGAATCTTCGACAAAGACCGTCAGTCGTTTGACTACAACCGCGACGAGGAATTTATCCTCAACCAAATCCGCGAGCGCAGCCCCGGCGATGTCGAGGGCTACAAAAAATTTATCGCCAGCACCAAGCCGATTTTTGAAAAAGGGTTTGTTCAACTGGCCGATAAGCCCTTTTTACACTTCACCGACATGCTCAAGGTCGCGCCCGACCTGATTAAGATGCAGAGTTACCTCAGCGTCTATCAATACGTCTCGCAATTCGTCAAAGATGAATTTCTGCGCCGCGTGTTCAGCTTCCACCCCCTGCTGATTGGCGGCAACCCGTTCGATTCGCCGTCGATTTACGCCATGATTCACTATCTGGAGCGCCAATGGGGGGTGTGGTATGCGATGGGCGGCACGGGGTCGATTGTCAACGCCTTCGAGCGCCTCATCACTGAGATGGGCGGTAAAATCACGCTCAACGCTGAGGTCGCGCAAATCGAAATTGACCCTAAAACCCGCCGCGCTACCGGCGTGCGGATGGCTGACGGGGCGTTACACAAAGCCGATGCGGTGGTCTGTAACGGTGAGGTCGCTCACGCCTATAAATATCTTGTCCCGGCGGAATATCGGCGCAAGAACACAGACCGTAAAATCGAACGCACCAAATACAGCATGTCGCTGTTCGTGATTTATTTCGGGACGAAGCGCCGCTATACCGATAGCGCCCTCGCTCACCATAACATCATCCTCGGCGAGCGCTATAAGGGCTTGCTGAACGACATCTTTAACAAGCAAGTTTTGGCCGAAGATTTCTCGCTGTATCTGCACATGCCAACTCTGACCGACCCGTCAATGGCTCCGAAAGGGGGCGAATCGTTCTATGTGTTGTCGCCCATCCCGCACCTCGGCAGCGGCACAGATTGGAAGAAGGCGGCCAAGCCCTACCGCGATTCAATCATGAACTTCCTAGAGGACAATTATCTGCCGGATTTGCAAGAAAACATCGTCGCAGAACACTATATCGACCCGTTGCATTTTCAGGGGACGTTGAATAGCTATATGGGGTCGGCCTTTAGCGTGCAGCCCATCCTCACCCAGTCGGCGTGGTTCCGCCCGCACAATCGCAGTGAGGACATCGAACGGCTGTATTTCGTCGGCGCCGGGACTCATCCGGGCGCGGGTCTGCCCGGCGTGCTGAGTTCGTCCATCATCGCGGAAAATCTGGTTGTCGAGGACATCCCTATCATATGACATTCGTCACGGGGCGGGACAATGACATGCTTGATAGCCTGCTGCGCCGGATAGAAACGCAGCCGATTAAGAACTCATCCCGCCTACGCGCTCTGAAGTCTTGGGCGGCGCTGTAACACGACAAAGTGATTGGTAAAGCATTGTCTAGCCACCAGACACTGAACAGATGGTCTAGGGATGAGCTTGAAAAAAGGTGAGAAAGTCGCTAAGGTGAATCTGCGAAAAAACAATCGATGCGAGTTTCAATGCCCATCCCTCACCTCTTAGATGGGACTTTATTGAGCGACGATTAGCCCTCTTTGACCCTCTTCCCTCTGTCTCTTTACAGAACGTTCGTTCACTGTCTGGTTGCTAGATATTTCCCGCGATGTCCAAGAGCGACTCGGCGTGTTTACGCAAGGCGAGGTACAAGCCCTCCGGTTGATGGATGACGAACGGAAACGAGAATTTTGCCAGCAAGCGCGCCAGCCATGTGAGGTCATCGGTGCTGCCGCGCATCAATACCCCATCCTCGCACGGCTCTAACACGCCAAACACATCCTCAACCTCTTTTTGCGCGGTGAGTAAATCCGTTTTCAGCAGGATTTCAAACGAATAGTCACGCGGGAGCATCGCCACGCCCTGTATAACGTGCGTGAGAGCGTCAAAATTTTCTGGGCGCTCAAAATGGGCGTCGGTCAGTTCAGCGACAACCAAGCGATCCAGCCGAAAAGAGCGCAAATCGCGGCGCAGCCCGCAATACCCAACCGCGTACCACCGCCCCTGATGATAGGCCAGCCCATACGGGTCGAAATCGCGCTCGGTCTGCTCATCTTGGCCGGAACGATAGCGTATATGTACCCGCCGACGCTGATGCGCGGCGCTACTCAGGATAAGGATGATATCCCCCTCCGGCGCGTTGACCGAGACAGCGTTCAAATCGAGGCGGATGGTCTCGGTCAGGCTACGAATCTGGTCTTTCAAATCCACCGGCATGACCAGTTCAAGCTTGGCGCGTGCGCTCTGGATGGCGTGGACGGTTTCGGTCAAGCGCAATTGATGGGCGGTGAGTAGCGCAATCGACAGCGCCACGGCTTCATCATTGGTGAACATCATCGGCGGGAGCTTATGGCCTGCGGTCAATTCATAGCACCCGTTGCGCCCCCGTTCCGCGATAATGGGGATGCCGAGGTCTTGCAGCATCGTGATATAGCGCCGCAAGGTGCGGATATTCACCTCCAGCCGCCGCGCCATCTCTGCCCCGGTCAGGCGGCCATGCGATTGGAGCAATGCCAGCACCGCCAGCACGCGGGTTGTCGGATGATACATAACGCCTCTACCCGGATTTTGGCTTGATAGAGGCGATTGTACCATCGTGGTGGGTCAGGCTATCTTGGTGAAATCCATCGTCCAATTGGTCTCCCATGTTTTGCCACTATCGGCAGAAAACGCCTGCTCCCATCGACAGGTCGTCTCGTCCTGTACCGTCCACAGGAAGCGGCTGAAGATGGGCTTGCCCTCAAACAATTCTTGCGCCAAGAACTCACCGCGCCCGTTTTCAAACTCGCCAATCATCGGGATATCCAAGACCCCATGCGAACCATCCGCCCAATAAATCCGCCACAGTTGAGTCTCGACATCGAACAGGCGTAACGCCACACCTTGAGCCTCGCCAGTTTCGCGGAAGAATTTGCCTTCTTCGATATTCCCCAGCCCGCCCAGTAGCGGGCGCATAACCGATGTGCCTTCAAATTCCTCCCACGAATCCGACCCCTTGAGCCGTTCGCGCAGACGGCGATGGCTGACTTTCCAACTCCCCATCAGGAAATCAAAATCAACGCGGCCATCTTGTACAGTTAATTCGGTCTGCATGGTTAGCTCCATTCGTTGTTGCGAGTATAAAAATCAGTATAAACGCGGTATTAGGACATAATCCGCCCTATTTTATCGGCCTATTTTCACGAGACATCAACAAGTTATTCTTGAGCATCAATTAGCGGAGTCATCCTACGAGCGGACGACATCATAATCCACCAGTAGGCGGATGTTTGAGCAAAACAACGGTTCTATACTGGAATAAGGGACACATTATGCGAAATGACTAATTCAAGGATATCCAATGACAAAAGAAATGGGTTTGTGGATTGACCATCAACGCGCCGTGATTGTGACGAGCCTTGACGCAGAGGAAGCAATCAAGCAAGTCAAATCCAACATGGAAAAGCGCGTCCGCTATTCTGTTTCACGTCCCGGGGGCGGCAATAAACCGCATCAAGTTTCATCGGAAAACGGGCGTGATAGGCGCATGGATAACCAGCTTGACCAATATTATGATGAGATCATCGCTCAGCTTACCGATGTGACCTCCATCCTAATACTCGGCCCGGGTGAGGCGAAGATTGAGTTTCAAAAACGCCTTGAGGGTCACGCCATCCCCGACCTCGTTGTTTCGGTCAAGACCACGGACAAGCTGACCGATGCTCAAATTGCGGCAGAAGTCCGTCAGCACTTCCAACCCGTATAAGACGGCTATCCTCTAAACAATCCAAACCTATCCATCTATTATCCAAGAAAAGGCGTTAAACCAATGACTGGGAACGAATTACGCGACCAAGAACTCAACCGACACGAAGAAAGAGTAGACCGCAACATCGAGCATCATCAGGCGGTGAATCTAGGCGAGAAGCGACAGGGCATCGTCACGGCCAATCAAAATTCGTCCGTTGCACGCATCGTCAATATCTCCTATTTCCTGTTCGGCGCGTTGGAATTGCTGTTGCTGACTCGCGTGGTTTTGCATCTGATTGGCGCAAACCCCACTAATGGCTTCGCCAACTTCATTGATATGCTGTCTGCACCGTTCGTGGCGTTGTTCGCAACCCTTCTGCAAAACCCAAGTTTGGGCGGCACATCGGTGCTGGAAATCACCACACTGATCGCCATGTTTGTCTGGGGGATTGTCGCGTGGTTCGTGGGTCGCCTGATCTGGTTGACGATGAGTCGTGCGCGCTAGAAAACATTCTCCCGTCGCCGCATCGGAGTGATATATGTTGTCACTCCCCGGCGGCGCGGCATTCTACTATAGGCAGTAGAACGGTCACAGATGTGGCTGTCGGTCAGGTCACAAGGCCGATCCGAATGACATCGCGTGTTTCACCATCTCGCCAATTTCATCCGCAACCTGTTCTAATGGAGCGCGACTCTGCCCGGTACGGCACAAAATCACCCCACCCTCAAGGGCGGCGATAATCATCACCGCCATGCGCTCGGCACGCGCTTGAGGGAGTCCTGCGGCATTGAGTTTATCAGCGAAAACAGCTTGCCATCCGCTATAGATGCGTTGACATTCCCCGCGTAGTGTCGGGCTGGTTGAAGCGGTCTCCATCGCAATCGTGGTGATTGGCCCACCCGCCCGAAAATCAGACATCTCGACATGGAAAGCGACGTTTTTAATGAAGGCGGTGATCGCCTCAGCGGGGTTTTCAATCAGCGCCAAGTTCTCGCGGATGCGCTGGAGTACCATGTTGCCGACATGAGTCACGGCTGCAAGTGCAAGTTCTTCTTTACCGCCGGGAAAATGATAATACAGCGACCCTTTGGGGCTGCCGCTTTCCTTGACAATTTGATTCAATCCCGTCGCGTGATAACCCTGTGATTCCAACAAATCACAGGTTGTTGCAATAATCTGATCCCGCGTGGAGTTCATGTCGATCCCGGCCTTTTATGTTACGGCAGCCAACACTGATGATAATCTTGCACAAACTGGTCAAAGGTGATGGGCGGACGCCCTAAAATGGTCTGAACATCCCCCGTGATCTCTTTGGCATTTCCGAACCGAGTGATGGTATAGAGAGCAGCCACAATCAACGTATAGCCCAAACTGCGCCCCGCTGCAAGCTGTCGCCGCACGAACGAGAAAACCGAGGGATTACTGTAACGGATGGGGCGTTTTAGCACCACCGATAATTTTTCCGCCACCTGAGTGTAATCTAGCGCCTCGCTACCCGTCAGCGTGTATTTGCGGTTCTCATGTTGGCTGTCCGTCAGCGCACAGACGGCCACGGCGGCTATATCACGGACATCAATAAAGCTGGTCTTGGCCTTGCCCACTGGCAGCGCGATTTCGCTTAAATCCCTGATTTCGGCGGCCTGAGTGGTCGAGAGGTTTTGCATGAAAAAGCTTGCCCGCAGAAACGTATAGCGTACCTCCATCCCCAAAATCAATTGCTCGATTTTGTAATGCGGGGTGATTCGGTTGTTCTCAACCCCTTGGAGCGATAGAAAGACGATATGTTCGACGCCGCACGCAATGGCCGCCCGAATCGCCGGGGCGATGTCACGCTCTACATTCGCCAACGCGGGCGGTCTAATCAAGAACAGATGCTTAATGCCCGCAAAGGCCGTCTGATAGGTCTCAGGGTTCAAAAAGTCGAACGGCACTGTGTCGATATGTGGGTCGTCCTCACGTTGGGCGGTCTGTGGGTCAAATACTCCGACACGAAAAGGGATGCCTTTTTCCTTCAAGCCGCGAACGACCTCACTACCGACATTACCCGATGCACCGGTCACAAGAATTTTGGGAGTCATCTCAGTTGCCTCTTTTTTTTCAACCCATATAGGATTGATGATAATTTAATTATAACGACTGGTCTACATAAAAACAGTCGGATATGTCATCACGCACAGGTGACATTAATCAGGAAGATAGTCAGTTTTAGGGATCTAGAGCGGTATGTGTCAAGGATAATGAGACAACTTCGTAAAACTGGTTAAGAGAGATTCTCGGGCTGGTCGGGTGGGTTGAGATAGACCGCCGTTGGAGCGCCCTTGACCACCGGTTCGCCGCGAGTGAAGCGCGTTGGGTTGGCGGCATAAGCCGCCGACATCACCGCTTGACGCTGGCGCTGAATATCCCCCGCTTCCCCGTAATGCACGCTCGACGGGGTGAGCAGGTTCAGCCCCGAATGGTAATGCTCTTCATTATACCACGTCACAAATCGACGCGCCCACGCCCGCGCTGC
>DAOTTP010000346.1:0-5650 GCA_034437835.1 Anaerolineae bacterium | reverse complement strand
CAAAGGCGGTGGTCTGTACCACTTCGCCGCCGATGGTGTCAAACGCCCGTGCGCCCAAGTGTGCCATCGACAGAATCGTGTCTTGCTTGAGCAAATTTTCGCGCAATTTCTCAAACAATGACAAGAACATCCAGCTTTGCATGGTAATCATGGAGGTATAAGCACGCCGCATCCCTAAATCCAAGCAGCGTTCGATGAACATGGCGAATAGGTCGGCTTTGCTGTCCTTGTACTCGTCTTTGGCGAACGCTTTGAGGTCATCGTTCATGTTGCCGCCGCCCATATACGGGGGGTTGGCGACCACGACGTGATACTTTTGGCTGAGATAGTCGGCTTGGGTCAGGGCGGTCAGCATTTTGGCGTGCGTCTCGCGCAAGAACAGCGTCCGCCCGCCAAAGTCCTTGGCGCGCAGCGTCCCCAATAGCTCACGCACGCCACCGGCAACCGGACGAATCAGCGAGCCGAAATGTTTGGCCTGTTTGAACTGGTGCAGCGTCGAGACGATTTCGCCGTTGAACAGGTTTCGCCCCGCTTGGTCGATGTAGTCGGCCAACTGATCCGGCTCAAACTCGACATCTTCCATCACACAGATATGGGGCTGTACCGGGGCGCGGAAGAAGCGGCGGTGTCTCTCACGCGCTTTCATGGTCAGCGCAAAGGCCGACAGCGCCCCCGCCCGTTCGTCAATCTCGATTCCGTACAGGTTGTGCGTCAAAATCAGCGCGGGGATGTCGGTCGGCGTGTAGCCCGCTTCCTCATAGATGGCGTACAGCACATCGAAGGCGTAGACCAGCATGTGACCAGAACCGCAGGCTGGGTCACACACGCGCAGGTCTTCTGGCGAGTCGATTTTGAGGAAGTCGGTTTCGGGTTGGGCGGGCGCGATGTAATAGCTCATGCGCTCGGCCAGCCGCGACTCGGGGTGGTTGAGCAGCCATAGCCGCCCCAGCGAATTTTCGACCAGATAGCGCACGATCCAATTGGGGGTGAATAACTGGGTGGCGGCGGGGATGTCGTCTGCGGCCACCTTGTCTTTAGACGCGAACACCGCGTCTTTTTTCTCTGAGATGTAAAACTGGTACAGCCAGCCAATCACCTCGACATTTTGGCAAGCCTCGGCGTCCAACGTGCGGCGGGCGGCGCTCAAGACCGAGTCCTCAGACAGCAAATCCAACGGCAGCAACAACTCGGTATAGTCTTCGATCTTCTCAAACAGATACGGCATGATCTTGTGGTAATAGTTGCACACCCCGACCAGCAGCATCCGGTAGGCTTCGCCTTGCCCATCTGGTGAGGGGAGTTTTCCGGTCAGTAGGTCGTTGACCCGCTTGTGCTGCGCGGCGGTCAGCAGGTCAGTGCTGATGATGCCTCGTTTGGCCTCTGCCAAAATCTCGGGCTGGGTCGCGCCCTCAGCGGGCGAGACGGCGCGCACCATGGCGTAGCCGTTGACTTCCATAAAACGCAGCGCGCAAAACCGGTTGAACCAGATATAGGCGACCCGTTCGATCACTGCCGCCTTAGACGTGTCCGCAATCGTCGCCCTGAGTTCACCGATCGCCTTAGCGTTTTCTGCCGCCGCCGCGCCGTCCATCATCAGGGCGGCCTCGACCCGCCCCATGACTTGCGCCATCAAGCGGCGGCGGGCGTCTTGTGCAAAATTCTTCAAGGGGGCAGTGTTCATGGTCGGGTGTCCTTATGCGCGTCAAGGGTTCGGTTAAAGCTGGATGCGTTTGCCGTCGCGGATGTGCTGGCGATAGGCCTCGGCCAGCGCGTCTAAATAGGCGTCTAGGTCGGCTTCGTTGTCCAGCGACAGCTTATCAAAATCTATTTCGATGTCGCGTAGCCGGACATATTTTGCCACGGCGGGCGCTGCCGAATCCCGAGCGACGGGGCTGGCCGCCCTATTCTGGTGCAACCACTCGTCCATCAGCGTCAGCAGTCGTGTAAAGGTTTCGGTCTGGAAACGCGCCACCTCACGCTCAATCACGGAGATCACGGTGTATTGCTTGGTCACGCGCCCAGTGATGTCTTGGAATGAGCCGATCAGGTTCTGTTGTTGGATGACGGACAGGCGCTTAAAGCGCTCATCCCCCTCAAGCCGCTGGCGTTGCGCGGTCAACAACTGATAGGCGGTGGTTTTAGCGTCGGTTAAAGCGCCGTCGATAGTCGTCCTCAACCCGTCCATCAAGGCCTTGACGCGCCGCATGTAATCCCCCCGATAACAGGCGGGATCCGCTAGGATCTGCTCAATCTGTATGGACTCATCATAGCCTATCGACTGGAAATTGGCGTGCTGCACCTTGAGGAAATCCTGCGCCTCGTCATAAATTTCACGCTGCCCGCCGTTCATAAAGTTCAGGATCGGGGCGATGGTGTCGTCTTTCATGTTCAGCAACCGGTCGGCGTCATCCGTGAACTCGGTCAGATACCACGAATAGGACTTGTTCGTCACCGCCTTCAACTGGTCAATCACCGGCTCAAGCGCCTTCAGGAAGGGGTAATTACGGCTGTTCTGGGCGTGCGCGGTGAGCGAGATAATCCGCTTGAGCAGTTCGGCCTTGGTCTGATTGGCGAGATCTTTAGCTTCTTCAGAGAGCGGCGGCGCGTCGAAGAAATCATTGTAGAAGTCTTTGAGCGTGCGAATTTGTGACGCGCTATAGTCCTCCTCTGGCGTTAGCACCAGATTGGGGTGCAACCGCGTGTTCAAGAGCGCGGCCTCCAACTCTTTGCCCTCAAGCACCATCCCGTCTTGTCGGATTTCGACTCGGCCACGGGCGTGAATCTTCGCCAGCGTGATGAGGATGGCCGCCAGATACCAACCATACGGCTTACGCTCAAACTTTTCGGTCAGGCCTTTCAGGGTAATGCGAGTCCCCGTGTTTTTCTGGAGGCTGATGCTGCTGAGCAGTTCGCGCTCGGCCTCAGGCATCTCAAGCGTGTCATTGCTGAATAAGCTGTCGGAATTGGACAGGTATTTCCCGACCTCCCCCTCGCGATAGACGCTATCCTGCGGCAGCATCTTGAGGTGGGTGTAGGTCGAGCGAATCAACTGATGGAAACCGCGAAACACTTTGGTCTGGACATCCTCACCGCTGATCACCAATTCAGCCCCGTTCGAGATAAACGTCCCCGCTGCAATCAGCTCACGCGCTTTCTGCACGATCTCGTTATAGCGGTCATTGTTCAAATATTGCTTGTTGTTCAGGATCGACTTGATGCGCTCGCTGGGGGCTTTATTGATATTCTGGTTGAAATACTTCTGGGTCTGCATATACAGCTTTAGGTCAGGCATGATCCGACCATCATCCGGCATCACGATCACCAACTCATCGCGCCCCATACTCTGAGAGAGCAGGGTCGCCAGATGCCCGACATGCTCATTAAACGGGGTGACGAGATGGATGGTAAGCTCGTGGGTTTTGCCTTTGAAGGGACGCCCGTCCAACATCCGCGAGAAACCATAGTCAAACAGGCCTTGCTCGGCGCGGATTTTTGTCTCTTTGATGATCCGGTCAAAAACGATTGTCCCCAATTCATCAATGATGCTTGCGGTATCAATCGGGGTGTTTTTGATCTCTTGCTCGACATCCTTTTCTTCGTCGGTCAGGTATTCGTACTCAATACCGTTGCGCTGGATGTAGGTTCGTTGTTCAAGCTCGTTTAACGCGGTTTCGATTTGTTTTCTCAGGGCGCTGATGTCTTGACCAAACCGATCGGTCATCAGTACGGTGAGATTGCGCTCACTGGCCTTGAATTCTTTGACGTATTTCACGAGGAATAAGGTCTTGAGGAGGCGCTTGGCAAAGGGGTCGTCAAGCTGTACTTCGGCATTGAAGATAGACCGCTGCGTATTCGCTTTGAGTGAGCTGCGTATCCCCTCAAACATCAGGTCAAACGTCGCTAGTTGGCCGATTTGGTGATCGCCGATTTTCATCGCGACTTGCTGAAAGACTCCCAACATCGAGCGCTCACCTACCGAGCTATGCTTGCCCTCAAAGGCGTTGTGCTGCGATAGGCTTTGAATCGCCGTTTGGAACAACACAAACTGATACGGGATGAACGGGTAAGCATTGATAAAGTGATCTTGGTCTTTGTAATTGCGATAGGGCGGTACGCCGTCGGTAAAATCAAACAGGGTCTTGAAGTTGTTGACCTGTTCACCATAGAGGCGCGATAGCGCCGTTACACCGGCCTTGTTTTTCGCCAACAAGCGCTTCTGAATGACCTCTGCGACATCTTGACTGGTCAACTTCATGCGGGTCTTGAAACGGTCTTGGATCTTTGAGAAGTCGTTGCCTTGTCGTGCGCCCATCTCGCCAGTAATCGAGTCTATTTCCTCTTGGGCGGTGACGATAATCCACGCACGGCCACGACATTTGGTCGCGAGGGTCTCGGCAATCGTCTGGAGGTTGGTCATCAGTTTGATGTTGTCAGCAATATACTGGCCGACCTCATCGACGAAAAAGTTCAGCCGCGAATTCGCCTCTTGCCGTTTGAGGTAGGTGTTGACCATATCGGCAAAGTCTTCTATCGACACCCGATAGGACGCCTCGTATTTGTCCAAGATGCCATCGGCAGTCGCAAGCGAACTGTCCATCACCGAGGCATAGGCTGCCGCGATATTCTCACCCTCTAGGATGCTCTGCTCGCGTCCAATGTGCCACGACAGCCCCGAAATACGCTCGAATTCATCCCTGAATTGGGCATAAACACCGCGCTCGTCCAGTTCTCTCTCAAACTGTGCGATATGCCCCTGTTTTCCAAAATACCCCTGCATCTCATTGAACACTTTGACGAAGACGCCTAGTAGCGCATCAACATCCCGTTTGCTAATGACATCGGCCTTCTGGTCAATATTGAACAGGATGCTTTTGGATGGGATCGCCACCGCTTTGATGATCTCGGCGCGCAGTAACTCGTTATCGCCGCATTTCTTGAGAAAACTCTCCAGAATATGCTGCGAGTCCGGTGTTTTACTCTCAAGCAGATACGCCAACATCTTGAGAAGATGCGATTTACCAGAGCCGAAAAAACCAGAGATCCAAGTCCCATTGGCTCCGTCGTAATGGTTATAACTGTTGAGGAACGCTTCTAGGCGCTTCTGAAGTTCATGGGTGAGGATATATTCATCGACTTCAACCACGAGGCTCGCTTGATCGTCAGCCTTAATCACCCCTTCGATGGGTCTATCGACAGGTTTTTCGAAAATCTGGTTCAATTGCATCGGTATGCCTCGCTATTGCACGTTGTAGTGCAGGATATTGAATGCTCTATAGTATTTATCGTCACGAAGGCGGCCAAACAGATCAAGCGACGCGCCTATCTCTGGTGAGTGGGTGTACGTCCCCGGAAAAAACAGGATGGTTGGCTGTTGCTTAGCGGTACTTTGAAGGTTATTCAACACGGTATGAGAGCGTATATAGGGGTATATCTCACCCACACCTGATAAGAACATGACCTCGTAATCTTTATTCTGCTCCATCAAACCAGCGATTGCCGGAATCAGATGTTTCTCAGCGTCAAGAACATTTCGAAGGAGATCAATCAATTTATTCTTATCCCAAGTTGTCTCATTCAGGATGATCTTGTCCCAGATTTTTCGCTCCTCCAACAACTGGATCGACAAATCATAGAGGTTGATATCTAAGAC
>DAOTTP010000345.1:0-27983 GCA_034437835.1 Anaerolineae bacterium | reverse complement strand
GGTCAGACATCAAATCTCCTTAATTTTGGTTAATGGCTACATTCCATATAAACTGTACGTTCGCCCACGCTTTATCCCGGCCTGTGCAGATACGCCCCTTTGGGTTCTCCGACGATATTCCCGTTCTCATAAATTAATTGGCCGCGCAAAAAAGTCGCCTTGACCCGCCCCGTCAATTCTTGCCCCTCAAACGGGCTATAGCCTTGCGCCGATTCACTATCGGTGGCGCGGACGGTGAACGACTCCGACGGATCGAGCAGCACGACATCGGCATCATATCCGGCTGCGAGGTCGCCCTTGCTCAACAAACCGTAGCGTTGCGCCGGAGACCAACTGAGCAACTCGGCCATTTTATTGACCGACAGGCCGCGCTTACTGCCCTCGCTATACACGCCAGACAACAGCCATTCCGTCCCGCCAAAGCCCGATTTCGCCAGCCAGATATTACCCGCGTCCGACGGGCTGACCTTGAGTTCATGTTGACAACACGCATGGTCGCTGACAATCCAATCGACATGGCCGTCCAACACCGCTTGCCACAGATATTCGACATCTTCACGCGGGCGGATGGGCGGATTCACCTTTGCATACACGTTGGTGTTATCGACATCCAAGAGCAGATGTCCCACCGTGACCTCGCGGCGAAATTGGATGTGCGGGAACACCTCAGACATCATCAGCGCGGCTTGCATGGCCTTTCGCCCGCTGAGGTGCAGCAGATTGATGTTCGGGCATTCGGTCTCATGCGCCAGATATGACGCAATCCAGACCGCTAATCCCTCGCTGTGCGGCGGGCGGGCGGCGTTATAAGCGTGCAGGCCGGTGAGTTTTCCCTCACGTTGCACCTTGTCGGTATAGGCGTTGAGGATGTCCGCGATTTCGCAATGCAAGCTGACCGAAAGATACGGTGCGAGGGCGGGATACTCACGGGTGATGCGGGCGGCCTCGCGCATGATGAACTCGAAATGCGCGAAATCGTAGCGCTCGTCCTCGTCAATCATCAAAAAGTTTTGCTGGGCATTAGACTTCCCATGTAAGCCGTACCCGCCGTAAAACATGAAAATCTTGAACGACGGCACGCCCATCTGAGTCGCCAGATGTTCCATCTCACCGATATGACCTCGGCTGATGGGCGCGAGATGATAACCATAATCAACATGATAGCGCCCGCGTGAGATATCCAACACTTCGGGGTAAAAATCGCGGTACGCCCCGCCCTTGTTCAGATAGTATTGGCCGGTGCGGAAATACGTCAGCATCGACGTGACCCCGCCCATCGCGGCGGCGCGGCTCTCGGTCACGGCGTCTTGTTCCAACGGGGTATAAATCCCCGTGTGGGTGTGCGCGTCCACCAGCCCCGGAAACGCCAACTTTCCGCCGCCGTCATAGATTTGGGCAGCATCACTGGCTGGGATGTCGGCCTCTAAGCGGGCGACTTTGCCGCCGCTAATCCCGATGTCTAGCGCTTGCGGCGCGGGTTGATTCGGGCGCACGACCCGCACATTTTTGATGACCAGATCGAGACTAAGTTCCGTCATGGTTTGTAACTCTCAATTTCTGTCAGTAATCCGATAACACCCAAATCACGCAGCGCGGCGATTTTTTCCGGCGTGACTCCGAGGTCGCCCAGAATCGTGTCGGAATGTTCGCCAATCGCGGGCGGTTGGGCGTGCAAATCCAACCCCGCCCCATCCCATGCCATCGGCAAACGCGGAAGTTTGGTCAGCGTCCCGTCTGGCAAGAGGGTTTCGAGCAAGCCCATGCCTTGATTCAACTGCGGGTCGTCAAACAAATCTTCTGGGCGGGCAATCGGCGCGAACGGGATTTCAGCCCGTTCACAGCGAGATAAGGCTTCTGCACAGGTCATGCCCCTGAACATGGCGCGTAAATCGGCGTGCAGGCGTTCCCGCGCCTCGATCCGCTGATTGTTGGTCGCCAAATCTGGATCAGCCGTCCAATCGGGGCGCTCAAAAACCTCACAGAATCGCGCCCAATGCTTATCCGAAGTCACGCCGACGAATACTTGCCCGTCCGCGCAATCGAAAACGTGATAAATCGCCCACGCGCTGACCCGTGCGGGCATCGGCGGGAGCGGTTGGCGGCTGATGGCGCTATAGGCCAGATGCTGCCCCATGATATAAGCCGCCGTCTCGAACAAGCCGTTTTGGACATAACACCCCAGCCCGGTCACATCGCGCTCACGCAACGCGACCAACACCCCCATCGCCGCGAACGTCCCGCCCATGATGTCCACCACCGACGCGCCCGCCCGCAACGGCTGCCCGACTGGGCCGGTCATATAGGCGAGGCCGGACATCATCTGTACGACTTCATCTAAGGCGGTGCGATTCTGATACGGGCCTTCCATGAAGCCTTTGAGCGAGGCGTAAATCAGGCGCCGATTCAGCGCCGACAGCGCCGTATAGCCCAAGCCCAATCTGTCCATCGTGCCGGGGGCGAAATTCTCAATCACGACATCGGCGGACGCGACCAGTTCATGAATCAGCGCCAAACCGTCTGGCGATTTGACATCCACCGCGAGGCTGCGCTTATTCCGGTTGTACATCGTGAAGTAGCCGCTGCCGAATCCTTTCAGGCGTCGCGTCGGGTCGCCGTCCGGCGGCTCAATCTTGATGACATCCGCGCCGAGGTCGGCCAGAATCAGGCCGCAAGCCGGGCCGAGGATGGCGTGGGTAAATTCCAACACGCGCAAACCGTGTAAACTCTGTGAGGCGCTCATGGTCAAAAATCACCTTTCTCGCGCAGATAAGCCACCAGCCCGCCCGCCTTGAGGATGTCCAGCATCACATCCGGCATCCGCGTTGCGGGGTAGGTTTCGCCCGTGGTCAGGTTTTCGACCACGCCGCCCAACAGGTCAACCCGCGCCTGATGTCCCATCTGCAAGGTATGAGTCGGCGCTTCGACCACCGGCAGACCGATATTGATGGCGTTGCGGTAGAAGATTCGGGCGAATGACCGCGCAATCACCACGCTGACTCCGGCGGCCTGAATCGCTACCGGCGCTTGCTCACGAGATGAGCCACAGCCAAAATTTTCGCCCGCCGCCAAGATGTCCCCCGCCTGAACCGTCGTCTTGAAATCGGGGTCTAAATCTTCGAGGACATGCGCGGCCAATTGACTGAAATCCAGCGTCTTGGTGTATTTGCCGGGGATGATGCGGTCTGTGTCGATGTCGTCGCCATAGGCGTGAACCTTGCCGATTAAGTCGCTCATGCCATCACCTTCAACGGGTCAGTGATGACGCCCATCACCGCAGAGGCGGCCACTACCGCTGGCGAACTCAAATAGACCAAAGCGTTAGGGTTGCCCATCCGCCCGCGAAAATTCCGGTTGGTGCTGCTGATGACCGTCTCACCATCCCCCGGCACGCCCAGATGAGTCCCGACGCACGGCCCGCATCCGCTGGTGATGAAGACCGCGCCCGCGTCGGTCAAGGTTTCGAGCGTGCCGTCGCGCAGGGCGGCCTTGAATACCGCATTAGAGGCCGGCGCAATCAACAAGCGAACCCCCGCCGCGATATGCCTACCGCGCAGCACATCCGCCGCCGCGTGCAAATCCTCTAGGCGGGCGTTGGTGCATGACCCGATGAACGCCTGATGCACCGGAATCCCCGCCACATCGCTAATCGGTTTGACCGAATCCGGCGCGTGTGGGATAGCCACCATCGGCGTGAGCGAGTCGCAGTCAAATGTAACCACACGGGCATACTCGGCGTCGTAGTCGGGCGTGGTCGGCGTCCAGTCATACGGCAACACCAACCCGTCTGGATCAACGCTGGCGCACTTGCCGCCCATCTCAGCCACCATATTCGCCAGCACCATCCGGCTCGCCAACGTCATGATTTTGACGGCCTCGCCAGTAAATTCGACGCTCATATAACGCGCCCCGTCGCTCCCAATCAGCCCGCACAGCGCCAGAATAATATCCTTAGCGCTGACGCCGGGGTTGAGCCGCCCGGTCAAGATAATTTTGAGCGTGCGCGGTACTTTCAGCCACGTCTTGCCGGTCAACAGAGTCGCGGCCAAATCGGTTGACCCGACCCCCATCGCCAACGCATTCAGCGCGCCATAGGTCGGGGTGTGGCTGTCCGCCCCCAGAAATAAGTCGCCCGGTTTGACATGCGCGTTTTCGACCATTAATTGATGGCAAATCCCCGCGCCCACGTCATAAAAATGGCAGCCGTGTTCAAACGCGAAATCACGGATGAGTTTGTGCAGTGAGCCGACCCGTTCATTGGGCGCGGGCGAGGCGTGGTCTAAAATCATCGAGACTCGGCTGGCATCCCACGGTTTGACTCCGCCCATCTCGTTAAACGCTTTCAACGCCAGCGGCGCAGTCGCGTCGGTTGCCATCACGCCATCGACGCGCACAATCGCCACCTCACCGGCATACACCGCCCGCCCCGCGTGCGCTGAGATGATTTTCTCTGCGACGGTTTGCCCGATAGTCATGCCAGCACCTTCCCCAAAAGTTGACCGGCCTCTTGGCTCACCAGCGCGACCTGCGCGGGGTCGATTCCGGTCTGGTAGCCCCATTCGACCAATAATCCGGCGGTGATTTCGGTGCTGATATTGCCCGCCGCATTCGGGATGAACGGGCAGCCGCCCAACCCGCCGAAGGCGGTATCGAATTGGCGCACGCCCATTTCTAACCCGACGCGCAAATTATCATAGCCGTGGCCGTGCGTATCGTGCAGATGCAGGACAACCGGCGTCCGCCCGACCAGCGGAATTAGGTTTGCCAATAGGCCGCGTAGCGCCTCTGGCGTGCCTTGCCCAGAAGAATCCGCAATGGCGATTTCATCCGCGCCCGCCGCGACCAGTGAGAGCGCCAACGCCAAAACTTCCATCGGCGTGACATCATCCTCATGCGGGCAACCGAACGCGCATTGCACGGCGGCGCGGGCGCGTATCCCCAACTGATGGGCGCGGCCAATCATGCCGATAACCTCATTCAGCGCCTCAGAGAGCGACTTTCCGGTATTGCGTTGACCGTGGCTTGGTGAGGCCGACAGCCCCAAGTCCACCGATTTGATTCCAGCGGCGTGAGCGCGTTCCAGCCCTTTGGCGTTCAGCACCAACGCACTGACCACCGCGCCGGGGTGATTGACCAGCGCCGCGCACATCGCCTCAGCGTCTGCCATGCTGGGGACGCGGGCGGGGTTGACGAAACTGGCCGCCTGAATCCGAGTCAGCCCAGCCGCGATGAGCGTTTCTGCCCAGCACAGTTTGACCTCGGTGGCTACCGGCGCTTCAGATTGTAAGCCGTCGCGCAAACCGACCTCTACCAATTGCACAAATTCCACGGCGTAACCCCTAAGAGAACAAATCGCGCTTGTTAAAGCTGGCGGTCAAGAAGCGCAACAACACCTTCGGCGTGGTCAACCATTCGATACGCGCCCCAGATTTATCGTTCGCCAGCACTTTTTCGGTCAAGAACGGTGTGACCGTCTCGACCTTATCGCCGAGGATGTTGAAAATCCGCTTGGCCTTCTCAAAATCCGCCGGATTGTCATAGCCATCGGGCAAAAAATCTGTGGCGACAATGCCGGGACTCAGCACCGACGCCTTAACATTCGTGCCTTTGACCTCTGCCGTCAGCGCCTTTGAGAGATAGCGCACAGCATATTTGGTCGCGCCATACGGGGTCATCCCAACGCGCACACTCCCGCTGCTGCCAAAGCCTTCCATCAGATAGAAATGGCCGCCGTCTGGCTGAGTCAGCATCCCGCGAATCGCCACGCCCGCCGACAACATCGAGCCGGTCAGATTGGTGTCAATCACATCGCGCAAATCGGCGTTGTCAATCTTCCAAACTGGGCGCATCCGGTTGCCGATTCCGGCGTTGTTAATCCAGATGTCGATGCGGCCAAACCGCTTCACCCCGGCGTCCCACAAGGCTTGAAGTTGGTCGCCATTGCTGACATCACACGGCACGCCCAAGACGTTGGCCGCGTCAAATTCGGTGGTGAATTGTGCCAGCGCTTTATCGACACTGCTCTGACTGCGCCCGCAGAAAATAACTTTGCACTCACGCTTCAAAAATTCCCGCACGAGGCCAAAACCAATCCCGCGAGTCCCACCCGTGATAACCACGATTTTGCTCATCGGGTTACGCCTCAGCCCATGTCAAGACGCCATAGGTCAAGTGCGTCTGCTTGTCGCCCTTATAGAACTGCCAGACCGCGCTCATGCTGTTCTGGTCGTCAATGATGAACTCGCGCCCTTTGATTTTGGCCGCTTGATGGGTGATGTGCTGAGTCGTATACAGCGCCCGCCCATAGCCGAATCCGTTGCCGTACACATCTGGGCCTTCGTAGGCGTGCAGATTGCCGGTGCGGTGGCGGGTATAGGTCATTTTGCGATTGATGACGCCTTCGATGGTGACGGTCTGCTCGGCGCGTAACAGGTTGACCGGACGGTAGTCAATCGTCACATGGTTGACGCCGATGTGATTCTGCTCGGAGTCATACACTTGCATCTCACCCGTCCAACGTCCGGCCTGCTTGGTCGGGAGGATGTGCGGACGCGAACCGTTGACGACTTCGGTCTGCACAAAAGCGTCAATCGCCGCCTGTGTCTCAGGGTTGGTGTGGTAATCAAACGCGACCTTATACAAGCCGTTAAACACGCACAGAATCGTCGGGCCTTGATACAGTAACGATGAGTAGCACTGGGTCTGACCATCCGGCAAGATGTGAACCAGCGTCCGCAAATCGGCCATCCAGCCGGGGGAATAATAGTGCGCGTCTACCAGTGTCCCATACGGCTGACCCGCGCCGTAGAAATCTGGCCCCATATAGATGCGGTTCTGGTCGCTGTCCTGCACGTCAAAGGCGAAATTGCCATATTCCAAGCGCGGCTGAAGCCACCCCGCCACCTCGAATTTGGTGTTCATGGTATACAGCGTGCGCCCGTTTTCAAACGTGCTGGAACGGTAGACCTTGCTATAGCCTTGATGTGCGCCCGTCGCGTCAAACACCGACGGTCTGCCGTGCCATTCGCCCTCAATGCGCTGCTGCCATTGGCTGGGCGCGTCCGTAAGTTCTGTTTGTGCGGTCATAGGGACTCCACGGTTTGTTTTATCAAAATCTCGCGCATTTGGGCGCTGGTTTCCGCCCCCAACAGGCGGTCAACTTGCGCCCACACCTTATCAACCGACGGGTTGAAGATGATTCCACGGTTACGCCGGTCACGCTCGGCCAATGATTCGGCGGACGCGCCCTCGGTCACATCAGATGGGATGCCCTGTTCGACCAAACCCGCCCAGTGTTCCAGATAGGCGCTGACCGGCGCTTGAATCGCCTCAAACGCCGATTCGTTGGCGCGATACACCAGCATCCACGGCGACATAATCGCGTATTGGCGCGGCCCCAACTTGGCAGGCTTGAGTCCCTCGATTTGCGCGGCGGCCTCATACGTCTCGGTCAATGGGCCGAAGCAGTAATCCATATAGGCCAGATTCGCGCCCATGTCCAAGCGCGGAATCAGGTCGAGATGGAAGGCAAAATCCGGCGCGTTCAACACACTGTCCAGCGTGAAATGCGGGACGGGGCTGCCCGACGGCGTGAAGGCGAAAATCATGTGGCTATCGAGGCCGAATTGCGGCACGGCCATGCTGATATAAACCATCTTAGCGACGGCCTCGCCTTCAAACAGTCGGATTTCCCCGACTTGACCGAATTGGCTGGTCAAGGTCTGATACGGTGCGCCGATTTCGCGCATCGAAAATCGGTCACGGATATGATTCAGCGCATTGAGTGAGAGGGTTTGCGGTAAAGACATTTGTTATTCTGCCCCGTTTCCATTCGAGTTTGAGCCGTCCGTCTGTCTGCCGGGTTTGCGAACGGGGACTTCCTTCATCACCCACGCCTGCGCCAGTTCTGGGATTTCGCGCCGCGCCGGGGAGGGGATGACCACCGCCTTCTTGTTGGCGAATTCAGTTTGGATGCGGTGCGTATCGATTCCATAGCCCTTGTCGATGAACTGATTCCGCAGCCGCCGGTAAGCGATTTGCACTTGGTCGGACGGGACGTGCAATTCCGCCGCGAGGTCATACGGCAGTAACTCTGGCCGCTGCGATGAGACGGTGGGCAAGTCTTCGTTGAAAATTTTGACCACGCGCCTGACCGAATCGCCGTCGAACATGGGCTGCTTGAAGAACTCGCGGAACATCGTCCATTTGCTAATCGTCTTGCCGTCCTCAACCGGCAAATGGGCGGTGAAAATCACCATGTTGCCGATGGGCAGCCGGACGTGTAGCCGCGTGACGTTGGGCATATAGAAGCCGCCCGTCGTCTTGACGCCCGGACGCTCCTTACGATACAAAAAGCGCCAAATGCCTTTGGCCGGAGGCGGTTCTAGCGTGACGGTAGCGAGGCCGCCGAGGACTTCTTGCTCGACCTCGTAAAACTCGACTTCCGGCTTCTCTTTATTCCCAAAACTGCCAGAGTGGACGAACGGCGCGTGCGCGATGTCCATCCCGTTTTCGACGGCGCGGGTATAGTCCACATCCCAGTTGTAATTGCCGTGGATGACGCGGTAATTTTCATTCCCCCATTCCGGTAACGGTGGGAGTGACGGGCGCTCTGCTTCGGGTAAATCACCGAGGAACGCCCAAACATACCCATAGACTTCTTGCGCGGGATAGCTGTCTACGCGGGCTTTGCGCGGGATGGCGCGTTCTTGGTCAGGGAATGACGGGATTTTGACGCACGCCCCGTCTTGTTGGAACTGCCAGCCGTGATACGGGCAGACGATACAATCGCCCTTAACCCATCCCTCAGACAATGCGCCGCCGCGATGTACGCACAAATCGCTCATCACGACGGCCTTTTTCTGGCTGTCGCGGTAGACGACCAATTCTTGCCCCAACGCCGTGATACGGCTGGGTTTTTCGGTCACTTCATCGGAAAACGCTACGGCATACCAAAAGTTCTTCAACATACGACACCTCCTCAACCAACGAGTCTTGAATGATGAGTCCTGAGATTAAAAACAAGCCTCATGTTCAGATGATGTGAAATGACTGCGATTGTAGGGACGCCCTTCTGGGCGTCCGCCTGTTCGGACGGCAAAAATGCCGTCCCTACACCAATACCTTCGCCAATTTTGACCATTGTCCATCTATCAGGGCGGACAACGCCCGTGTTGTCCCCCAAATATCCTGTTTTTGTAGGGACACGGCAGTGACGTGTCCGTTTTGGCGAAGATATTACTACACCACTCGATTTGAACATGAACCAAAACAATGCCCCATAAGTGGCTTAAGCCCTGTACTTTCTCAGGACTTGGGACTCAGGACTTATCACTGCCTTTCCTTACAATATCAACCAGCCACGGGTGGCCGTCACGAACCCACATGTCCATCTTTTGAGTGGCGTTAAGATCGCCCTTTGCCACCGAGTCGCAGTACGCCCCGACCACCTCAGCGATCACCTCGCGCAATACCTCACCGGGGACATCTTGCCCGCCGTCCAGAAAGCCGCGTCCGGTGGTCGGGTCAAGCGGGTGCATGACCGAAAAATGATTCGCGCCCCGCACGCTCGCTAATAATGAGCCGGAAGCGCATCCGCCATCCTTGAACGTCTTATAAATCGGCGCATCCGCCGCGCCCTCGGCATAGCGCCCTGCGCTGGCCGTGATTACCCCATCGTGTTCGGCCTCCAATAACAAAATCGGGAGGTCTTTCCCCGCCGGAAGCACCGTCCCAGTCAGATACCCCAACATCGCAGCGGGGACGCTATGCCCTGCGTAGGCGAACGCGCCAATCACTTCGGGAAACCAATCTTGGCGGGCATTGTGCAAGGCGATTGTCCCGCCCGCGCTGTGACCGGCGAGGATGACTTTTTTGAAGCCGATTAGCCCCTTGAGCAGCCCTTTTTCGCTGGCGTCTAACGCCGCCAAGCCGTCAAGGATGGGGCGTACCAAGCGACTGGTCGGGGCAGTGCCAAAGGTGGTGGGCAAAACTTTGCTGATGTCGATTCCGCTCGATAGCCCCGGCAAACCCGGCAAATCTTCTGCGACATAGGTACAGGTCACTACCAGATAGCCCCGCGCCGCAATCTCCGCCGCCAACCAGCCATAGCCCTCCGGTGAGCAGTTCGCGCCGTTGAAAAACACCACCACCGGCAGTTTCCCGAATCGGTCATCGGCGGAAACCATCCCGACGACTCGCTCCTCAGATGCGCCGGTAAACCGCGCCGGATAATACAGCTTCAAGATGGCGCGGTCATACGGCGCTGGCGCATCTGGCACGGTGATGACATGAAATATAGCGCGGACGGTCATAACCTAAGCGCCCCGTGCGCGGGGATTGGCACGGTCTCCACCCCACAGGGCGCGTACCAAACGGTCAGCCAACGGCTTACCAAACATGATTTCGCCCATCGGATTCGCCGGGTCGCGCTCGGTGATGGCACGACGTACCAATAGGTCGCGGGCGGCCAACGCCAGCCGTTCTGCTTCTGGCACAACCGGCGGCGCGTCTTGCCACGCCAACCAGCGGTCTACATGCTCATGTAGGGCTTCGCGCAGCACTTCTACCGCATCCGGCGTCGGTTTACACAACCCACACAGGCTGGTACTGCTCTGCGATTGGCGCATATACAGCGACTTGCTCACGAATGGCGAAAAACGCGCATCCTTCTGGATGTCCAGATAGCGCTGATTGGCTGGCTCATAATACTTGTCCAGATAATCGAGGTCGACCACGAGGTCGGAACGCGGCACATAGTCGATATAGAAGAAGATGTCTGGCATCGTCCCCAGCGCGATTCCGAGGTGCGGGACGTTGGTATGTGCGCCCAGCCAACAGGTCAGGTGCATGTTGGTGAAACTGGCCTTCGGGCTACCGATATAGCTGTGAACCAGCCAATCGATTTCCGGCCCAGTGAAAGCCGACAACAGCCCTTTGCCCTCACCGTTGGCGGTCTGATAGGGTTGCAGATCGGCGGTGCTGGCGTCTGGGTGGAGTTCAAAGCGGGCGTCAATTTTGGCGCGTATCTCGCCCAAAATATCCCACAGTTGTACGAACACGCCAGAGTTATCAATATCTGGCCGCTCGCCGACCAATTCAAATAGGCTTTTTACGGTTGCATTGCTCATGTTTCCTCCACAAATCCAAGTCAAAATTCTATGCTAGATGGCGGACAAAGCCTGCCTTGTCCCTACTAGAAATCACCCATCAATCAGGCCGATAAAATCACCCGCCCCATCGGGCGTGGTGGGCAGCGGCAACAGGTCAAAACGCACCCGTTCGCCTTCCGCCGCGTAGGTTCGCATCATGTGGAGCAACGTCCCAGAGGCCGCGTCCACGATGTCAATTTGCTCAAATGGGATCGTGCCGACCACGCCGACGGTATCTTCTCGCGCCCCATAACGCCGAGTCAGAGCGAGTGTGAGCGCATCGCCTTCCAACATCACAGGGATGACATCGGACGACGAGTCGTAGCCGTGCAAGACCGGCCAGACCGTTGGGTCGCCTTCCTCATCAGAGACGCCCAACCCGACCATGACCGCGATGATTTCCCCGGCGCGACTGAACGTCCCCCCCGTAAGTTGTCGCCGTTCGGTCAAGCTGGCGGAGAACGAGGTGAAATTGCAGCCGAAACGCGGCCAAATCCCCCGCCCAGTAATCATCCCCTGCGACCATTGAGTCGCATAGCCGACCACATCTGGCCCGTGATAGCGCCGCAAATTGCCCTCGCGGGTCAGGGTAAACACCCACTCCCCCGCAAATCGCCCCATCCAATGGTCGGCAAGCGACGCGCTAGGCGTGCAATGCTGCACGACGCGCAGCGCGCCATCCCGTTGCTCATGCAAGCGGCGTGATTGGCGCACCTCGCCCAACAATATCCCGGCGGGGCTGTAGATATATTCGGTGACGCGCCACGCGCCGAGAAAACGGTCACTCATGCCGCTTCAAACCCCAATACACCATATTCCACCCCAATCCGTTGACCGCCCGCGTACCATACATTGACCACGGCTTTCTGCGTCCCATCATGCGTGACAACTTCGCGCCGCCAAACGCGCATCTGCGCCGCTCGGTGATGAAACTGCCCACTCAGCGCCCGCCCGCCGTACAGACTCGCGCTGCCGACCACTTCTGGCGTCGGGTCGTCATACGGCGTCCATGCGTTCCACCCGTCACACATCAACGAGACGCTATGCGGTTGGTCATTCATGCCGCCCATACGGATGATTTGCACGCCTTTGGGGGTCGGGACAACCGTCTCAGTCGAATCCGTCAGCCCCATTGGCGCACATTCGCCGTCCAATAAGGTGATTTGACCGCGCCATGTCCCCGCCCGATTCAGCAAAAGCACCCCGCGCCCGCAGGTCGGGTCTTGTCCGAGGTCGTATGCCGTCCCGCTGATGAGGGTGGGCGGCGGCGCTTGGTCGGTCACGCGGTCATTTTGACCGATGACGGCGTACATCAGGTGTTCGCCCCGGCTCATCAGCGCCAGAGAAAGCTGCACCGCGCCGCCGGGGAGTACCATCAAGAAAAATCGTTGCGACAGCCCCAGCGTCGGCCAATAGGCGTTGGCATCAATCAGCGAGTCGCTCAGGGCTTCGGCATACCCGACGTTGGCCGGGCCATCGTAAATCCGATAATCGCCGTGGTCATGGATGATGTAATGCCCAGTATGGCGGAATGGCCCGATGAACGAGACATCAATCCGCACCTGTCCCGCCGCCAACGGTTGGACGTGGCGCGTATCTGCCCCGCCCCCGACAAACCGACCAGACCCGTCGAACACGTCAGCGCTGCCCGCCCACCGCCCGACTCCGGCGCTGAATCCCGGCTGTTGGGCGCTCATGATTGCACCAGCGTATAGGCCTGTGCCAAGACGGGCGCGGCCATGAAAGCCGCCCGCATCGCGGCGTCATCTGGACTCGGCGTCAGATAGCGGCCTTCACATGTCACGCGCACCGTCTCTTTGGTGAACGGCCACGGCGAGACGGCAAATTTGTTGTCGCCCACTGGCGTGACCGTCACCGTCACATCATTGCCCACCGTGCGCGGGACGTTAGAGAAGATCTGTTCGGTCAACAGGGACGGCTGCTTGAGGTGAAAATAAATCGCCAGCGTATCGAAAAACTGCAACAGCTTATAGTTGTGCATCACCTGAACTTCACCAACGTGATGCGATGAATCGGGGCGCTCGGCACAAGCCGATTTCAGGTAGATTTGGCGCTGCCATTCGTGTTGGAGCATGGCGTGGGCGGCGTCGGCCAACTCCGCCGGGATGTTGTCGATAAACACAAAATTCGACATCCCATAGCGTCCGTTATACAGGCCAGTGACGTGCATGGATGAAATCAGACCGCTATACGGGTGATAATCCTCGTTGAAATCGGGCGACCCCGCTCCGGTTTTTAGCAACAATTCCAGCGGAGTCTGAGTCAGATGATACGGCAGGCCGGTTTTGGGATCGAACGGTGGCTGATTATCCAAAAAGCGCCAACCCTCATCATGATGCGCAATGACATAGAGCATCGGGTCATTGGGCGTCAACGGCGCGAACCCATTTCCGCCAAATGCCCGCGCAAACGACGCGCTGAATCGGGCATGGTCAATCTGCTTGATGACGAAATTCGGCTCATATTGTGGCGCAGCTTGTACGAACATCTTCCGGCCTACCTTTGCTCTAACCAATCCTTGTAAAGTCTTGGACTTGGTAGATATGAGTTTGACCGTCACGGACTTTGTGTGTCAAGATGCGGCGTGTATTCGCGTCGATAAAGTAGTGATTGTTATAGACCGTGGTCTTGCTGACCGCGCTCCAAATCGTGAACACATAGTTGTACGGCGTCAACATCGTGCCTTCGATACGCGCCATCGGGCTATCGCCCAAACACGCCTTATCTTTTACCGTGATGTCGGTATGAAAAACCGTCGGCCCGACCTCATACAAACGGTCAAAATCCTCATGCAGATGCCATGCCGTCCGCGCCTCATCCAGCCAATACACATCCATGTGAACAGCCGACGACTCGATGAAATCGCCGTGCGGGGTGAAGGTCTTGCACAAGCCCTCCCAATGTCCCATGAAGCACTGATACGGCTGCATCCAATCTTGTTGGACGCCGTAGTGCTTGAGGTGTTCGTGCTGCGCCAGTGTCTGCATCAAATCGCCCTTTTTCATTCGTAGGGGCGCAGCACGCTGCGCCCTCAATCTGTTTTCGTAGAGACAAGGCCTACCGTGTCCGCCCTGTCCGTTTTATCTCTGATGTATGGTGGTCTTGTTAATGTCGTAATGTCATAACATTATATCGCACGAAACTCAAATCACCCAACCCTAAATGAAGGCTAGACCGAAATCCGATACTTAAAGCGGTCTCCACGAAAACGGGAGTACAGATATTCCAGCGCTACGCCGTCGGCACTGCGGACGATGCGGTTTAGCTGCAAAATGGCGATATTGCGGTCTGCGCCCAACAGCTTACGGTCACGCTCATCTGGCAAGGCGGCCTCTAGCGTGCGCTGAATATGTGCGCCGTTCATCGCGGGGAGCGCGTGCAGATAATCCAATGATTCGCCCGTCACCAGTCGGTCATGGTCGATATGGGCGGCGACTTGCGGCGGCGTATAGGCGATGTGATAGCCGATGGGGTCTGTCCCAGCCATGCGGATACGCTGCACGCAATACACGCGGACATCGTTGGTCAAATTCAACGCCAATGCCGCGTCATCTGGGGCATTGATGAATCCGTGGTCAATCAACGTCCAACCCAACGCGACGCCATACGTATCCAGATATTCATTGGTGCGGATGCCGAGGCTGGGGTCATAGGCGATTTTGGGCTGGGTGATGAACGTCCCGCGCCCGCGCTGGCGCATCAGATGGCCTTCCGAGACCAATTCGCTTAACGTCTGCCGCACCGTCGTCCGGCTGAGTTGATAGGCGTCCTGAAGCTCTTGTTCACTGGGGATGAGCGTCCCCGGCGTCCATTCGCTGCGCCGAATCTTCTCTAACAAGACTTGTTTGAGTTGGAAATAAAGCGGGACGGGCGAACTGCGATCCAAAGCTGTAATCATACAAATACCACGCTATGTTGTTTTAATGTCATGACAATAGTATCAACTAGCGCGTATAGTGTCAAATTCTAAAAAATTCGTTACCATTACTGCTTATCAATACTTTTGCCAATTTTGACCATTGTCCATCTATCACGCCGGACAACGCAGGCTATCAGAGCAGACAACGCAGGTGTTATCCCTACGAATATCCTGTTTTTCGTAGGGACACGGCACTGACGTGTCCGTTTTGGCGAAGATATTGCCTATCCATTCATCATGCAAAGAGGCAGCCATGTTTTTTGATATTCTAGGTAAAACATTTCAAATATTTCTTTCAACCCCGTCGCTGCTTGTTTATCCGGTAGCGACATGGTTGGTCGTCAACTTTGTCTCTACATTCCTGCTAACCCCCATTTTAGTCACGCAGAACCTGCTTATCATGCTTGTTGTTGGCCTTCCAATGGCATTTGTACTGGGTGTTATCAGCCTTATGGGGGCGGTTGCAAGCTGTTATATGGTATTCAAGCAACTCAAGGGTGAAGATGTCTCAATTATGGATGGGGTCAATCTCGCCATAGCACGCTTCAAGCAAATCGCCGCGTTTATCGGCTTCATATTTTTGGTGTCGCTGGTAGGTCTGGTTGTAGTAGCCCTCATTCTCGCCGTCCCTGCCCTAGTTTGCCTTGCTTTCATCCTTTACATTGGCGTTATAATTTTTGCGCTCAGCACAATGCTCGTGTATGCGGTCATCGCCGTTGAAGGACTTGGCGGCCAAGCCGCATATCGACGCAGCGCACAATTGGTCAACAATACCAAAAGCGTCGTTGGGTTCATCGTCCTGTTTAGCCTCATCTTTGGGTTTATCTTGAGTTCTGTATTGACGGGATCAATCACCTCCCGCGACATTGAGCTGATGCAGCGCACCGGCACATATCCGCCAATCTTAGGCTTTCTCGCCAATCCACTTTTCCAATTTGTGTCCTCGATTCTAACCAGCATGTTCGGCAGTATTTTCACCGCCGTATGGTACGCAAAAGCCATCGAAAAGGTTGACACCCCGACACTATGACCAAAATCATCCCCTCAATCAACGTATTCATCTCCTCGCCCGGTGATGTAAAAGCCGAGCGCGAAATCGTCTTGCAATTGCTAGAAGATATGGAACTGCGCCCGTTCCTGCGCGGCAAGCTAGACATCAAGCCCGTGGCGTGGGATAAGCTGATGGCGGGTACGGCGCTCAAAGCCAAACTCAAGCCGCAAGAGGCCATCAATCAGGGGCTACCGCTACCGTCAGAATGTGACATCGTGGTGGTGATTTTCTGGTCGCGGATGGGGACGCCGTTCACCGCTGAAGACGGGACGTATTACGAATCCGGCACACACTGGGAGTTGATGGACGCCCTCAGCAACGCGCCGCATGACCGCATCGTGATTTATCGCCGCACCAGTCCGCCGGACAGCCTCAAAGACAAAGAATCGCCCGATTACGCCAAGAATCTCGACCAATATCAGCGGATTCAAAAATTTTTCCAGTCCGACCTGTTCTACAACAAAGACGGGCAGATTCAGCGCGGCGTCAGTGATTATCAGGGCTTAGATGATTTTAAGGAAATCGTCTGGCGCGACCTCGAACAATTCGCCATCGAAATCCTCGATGAGATTGCTAAGGCACAGCAAGCGACCACGCCCGCCGACCCGTCCCCGACCATCCACCCCGTCGCGCCCGTCGTCACCCCCGACACCAAGCCCTATGACCTGCTCATCGTCAGCGCCCCACAAGATAAAGACCTCAGCGCCGGGATTGTGAGCGTCGTCCGCAGCCTCGGCCTCAAGGTCGCCACACTAGACTCTGCACTGCACCCCGCCGCCGCCGCGCAATTGGTAGACCAATCCGAGGGGGTGGTCTTTCTCCTCACCCCACAGGCCAAATATGCCCAGCGCGTGACCAATATCGTCAGCAACAAGCGTTATACCGGGACAGAGTTGCCGTGGCTGACCGTGTTATGCGCGGGCGATTTGCAGACCAGCGTCCCGTATGGATTGATGTCACTGCCGACCCCAATCGTCGATTTACGCAGCGTGACCACCAATCCTTATGAACCAATGGCGGAATTGCTAGACCGCATCAGGGCGTTATTGGTCACACAAGGCCGAATCATCGATTTCCAAGCACAAGCCAGTCTATCTGATTTGACATGGGTGAACGCGCTGAATCTAGATGCGTTCGTCAGCCAAGCCGCCAAGCCCGTCAACAAAGACGCGCCACAGATTTATCTCAGCTACCGTAAGCTGGATGAAGGGCAAGTCCCACCTGTGCTTCACGGGTTGCGGAAACTGGGCTTGCATGTCTGGTATGACCAAGACAGCATCCAAAGCTCAGATTGGCGCACCCAAATCCAGACTGCCATCGAAGAATGCAAGGTGATGGTCGCGCTGGTCTCGGAAAACACCATCCCGACCTCATGGGCGCTAGAAGACCTCGCCTATGCTGATGCGTGGGCGAAGCCGATTATCCCGCTGGCATTGGACGGCACATTTTATCGAGCAGATGCGCCCTACCCCCTCAAAGACCGTGAGATGGTTCGCTGGTATGAAAACGACAATCCCATTCAGCACACGGGGAGTTTCAAGCGCCTACTCGATTTAATCAAGGCTTATGTGTAGGGGATTTTGCATCCCATAACATCAACCCCGTCCCAGCGTGAGGCGCGCGTCGCATCGGCGCACCCTCATACGCTGTCAGCGTGAATTCCACCGCGTAGACCGTCGCCCGCGCACAATGCCCGCCCGCCAGCTGAATCGCCTCACCCTCACGCCATGACACCACCAAATGGGTATGGATGTGCAGCGAGTCATCCGGCAACAGGCTGATTGTGCCGTGTCCGGCGCAGATTTCTAGCGCCCCACTGAAAACCACCGGGGATAGCCGCGTCTGTGATGTGAAATTGTATGCGCTGAACTCGGCTTCGGTCAGGCCGCCCAACAATTCAAATGTGCCGGTTTGCACACCAAGCGATTTGGCGACCTCTATCAGCGAGTCGTGCAGCGCCGCGCCGTCGGTCAGCGTCCCCATATAAACCCGCGTCCCCGCCGGATTAACCTGCCGCACCTGAATCGTCATCCGCCGTTAAACCGGCTCGTTGACGGATTGCGCGGCACGCTGACCATCATACCAAGTCCGCGAACGTCCCCCAATCAGGCGACCAATCACCGGCTCAAACCGATAGACGGCCTCCCATAAGCGGTCTAAATCAACGCCGGTCTGATAGCCCATTTTGTGCGCCATCAATACGAGGTCTTCTGTCGCCAGATTGCCCGCCGCCCCCGGCGCGAATGGGCAGCCGCCCAACCCACCGAGGCTGGCGTCAAAAATCCGCACCCCGGCACGCATTGCGGCGGCGACGTTGGCGAGTCCGAACGCCAGCGTGTCGTGCAGATGCACGGCCAACTTTTCCGCGCCGAATCGCCCGACCAATTCCGCCGATAATGACTCGACCTGTTCCGGGTGCGCGTGGCCGATAGGGTCAGTCGCGCATAATTCATCAATCCCCATCGACATCAGCGCGTCGGCGTAATGCAGGGCGCGGGCGGGGTCAATCTGCCCCTCAAATGGGCAAACCCACGCACCCGCCAGATAGCCGCGCACCCAAACCCCATCCGCTTTAATCCGCCCGACCAGTCCGCGATATGCCTCAAGCCACTCATCGGCGGTTTTTCCGCTGTTGCTCCGGCTCAGGCTATCGCTGACGATGAGGACGAGCGCGACAGATTTTGCGCCAGCGGCGATGGCGCGTTCATAGCCTTTTTCGTTGAAAATCAACCCGACTCCGCGCAATGACGGGTGACGCGCCAATGCAGCCGCCATCACCGCCTCTGCGTCCGCCATCTGAGGGACGGCCTTTGGGCTGACGAAACTGGTCAATTCCAATGTGGTCAACCCAGCGGCGGCCAAATCATCCAATAGCGCGAGTTTGGCCTCGGTTGAAATCGGGGTTTTCTCGTTTTGCAGCCCATCGCGCAGGCTGACATCGCAAATCGTCAAAGTTCGGGTCACGTCATCTCACTCCATCAACTGTATAACACTGGTAATAAAAGCCCCTCGTCCATTGGATCACAAAAGCCCCTCGTCCATTGGGCAATAAAAGCCCCTCTCCCCTTGTGGGAGAGGGGTTGGGGTGAGGGGTCATGCTGTGACCACCCCCACGCCCATCAATTCGGCGATTTGCTCCTCAGATTTGCCCAAAACCTCGCGCAATATGCGGGCGGTATCTTGCCCCAACAACGGCGGCGGCGTGAAGGTGTCCTCATACGTCTCAGACAGCTTAATCGGGTTGCCGGGCATCTTGACCGTCGTCCCGTTGGGGTGTGCGACCTCAACAATCATGTTGCGGGCGGTGATTTGCACATCCTCCATCGCCTGTTCCAGCGTATTGACCGGCGCACACGGGACGCGGGCATCGGTCAATTTCGCCACCCACTCGGCTTGTGTGCCGGTGGAGAAAATGTCGGTCAGGCGGGCGTTGATTTCGGTTTGATTCTTCCAGCGCCCCGGTTGACGTTCATTTTCCGCCGTATCGAGGTCAGTCATGCCGGTGACATCAATCAGATTCTTCCAAAACAAATCGGTAATCACCGCCACGATGATGAATCCGTCGCAGGTCGGGAAGGTGTTATACGGGACGTGGACGAAGTGCGCGTTGCCCAATTTGGTCGGGACATCCCCCGATAGGCTGACCATCGTCACCATATAGTTGAGCAAACTCACCTGAGCGTCCAACATCGAAATATCGACGTGCTGACCGCGCCCCGTGGTCTGGCGAGCGACCAGCGCCGACAACACCCCAATCACCCCCATCAGGCCGCCGCCGAGGTCGCCGATCGGGATTCCAGCGCGGGTCGGGGCGTCATCTGGCTGTCCGGTGATGCTCATGCCGCCGCCCATCGCCTGAGCGACCATATCAAACGCCGGACGATTCGCGCCCGGCCCAGTCTCGCCGAATCCGGTAATCGAACAGGTGATGATGCGCGGGTTGATTTTGGACAGGTGCGCGAAGTCAATTTTGAGTTTCTCGACCACCCCGGCGCTAAAGTTGTTCAGCACGACATCGGACTGCGCGACCAACTCATAAAACAGCCCCAAACCTTGCTCGCTTTTCAAGTCCAGCACCACCGATTGCTTGTTGCGATTCAGCGTCAGGAAATACGCGCCCATCCCGTCAATGCTGTTTTTGGGGTCATTGGCGAGCAAGGCGCGAGTCCCCTCACCGCGTCCGGGCGGCTCAACCTTAATCGTCTCCGCGCCGAGGTCGGCCAACATCATCCCCGCGTAAGGGCCAGACAGCATGTGGGTCAGGTCGATAATGCGTATTCCAGACAGAGCTTTCATAACGTTCCTTAGCATGTAGGGACGCCCTTCTGGGCGTCCGCTTCGATATTCCGCACAATCGCAACAATAGGTGACGAGCGGGGAGGTGGCTCCGCCCCTACAAATCACCGGACATTCGTAGGGACGCCCTTCTGGGCGTCCGCTTCGATATGCCTGAAAATCGGACGGCAAAAATACCGTCCCTATAGGGCTTCTAAATAGGCGAGAACCTCGGCCTTAGACACGACATCACCGTATTTGCTATGGATGTCGAACAGACTCGCCTCGTGCGGCTCGGCGCGACGGTCTCCCACGCACTCACGCGGGACAATCGGCCTGAACCCGTATTGCATGGCGTCTACGGCGGAGGCGCGGATACAGCCGGACGTGCTGCACCCGGTCAAAATCACGGTATCGACGCCCAACACCGTCAGCGTGGCCGCCAGCGATGTCCCGAAAAACGCGCTGGCGTATTGCTTGACCACAATCACATCATCCGGCGCGGGCGGCAGTTCCGGCACGATGTCCGCCAGCGGCTCACCAGCCACCAACTGACGCAATACCGGCACTTTCTGGACGAACAGCCCACCGTCCAACCCATTTTTGTTGTAATACACCTGCGTATAAATCACCGGCACATTTTTTTGCCGCGCCAACGCCAATACTTCTACGGTCTGATTGACCGCCTCGCAGACCGGCGGGGCGTAGAATGCCGCCCCCGGCGTGGTATAGGCGCGGATGAAATCAATCACCAGCACGGCGGCCTTGCGGCCAAACCCCAGCCGCCCATCGAACACGCCGCGATAATTCGCCTTGAGTCCGTCATCGCTCATCGTGCGTTAGCCCCCAGCTATCATGCGATCACCGCCTCAACGGGTCGCGCAGACGACAGCCGCGTGACCGTCACCTCTGCCAGTTTGAATGCCGCCCAGACGAATGCGCCCTGCGCGACGGTGTTGGTGAGTTGCTCAATCCATTGCAAGGCCACCGATTGACTCGCCACCCGCGCCAACCCCTGTAGCATAATGATCGCCAACAGATTGAGCGCGAACAGGCCAGCTACCCAGCCCAAATTCTGCTTCCGCGCCTGCCAAATGGCGAGGCCGCCCGCGACGAAATTCATGATAGTGGTCATCCCCAATAGGATGAAAAACCAGATTTGCCGTCCTTCACGAGTCGGGTCGTGCATCTGGAGGCCAGTATATAAGCCCGCACCCCACGTCAGGGCAACCACAATCACCGGCAAAATCCAGATATTGGCGCGGCGACGCGGCCCCCACGTCTTGCGCTGGCCGTACCACAGCGCAAACGAGAAAAAGATGAACCCCGGCGCAAGGAACCAAAACAGCGCATCATTCAACGCAACAATGTCGTTCTGACCATTGCTCAACGCCATAATCAGTTTCCAAGCCGCCTTAGACAACCCGCCCATCGTCACCAATCCCGCGCCCAGATAGGCCATCTTGCCAGAGGCGGCGTCCATCCGGCTCACCATCCGCGCTAAAATCAATAATCCCGCGCCGGACAATGCCACCGGCATAAAGTCTTGTAAGGCCATCCCAACTGAGTAAGTTTCCATTACATCAAGCCCTCTATCATTCAGTAACTTGCGTCGATAACGTCATAATGTTATAACAACTTTATCGACTGCTTAGGTTGTTTGTCAAGACATTCCCATCGGAGACCTCAAAATGCCTTTTCCCAATGTTGGTGAGACCGCCCCAGATTTCGACTCGCTAGACGATAACGGCGCAGCGCTCAAGCTGTCCGAGCATCGTGGCGAGCGTATCGTGCTGTATTTCTACCCCAAGGCCGATACCCCCGGTTGCACCAAGCAAGCCTGCTCCATCCGCGATAACTATCAACTGTTTCGCAAGCAAGCGGTGACGGTCATCGGCGTCAGCCCAGACACGGTGGAAGACCAAGCCGCCTTCAAGGCCAAATACGACCTCCCATTCACCCTTGTGGCGGATGCCGACCATTCGGTGAGCGAGTTATACGGTCTGTGGGGCGACCACAAAATTACGTTCAACGGGGTCGAACACACCACGAACGGCACGCGCCGGTCAACCTTTGTGATTGAACCAGACGGCACGATTAGCTACGCACAATTCGGGGTCAGCGCGACGGACAATCCCGGCGAAATCCTCGACTTCCTCGACGGAAAAACCCCAGCATGACTGATGCACTAGGCTGGCGGAAAAAATTTGGGGTGCTTGCGCCCAGCACCAATACCATCGTCGAGCCAGATTTTTATGGCATGAGCGTGCCGGGTGTGACTTCGCACTTCAGCCGAATCCACATCCGCAACCAAGATTTGAGTAGTGATGAGGCGTTCGAGGCGCTACTGCTGGAAATCCGGGCAGAGATTCATCACGCCATCGCCCGCGTCATCACCGCCGAGGTCGATTACATGGTGATGGGCATGAGCGCCGAGACGTTCTGGGACGGGGTAGAGGGCAATCGTAAATTCACCAAAGAAATCAGCGATTCGGCGGGCGGCTTAGGCGTCGCTACCGGCGCAGAAGCCTGCGAACGCGCCTTAAAATTGTTCGGCGCAAAGAAAATCGGCGTCGTCACGCCCTATCAGCCCATCGGCGATAAAAACGTGACGCGCTTCTTCAACGAAATAGGCTTCGATGTCGTCACCATCAAGGGATTGCGTTGCCCGACGGCGGTCAGCATCGCGCACATGACCGAGAACGACCTACGCCACGCGCTGGTTGATGTCAACACGCCGGAAGTTGATGCGCTGGTGCAGGTCGGCACAAACTTGAGCATGGTGCGCCTCGCAGATGAGGCCGAGCGCTGGTTCGGTAAGCCGGTCATCGCCATCAACGCCGCGACATGGTGGCTTGCCCTCCGCGAAAACGGCATCACCGATAAGGTCTACGGCGCAGGCCGTCTGCTGCGCGAGTTTTAAGGAAAATATCGTAGGTCGCCCTTACGAATCGCCGTAATGCCATCACGAATCGCCGAAATGTCATTACGCATCGCCGGAATATTTTTACGAATCGCCGGAATATTGTAGGGGCGACCCATGGGTCGCCCACCGTCATATTTCTGTATCCGTTAATTAAACGGCATTATTCTGCCCGTACATCGCACATCGGCTAAACCTATTTTTTCCCTCTTAAATCCTATTTTCTACCCCCGAATCACCGTCAATCCTAACGCCACGAACGGCGCTATCGTGTCATCAGGGACGGACTCCTCGACGATCATCCCGCTGACGTTCTCTATCGTCGTGATGATGTACTGTGACGCCGCCCCGATTTTCTCGCTTGAAGCCAATACAAACGTCTCGGCAGACTGCTTACATAGCGCGTGCTTAATATACGCCTCCTCAAGATAGCCGGTGCTTAACCCCTCCTTAGCGTGAATCCCCGTCACCCCCATAAAATACATATCGGCGCGAATATGCCGAATCGCCTCAATCGCCGCCGCCCCCACCGACACAATCGAATGTTTGAATAGCCGTCCACCGATCAAGATGACTTCGATCTGCGGATGCTCAATAAACTCCAGCGCGATATTCGGGCTGTGCGTGATAATCGTTGCCTCAAGGTTTTTCGGCACACTCCGCGCCACTTGAACACAGCTCGTCCCCCCGTCCAAAATCACGATTTGGCCGTCTTTAATCAACCCCGCTGCCGCCCGCCCGATAGCCATCTTCGCGCCGGTTGAAATTTCCGCACGTCCCGCAAAATTGGCGAGGGCCGGCGACGCCGGTAATGCCCCACCATGCACGCGCTGTAACAACCCCTCTTGTGCCAATTCGCGTATATCGCGCCGCAGCGTGTCTTCAGACAACCCCAACGCTTGACTCAAGCCCTTAGGGGTGACTTCGCCATCCCGCGTTAGGGCGTCCAAAATATACTGCTTGCGTGTGTTGGTCAGCATGGTTTTTTAACCTCAAAGTGTCTTTGCACGAATTTTCTCATTTATACACGAATTTTCTTGATCTTGCACGAATTTTCTTACTTATGCACGAATTTTCTTGACTTTGCACGGATTTTCGTATTTAATGAAGTTCAAGAAATATCGTGCAAAACCCGACATTTCCCCTGAGAAGCCCATCAACCTTACTTGCAAGGAGAACCCCATGACTCACCAAACCAAACGCATGTTAATCCTGATCGCTGGCCCCTATCGCAGTGGCACAGGCGACGATCCGCACAAAATGGCCGAAAATCTGCGCCGCCTCGAAGAGGCCTCTTGGCCGATTTTTCAGGCGGGTCATCTCCCAATGATCGGTGAATGGGTTGCGCTCCCCATCTGGCAAACCGCCGGTGGTAAAGCAGTCGGTGATGCTCTTTATGAAGAAATCCTCCACCCTACCGCCCATCGCCTGATTGAGCGTTGCGACGCGATTTTACGCCTCAAGGGAGAATCCAAAGGCGCGGATAATGATGTTAGGCTGGCGAATGAACGCGGAATCCCCGTGTATTACGATGTCAACGCGATTCCCCCCGTAACGGACTTATAACATCCGTTGCGTGAGACGGTAACGGGGGGTAATCTTCTTGAAATCAATTTTAGGAGATTTCCCCCTATGCAGTATGTCAATCTGGGTAAGACCGGCGTCAAAGTCTCGCGCATTTGCCTCGGCATGATGAGCTACGGCTCGTCTCAATGGCGCGAATGGGTGCTAAATGAAGACGATTCGCGCCCATTCGTGCAACGCGCCCTCGAACTGGGCATCAATTTTTTCGATACTGCCGACGTGTACTCACTGGGCGCAAGTGAGGAAATCACCGGCAAGGCGCTAAAAGAATTCGCCAAACGTGATGAAGTCGTCATCGCCACCAAAGTCTTTAGCCAAATGGGCGACAAGCCCAATCAGCGCGGCCTGAGTCGCAAGCACATCATGGAGAGCATTGACGCCTCGTTGCGCCGCCTGCAAACCGATTATGTAGACCTCTACCAGATTCACCGCTGGGATTATGACACCCCGATTGAAGAAACCCTCGACGCGCTCAATGATGTTGTGCGGGCGGGCAAGGCGCTGTATATCGGCGCGAGCAGTATGTACGCTTGGCAGTTCGCAAAGGCGCTGTACACGTCCAAGCTGCATGGCTGGGCGGGGTTTGTCAGTATGCAGAACCACTATAACCTCGTCTATCGTGAGGAGGAGCGCGAGATGATTCCGCTATGCGCCGCTGAGGGGATTGGCGTCATCCCGTGGAGTCCGTTGGCGCGGGGATTCTTGGCGGGCAATCGTAGCAAGTCCAAAGACGATCAGACCGTGCGCGCCCGCGTCGATGATTTCGCCCACCGGCTGTATTATCAGGACTCCGACTTCGACATCGTAGACCGCGTGAAGGCGTTGGCAGACCGCCACGGCGTCAAACCGGCACAAATCGCGCTCGCGTGGATGCTCTCGAAATCGGTCATCAGCGCCCCGATCATCGGCGCGACCCAAATGTACCAGCTAGAGGATGCCGTCGCCGCGCTGGATGTCACGATCACGCCGGAAGAAATCACCGAACTCGAATCGCCGTATCAACCGCATGTGATTTCGGGACATGCTTAGGTGGTAGGATTAGGATAGCGATAACGGACATGGCAGTGCCATGTCCCTACGATTGACCAAATCTTGTAGGGACACGGCAATGATGTGTCCGCCGTCCTATGTTAGATATCCCTATTCAGGACATTCCCCATGAATATTCACGATTCACCTTCTCAGAAAACCGGCGTATTCGCGGCGGTCATCGTCGTCACCATTGCGGTGATGGTGGCTTTAACCCTGATGGCGGGGCTACCACCCGCTGAAAATATGGGCGGATTCACGGTTGGGGTGGTCGTCATGCTGACCATCACCGCCGCACTCGGCGGGGCGGGTTGGTTTCTGCTCATCAAGCCGCTAGCGGCTGGCGTAAAAATCGGGACTCCCATCGAAATCGGGGCGACGGGGCGCAGCATCATCGCCCTACTCTTGAGTTTAAGCGCCCTAGCGACGGGCATTGCGACGTTGTGGGATGAAATCTGGCATACTCGATATGGCATCCCATTCGGGGAAGATTTCTTCTGGCGTCCGCATTTGCTACTCTATTTCAGCTTCTTGACGATGGTTGTTTTGGGCGGCTGGAGTTGGTGGATGTTGATGACCCGCGCCAAAGGGACGCTCCAGCAAAAATTCCGCGCCAATCCGTTGCTAGGATTTAGCTTCCTCAGCGGGGCATTCACGCTATACGCCATCCTCGCAGACCCTATCTGGCACTCGTTCTATGGGGAGGACATCTCGCCGTGGTCGCTGCCGCATTTGTTCATCGTTTTGCTAATTCTGGTGATGGGCTTGCAAGCCACCGCCTTCCACAAAACCTTGATGAACGCGCAAGTCTGGCAAGTTGGGTTTAAGCATTTCGCGTGGCGCAATATCTTGATATTACTGGTGTTGGTCGGCGGGATGATTACCTTCCTACTACTGTTCACCGTACAGTGGTATACGTCGATTAACGCCGACCCCGCCGCGATTGCGGTAGCCGCTGCGGGCGGAGATGTCGCCGCGATCCGAGCCGCCGCTGCGGGCAGTGAGCGCGGTATGGGGTTGTTATATCAAGTCGCGGCGTATCCCGATTGGCTGTTCTCGACTTTCCTAGCCTTCATCGCCATGTTGTTCGGCACATTGGCGCTGCACAACACCCGCCAAGTCGGGAGCGCAACGCTGGTCGGCTTGATTACTGTGGGCGTGCGTTACGTGATGCAAAGCAGTTTTGACAACACCTCTCCCGGCATAACGCCCCTATATCTGATTGTCCCGATGCTGCTGGCGTTAGATGGCATCTATGCTGTCTATTTGAGTCGCACTGGGAAACCGCCTGCGTTCTGGGTGTCCGGTCTGATTGTGGCAACGCTACTCACGCTGTTAAGCATCCCACTCATCCCCGCGCTATTCCCGTTCATGACCAGCACAGCCGGGGCAATCCCTTTGCGCTTTGTCTTTAGCCTGATTGCCGCATTGGGCGCGGTCTGGCTGGCGCAGATGATTAGCGGACTCAGCGGGGAGGCGTCTAGCGCAACGCAAACCCCCATCACCGCGCAAACCCGCCGCGTTACGGCATGGGTCTATGGCGTTTTTGGCGTGTTCCTCGTGTTATTTGTTGTGACGGCCACGCCGCCGGTATAGATAAAATCAGGCGATAGGTGCGAGAATGACGATTATGGTAGGGACGCCCGGTTGGGCGTCCCTACCCATTGACAACGATTTTTAGTAACTACTCAGCCCCTATTTGAGGGGGAAATGAGGTTTTGACCGGTACTCAGTCCAATCATCTGAGGGAAGAATTTCCCCACCCCTCAGCCAATTTGACGCTCTACAGCATCAAATCGAGGGAAGAAATGATGGCTGAGTAGTTACGATTTTTATTTGATTTATTATTTGTCTGGCTAATGAATTGGCGACCATAATGACAGATGACCTGAACGACAATATTGGCGTGATTTTAGCGACTCAGCCATCATTTCTCCCCTCAATCTGATGATTTAGAGCGTAAAATTGGCTAAGGCGTATGGAAGTTCTTCCCTCATAGGATATTTATCTTGTCTAAGAAATTAGATGTGTAAT
>DAOTTP010000344.1:0-26095 GCA_034437835.1 Anaerolineae bacterium | reverse complement strand
CCGCTTCCTCGGAACAATGTTCGACTCTACACCAATCTTGCTCCACAGGTTGGATTCGAACCAACAACCGATCGGTTAACAGCCGATTGCTCTGCCGTTGAGCTACTGTGGAATAACATAAGTAATTCTACAACAGGCCGCCATACTGTCAAGGGCAAACCGCCCCCACTGACTGGGGTTAGTCCTCGATTTGCGCGGCCATGACTTCTTCTAGGATATAGACTGGTCCGGTCACGATGCGTCGCACCGGACAACGCCCCATGATGTCGTGAATCCGCACCCGCTGGTCAGCGGTCAGGTCAGCGCCAATCAGGGTGATTTTTTCAATCACCTCATGGACATATAAACCCTCTCCCGGCGCGTTGGGATACTCTTCACGCGGCTTACGGATGACATCCATCTCGATTTCGATATCCACCAGCGGCCAGCCCTTGCGGTTGGCGTACATCTTGGCCGTGATAGCTGCACACGCGCCCAACGCCCCCAGCAGCATTTCTTCCGGCGTGGGGGCGGTATCCGTGCCGCCGTCCTCAACCGGCGAGTCTGCATAAAAGGTGTGGTTGCGGGCGGTGATGGAGGTGTTATAGCCGCCGTGAGTTCGCACACGGGTGATATTCGACATAAAAGCCTGTCCTTTGTTGGGTAATCAAAATAAGCGCATCATTCCATATCTATTAGACCCGCGCCGCGCCGGTTGCCTTACGTTTGGCGGCGGATTACACTATGCGGATGGGACTGTATCGCATCATGGGGGGCGTATGTCTGCGATTCTACAATTGGTCATCGGGTTGGTATTCATCTATAGCTTGATGGGGATTCTGGTCACGCAAATCAACGCCGTGATTTCTAGTGCGTTGAACCTACGCGCCAAGAATCTGCGCGAGAGCCTAATGAACCTCGTCAGTGACCGCAAACTACAGGCGGAAATCCTCGCTCACCCGCTGATAAAGCTGGTTAAGCCGGAAACATTCAAGCTCGACTCCATTCAATTGGACAACCGCGACGCCAACGAAGTCTTGAAGGCCGACCTTACCCGCGTTGATTACATCGCTCCGGCCACGTTCGTTGAGGCGTTAGTCGGGCTGTTGGTTGTGCGTGCTTATAAGGAAATCGACCAAGCGTTGCTCGTACTGCCCAAAGACAGCGAAGCCCGCACCAAAATCTCCTCGCAGGTGATGGAATTCCTGTCCGCGCCCAGCGATGAGCAATTGAGCGTGTTGCGCCAGAGCATCAACAACGCCAACTCACCAGAAACCGACATCGGGGCGCTGCGCCAAGCGTATGACCGCATGGCCGAAGCTTATGGGGAAGTCCGCAACCGTAACCCAGACCTCGTGCCGCTATTGTTGGGGATTAAGGGCATCAATATCACGGCTTTCCAAGAGGCGCTCAAGATGGTGTTGTTCAGCGCGACCAACGCCGCCGAAGCGGTCAAGAAGTTGGAAACGTGGTTCGATGACGGGATGAATCGCGCATCGACGCTGTTCCGCGAGAAATTGCAAAAGTTGTCGATTATCGCGGCGATTGGGCTGGTGGTCATCCTGAATATCGACACGCTGGCGATGACTCGCGCCTTTTGGATTGACCCCACCCTGCGCGAAGCAGTAGCCGCCGCCGCCGAAGAATTCATCCAGACCGCCCCGGCTACCGCACAGACCGACTCTACCACCCTAGATGATGAGACCAGCAGCGAGGCCGCCCAAGCGCTAGAGGACAACCTTAACGATGCCCGCGCCACGGTCAATCAACTCTTGACCTTGAGCGTCCCGATTGGCTGGTCATGGATCGAGGTCGATTGCACGCTTGATGACACTAACACGCAGCGCATTTGCGAAAGCCCCAACAATCTGCGGAATTTTTTCACGCTGACCAACCCCAATTGGTTTTCGCTGGTGATTGGTAAGCTGATTGGGCTGATTGCGTCTGCGATTGCCGCCGCACAGGGCGCGCCGTTCTGGTTTGACATGCTCCGCAAGCTGACCGCCCGCAATTGACCCCAGATGCCCTCGCCTTCCTGACCTCTCCGGCGGGGTCGCGCCTATTGGCCGACCTCGCCACGCAAGACCTGAGCGATTCCCGCACGTTGGCGGTGATGTCCGGCTTGCGGAAAAGCTACCCGCTCGCCCATGCCGCAGCCGCGATGGAACAGGCACGCTTACGCCGCGCCGCCGAAGGTAAATTTGGCTCAGATGCGGCGGTGATGTTCTTCACCCGTGACGCGCTAGAACAAGCCAGCGATTCGCGTACCCGCCACTGGCGTGCAAATAGTCTCAGCGGGAAAGTGATTGACGCTGGTTGCGGAATCGGGGCGGACTCGTTGACCTATGCCCAAGTGGGCTGTGAGGTATTGGGTTTAGACCTCGACGTTGAGCGCGTGGCGATTGCGGAATACAACGCCTCCTCGCTGGGCGTGCCTGACCGCGCCCGATTCAGTGTCTATGACATCACGGCTGGGCTACCGGAATCATGCGACTGGGCGTTTTTCGACCCCGCCCGCCGCGATTCACAGGGACGCCGAATCCATCGCGCTGAGTCGTATTTGCCGCCGTTGTCTACGCTAAAACGGTGGACGAACGCCCGTCAGGTGATGGTCAAGCTCTCTCCCGGCATTGCGATAGACGATGTGCGCGATTATGGCGGACGGCTGGAATTTCTGTCGGTGGACGGCGATTTGAAAGAGGCGGTGCTGCTCCCATCAGAATCGACTCAGACGACACGGGCGGTCTTATTCACGGGCGGGGAAACTCACATCTGGGATTGGCACGCCTTGACTGACCTGCCAACCGTAGCCGCGCCGTCTGGTTGGTTGATTGAGCCGGATTCGGCGCTGATTCGGGCGGGGTTGGTGCAGCACGCGGCGATAGCATGGGGCGCACATCAGATTGACGACACCATCGCCTACTCGACCTCAGAATCACGGATTGAGACGCCGTGGGCGCGTTCGTGGCGCATTTTGGAGTCGATGCCGTTCAATCTCAAGAAATTACGGGCGTATTTGTCGGAGCGCGGCGTCGGGACGGTGACGGTCAAGAAGCGCGGCCACGCCATGACTCCAGAGGAACTGATTGCGGGTTTGAAGCTGAAAGGGACGCTTTCACGCACGCTGGTTTTGACTCGCTGCGCGGGCGTGCCGTATGTCGTCATCTGCGAGGATTACCGACCTTAATCTCACTTCCAGCCTTGAGAGGTCAGCGTATCAATTTCCTCAAAGTGTGCGTCATTCGTTATTAACGTTAGACCGTATTGGATTGTAAGTGCCGCAATCCAAATGTCATTTTCGGGTATCGGACGGCCTTTTGTCCCGTGTCTTTGTTTTATCTCTCCATAGAGATTGGCCGTGTCGGTATCGGGATTTAGCACGACCCGATTAACCATAAAATCTGTAACTTGTTGTCGATTTTCTGCTACACGTTGTGATTTATGTGCGCCAAAGTATAGTTCACCTACGGCAATTAAGGGGATAAACACATCTGTGACGGTGCTGAGTAATTTTTTGAGATCTAAATTATCCCGTTGCAAGGCGATAATTGCATTGGTATCAAGCAAAACCTTAAGCCCAGTCATGCCAGTCGATGCCCTCGCAACCCTGATTGATGGCTGTTTCCATCTCATCTAAAGATTGCGCGTCAAAAAGCCTTGCTGACTGCAAAATACTTTGACCGGATTCCCCCCTAACATTAGATGTTTGGGTGGCCGTGCGGACAACATCTAAGATGTGACGCTGCTGAGTTACGTCAAGTTTGCTGAAGTGTTCGAGCAATTCTTCGGTCATAGTCATAGTTAGTTCTCCCTGTAATGTTATAGATGTGGGATATTTTAATTATAACCAATTGTTCTCTATACAGAACATGTCTCAGTAGCATAATAGAGTTTTTCGAGATGCTCTCGGAGGATAAACATGAAAAAAGCGATTGTGATTGGCGCGGGAATCGGCGGGCTGAGTGCGGGTTTGGCATTGGAGCAGACCGGTTTTGCCGTGACCCTCTATGAGCGCGGCCCGCAGTTAGCGGCGGTTGGGCAGGGCGGATTGCACACACCGTCCGGTAAAACGCTGGCAAAGAACGATGTCCGTGCGATGGAAGCGCGTTTCGGCGCACCCACGGTCATCATTCATCGCGCCGATTTGACTCAAATCCTCCAAGAGAAACTCATCAGGGCGATTAAGCTGGGCAAACGTTTTACTGGATACAGCGAACAAGACGGACGGGTACACGTTTCGTTTGAAGATGGCACACACGATGAGGCCGATATACTGGTTTGCGCCGATGGGATTCATTCGGTGCTGCGCCAGACATGGTTTCCGACCAGCCAGCCCATTTATGCGGGATATACCGCGTGGCGCGGCGTTGCAGCGTTTGACCATCAGCGCGTCGGCGGGCATTGGGGCGAGACATTAGGGCGCGGCACGCGATTCGGCCTCGCGGCCATCGAGCGACGGGCGCGTGTATTGGTTCGCCACCCAGAATCAGCCCGCCAATCAAATCACCCCAGCCGTCGAACGCCAAACATCTCTGCTCACCTTGTTCAGTGACTGGTATGACCCCATCCCAGACATTATCCGCGCCACGCCCGCCGAGCAAATCTTGCAAAACGACATTTACGACATCGCGCCGTTGAGTGAGTGGGTGCGCGGACGAGCGACTTTACTGGGGGATTCTGCCCACGCGATGACTCCGAATATGGGACAGGGCGGATGTCAGGCGATTGAGGATGGGCTGGTATTGGGGAGATGTCTGCGCGATAGCTCAAGTATTGAGGCCGGTTTGCGAACCTATCAGACTCAGCGATTGGCGCGTGCCAATAAGGTTTTGATGTTGTCCCGCCGAATTGGTCAGGCCATGACCCAATCCAACCCCGTCGTGTGCGCTTTACGAAACTTCGTGCTAGGGATTACCCCGCCTAGCGCCCAACTGCGTAATTTGGAGGGCATCATGGGACATAACCTCCCTAGTTAGGGACAACACGGCGCGATCTACCACGCAAGAATCGGGCGATTGTCAGCCGTATCCTATCCGTGAAGTGAAAACCATTAAAGCGCTTATGCGGCGTTTATTGTTGCGGCGTACAATCCATAGGTATAATAGATGAATTGGGAAAGCGTGCGACTGGTATCAAACACGTTTTCATGTGGAATCGCGTCTGAGGTTCATAACGTATGATCGAAGTTACTATCGACAGCTTGCGCGTGAGTCTGACGACGCAGCAGCGGATTGTCGTTCTCAAAGACAGCACATCTGACCGCTACTTGGCGATTTTTATCGGGCCATTTGAGGCCGACGCCATCACCTTTGAGTTGCAAGATGTCGCGCAGCGCCGCCCGCTGACGCACGACCTGATGAAGTCGCTCATCACGGAATTGGGCGCACGCCTGATGTATGTGATGGTCAATGACCTACGCGATGATGTGTATTATGCCCGCTTGGTGCTGGACACCAGCGACGGCACGCGCACCGAGGTCGATTGCCGCCCCAGTGACGCCATCGCCATCGCCGTCCGCGCCAAAGTCCCCATTTATGTCGCTGAGACGGTCTTAGACCGCGCCGGTATCCGCCCGGAATCCGACGTAGAGGAAGAACAAGAATACGACGCGCTCTCGCCAGATGAAGAAATTAGCGATGGGCCGGTGGATAGCAAGCGCCTGAGCGCGTTTGCGGATTTCCTCGATTCGCTCGACCTCGATGACCTCGCGGGTAACGACGACGACAAGTAGCGCAGTGATGAGGCTTCAGTGATGAGTGATGAGCAGGCTCCTCAAAGCATCGCTCATCACTCGTTTTTTATCCCGTACACATCATTAATTTGCCTCGTTGGACGCCCAAACGGACAGGATTGATCCTGTCCCCACCATACGGCCTTTGGCCTGTGGCGCAACCGAAACCCAATGCTTAACTTGTGGAGGGATGATTTAAAATCCAAACGATTTTTGATCGGGTTTTTAGCATAAAACACACCCACATAATCGTTTAGATTTATTTCGGTTTCTCCATTGGTATACTATGGATATCCATCTCATCACACATCACTTCGGACTCACGACTCATTATTAGGCGTTTATGACCAACCAAAGCCCGTTAGACCTGAATAGTAGCCCAGCCAGCATCGAGTCCGAGATGGCGTTGCTGGGTGCTGTGTTGGTGAATCCAGAAGCTTTCCTCGCCATTTCATCGTTTCTGCAAGCCGATGACTTCTTTTTATTGAAGCACCAGCACGTCTGGACGGCCATGCAGAATCTGTCGAATCGCAAGATGCCGATTGATGTGCTGACCGCCGCCGAAGAATTAGACGCCGCCCATCACTTAGAAGCGATTGGCGGGATGGGCTACCTGACTCAGTTGCTGAACAGCACGCCGTCCAGCGTCCATGCCGAGTTCTACGGCCAGATTGTCGAGCGGGCGTCGGTGCGGCGTCGCCTGATGCGTGCCGCTGATGAGATGAAGGCGTTGGCGCGGGATGAGCAAATCGACCTCGAAATGGTCATCTCGAAGTCGGAAACCACTTTGTTCGGCGTGACCGAACGGCAGATGAAGCGTGACTTCCAGACCATGCGCGACGCAGTGGGGACGTATTTTGACCGGATCGACTCGCTGATTCAAAACCCCGGCAGTAGCTATGGCGTCCCCAGCGGATTCCGCGACCTCGACTCGCTCTTGGGCGGATTCCAACGCCAAGCGCTGATGATTTTCGCGGGTCGTCCGGGCATGGGCAAGACCTCATTTTTGCTGTCTGCTGCGGTCAATGCGGCGCGTCAGAATCAATCCGTCGCCATTTTCACGATGGAAATGGGCGCTGAGGAGATTGTGCAGCGCATGATTGCGATGGAGACGGCCATCAGTAGCGAGAAGTTGCGGCGCGGCGACCTCAATGCGGCGGAGTACAACCGTTTTGTCGAGGCGGCGGGGCGTATCAGCGACTTCCCGATTTATATTGACGATACGCCGGGGTTGAATCCGATTCAATTGCGGACGAAAACGCGCCGGTTGCAGCACGAGTTTGGACTCGACCTCGTGATTGTGGACTATTTGCAATTGATGAACGGTGGCGCGGCCTTCCAGAACAATCGCGTGCAAGAAATTGGGTATATCAGCCGGTCTTTGAAGGAATTGGCTCGTGAGCTAAACGTGCCGGTGTTCAGCGCGGCGCAACTCTCCCGCGCCGTTGAAAGCCGTCAAGACAAGCGCCCACAACTCAGCGACCTACGCGAGAGCGGGTGTTTAACTGGCGACTCGCGGGTGCATTTGCCGGATGAGGGGCGATTCATCCCGATTCAGGAATTGGTCGGGCGTAGCGGATTCCGCATCACCAGTTTGAATACCGAGACATGGAAATTGGAATCATCCGAGGTCAGCGCGGCGTTCAGCACCGGCACACAGCCGGTCTATCGGATGCAGACGCGCTTGGGTCGGGCGATTCGGGCGACGGCCAACCATAAATTCTTGACCATCGACGGCTGGAAACGTCTGGATGAATTGGAATCAGGCGAACGGCTGGCACTTCCCAGAATCCTAGACCATGCTGTTTCGGAAACCATTTCTCAACCGGAATTAGCATTGCTTGGTCATCTGATTGGGGATGGATGCACTCTGCCACGTCATTCCATTCAATACACGACCCGTGAAATTGACCTTGCCGAAATCGTGGTAAAACTTGCAACAGAATGTTTTGGGGATGCTATTGTGCCGCGCATTCATCAAGAAACGGGACATTCTTGGTATCAAGTATTCTTGGCTTCAGCTAGACGCCTAACTCACGGGGTACATAACCCTATTCGTGATTGGTTAGAGAAGATGGGTGTTTTTGGCCTTCGTTCTCATCAAAAACGAATCCCGGATATTGTGTTCTCTCAATCTTCACAGGCAATTGGACGTTTTCTGCGTCATTTATGGGCAACGGATGGATGTATCAAAGCCGACTCAGCCCATCCCGCCGTTTATTACGCGAGCAGCAGCCCAGAATTAGCATGGGGTGTTCAGACCCTCCTACTCCAATTAGGTATCAATGCACGATTGAAGATTGTATCGCAAGGCAACAAAGGACGCCCGCAGCATCATGTGATTGTCTCCGGCAAAGATGATTTAGCATTATTTGTTAACCGTGTTGGCGCGGTGGGGCAATACAAATCTACACATCTTGAAGCGGTGCGCTTATACACAGAGACAACCACAGCTAATACCAACCGGGACATCATCCCTTTTACCATTTGGTCTTTGTGGGCTGTTCCGGCAATGAAAGCCAATCAAATTACGACGCGCCAAATGTATAGTGGGATGGGTACAGCGTATGCTGGGACTACACTATATAAACAAAATCTGAGTCGTGCGCGTGCTGAACGCCTTTCTGTTGTGGTCAATAGTTCCCATATCGCGGCATTAGCGCGTAGCGACATCTACTGGGATGAAATCATCGACATCTTGCCGGACGGCACAGAACCCGTATATGACATGACCGTGCCGGTGAATCATAACTTTGTCGCGGAAAATATGGTCGTCCATAACTCGATTGAGCAAGATGCCGACGTGGTGATGTTCTTGTACCGCGATGTCGTGTATAACCAAGCCACTGAGTTCCCCAATTCCGCCGATGTCATCGTCGCCAAGCATCGCAATGGCCGTACCGATACCATTTCCCTTTACTTTGACGGCTCGCTGACCAAATTCATGGACGGCGCAGTCCGGCGCATCAGCCTCAACGAGGACAGATAACCGACCATGTTGGATGAGTTGTTTCACGGCCTGATGGCGCGAATCGATAATGTCAATGAACTTAAGGTGACGCTGTTTTGCCTATGGGCGTTTGAACAGCGTGACGCCCCAGATGGCTTGTATTGGCTACGCCGCGCCGATTTCGACGGCCTGAATAGCGATGTCCACGGGCTAGACGAGGACGCGATTGATGACGGACTGGATTGCGCCGTGTTACGTCAGACGTTACGCAAGGTTGACCTCAATACCCCAGCCGGAATAGAGCAAATTTACCTCTACGCCACGCCGGAAGCCGATGCCGCGCTATCTATCCCCGGCGGATTCGCCGCCCGGATTGACGCCAGCGGGCGGCTAGACGTATTACCGCCGCGCCCATCGGTTTATAAAGTGTATGAAGAAAATATCGGCCCCCTCACCGGCCTAATCGGGGACGCTCTCCGCGACCTCGTGGTCGATTATGGCGAGCCGTGGGTGGGAAAGGCCATCGCGGTAGCGATGGAACAGAATAAGCGCAGCCTGTCGTATATTAAGGGCATATTGCGCGGTTGGAGAAAGGATGGCAAGCGCGATGCAGACACCGGGCGACATCTTGCGGCGGATGAAAAATCTACCTCCGGCAAATACGCCGACTTCTTCGAGCGGTGAGTCGGATATGAATAAAATCTGTCAGCGGTGCGGGGCAGCAGACGCCATTTGCGAAGGCTTGGGCATGGTGCGCTATGACGTGCCGATGGATCACCCCCATTTTGGCAAGATGTTCCGCTGCCCCAATCAGCCGGTGGAACAAGACACCGAACGCCAAGATCGTTTGCGCCGCCTGAGTAATCTCGGCGCGTTGGCGGAGAAAACCCTAGACGATTTCCATATCGATAGCACATCCCATACCCCGCTAGAACAAGCGTCACTGCGGAACGCCCTCAACGCCGCGCAACGCTTCGCAGAAACCCCTCAAGGCTGGCTATTGTTAGAGGGCGGCTATGGATGCGGCAAAACTCACCTCGCCGCCGCTATCGGTAACGCCCGCATCGCGCACGGTGAAGAAGTCCTATTCGTCACTTCGCCGGATCTGCTCGACCATCTGCGCGGGAGTTATGGCGACACCGAACACGGCTACGATGACACGTTTGAGCGCCTCAAAGGGGTTCCGTTGCTGATTTTGGACGACCTCGGCGTGGAGAATCCGTCGCCGTGGGCGAAAGAAAAACTGTTCCAACTGCTCAACCATCGCTACACCCAACGGCTACCAACCGTCATCACGACCAATGCCGAACTAGAGCGACTCGACCCGCGCCTCAAGAGCCGGATGCAAGACGTAGACCGCACCGCCCGCGCCGTGATTTCCGCCCCCGATTATCGTTCGATGAGCGAAAATGTGCGCGGACACTTGTCATCAGCGCTGGCGACTTACCGCGATTACACGTTTGGTAATTTCGACCTAAACACGCACCTCAATCAAGAGGAGCGCCAGAATATCGCCAATGTCGCGCAGGCCGCCCGCAACTATGCCGATAATGTACGCGACAAATGGTTCATCCTCGCGGGCAAATCTGGCGTGGGCAAAACGCACCTCGCGGCGGCTATCGCCCATGCACGGCAAGAGCGCGGCACGGAAGTCTTTTTCATCACCGTGGCTGATTTGATGGATGACTTGCGGACGACCTTCAACCCGTCGTCGGCCTCGACCTTTGACCAGCGCTTTAATCAGGTCAAGAATATCGGCTTGCTGGTGCTGGATGACCTCAATGTCGGTGGCACGAGCGATTGGGCGCGTGAGAAATTATTCCAACTGATTGACTATCGTTATGTCACCCGCAAGCCGACGGTCTTTACCCTGAGTGATTTTGAACGAGTCAGCGAACGGCTTCAGGTGCGGTTACTCGACCCGCGCCTTTGTGTGCGCTATGAACTCACAGTGCCGCCGTATGTGATGCGCGGACGCCGGAGATAAGGGTCACGTATGGTCACTACCGCCGCCCTGACCGTCATCCCCTATGAACGGCGTTACCGGTCACAGGTGTTAGAGTTGATTCAATATACCTATTTGCGCCATACCCATTTTGATTGGTACGAGGCCGAAGAATGGCTAGACAGTATGGGCGGAATCACCCGGCTGGCGTGGCGTAGCGGTCATCTGGCCGGGGTGATGGCGGTCAATACCCCGTTCAATGCCATGTCGTGGGTGCGGATTCTGTGCATCGCGGAGGGGACGCCAGAAGCCGAGGTTGTGACCGCGTTATGGAATTCGGTGCGGGCGAGCCTGCATCAGGCGGGCGCGGTGGGGTGCTGGTTGCTGGCATTAGAGCCGTGGATTGAAGCGCATACCGCCCGATTGGGCATGGCGCACACCGAGACGTTGATTTCGATGCGGCGGGGGAGCAGTACGCCGTTGCAACCCGCGCCCGTGACCGATGTGATATTGGAACCGGGGTCTATCAATGATGTGGCGGCGATGGCCGTGATTGACCAATCGGCCTTCATCCCCCCCTATCAGATGAATTACCCAGACATCCGACGGGCATACCGCAACTGCACGACCTGTACCATCGTCCGATTAGACGAGCAAATCGTCGGCTATCAAATCAGTTCACGGCACGGCTCTACTGGGCATCTGGCGCGGCTGGCCGTCATGCCGGGGCATCAGGGGCGGCAGATTGGCGCGGCGCTGATGCGTGAGGTGATTGCGGCATTTTTGCGCCGTCAGGTCGAGGTCGTGACGGTCAATACACAGGCCAGCAATACGCGCTCACAAATGTTATATCGGGCTTACGGATTCGAGCGCAATGGCTATGATACGCCGATGTTCAGCGTGTCTTTGGTGTAATTTACAAGGCGGACACGTCGGTGCCGTGTCCCTACACAGACAGATTAATTCGTAGGGACATGGCAATGCCATGTCCGTTTGCAACAAAACCGGCTAGAAAGGTTTGATATGAAATTCAATCAAATTTCGGGCGTCGTCCTCGATATGGACGGCGTATTGTGGCGCGGCGATGAGCCGCTGCCGGGATTCCATGATGCGTTCGCGTGGTTTGACGAAAAGCACATCCCCTACGCGCTGTTGACCAACAACAGCGGCAAGACTCAAGCCCAATATGTCGCTAAACTCGCCAAGATGGGCGTGATGGGCGTGCCGCCAGAGCGCATCTTGACCAGCGCCATCGCTACCGCCTCGCACCTCAGCGCCCATTATCCCGCCGGGACGCGGGTGTATGTGGTCGGGATGGATGGTATCCGCGATGCGTTAACCGATGCCGGATTCGATGTGATTGGCGAGGACGGCGCAGCGGATTTGGTGGTCGCCGGTATCGACTTTGAGTTCACCTATGCCAAGCTCAAGCGTGCCGCGCTGCTCATCCGGGGCGGGGCGGAATTTATCGGCACGAACGGCGATAAGACCTTCCCCAGCACCGACGGACTCATCCCCGGCGCGGGCAGTATTCTGGCGATGTTGGAGACGGCCACGGGAGTCGCGCCTACGGTGATTGGCAAACCCGGCCTGCCGATGTTTGAGGCCGCCCTGCGCGTCACCGGCACGCCCGCCGATAAAACCCTGATGGTCGGGGACAGGCTAGACACCGATATCAACGGCGCACAAGCCGCTGGGATGAAAACCGCGCTACTTCTGAGTGGCGTGGCGACCCCAGAGGAAATGGCGACGGGGAATGTCTGGGCGGATGTCGCGTTTGAAACATTAGAAGGGCTGTTGCGGGCGTGGGCGGGCGATGCGTGGGTACAAAATCGCATCAAATCGCGGCGCAAGGGCGGGTAAAACCCCTCACCATTCGCGCTTCTGATTGCGCGTCAGTTTGGCGCGGACGGCGGCGCTCAGGTCAATGTCGTGCAAATGGGCAAGCTGCATCAGGTAGAGTAAAACATCGGCCAATTCCCCGGCCAGCGCCTCGCGGTCTGAGGTCTGATCGTCCCATTGGAAATGTTCCAGCACCTCAGACGCCTCTAACACCAGCGACAGCGCGATATTTTTAGGCGTCTGCGGGTGCGGCGAGTCCGGTTGCGTCCACCCTTTTGACTCGACAAATTCGAGCATCAGGCGGGTGAGGTCGTTCAGGGAATCATCAGGCATGGAGTCATCCTTACGGCGTGGGTTTGCGTCCAAAACGAAACGGACACGGCAGTGCCGTGTCCCTCTCATGACTCATCACTCAATAAGCGTTGGGGCTGGTGCGGGTGATGGTCTGCCATGCCGTGCGGATGATGATTTTGACATCCAGCCAAATCGACCAGTTTTCGACATACCACAAATCATAGCGTGTGCGTTCGCTGATGGAGGTATCCCCGCGCAGGCCGTTGACTTGCGCCCAACCGGTCAGGCCAGCCTTCTCGCGGTGGCGCTCCATATAGCGCGGGATTTGCTGGCGAAATTCTTTGACATATTGCGGGCGCTCTGGGCGCGGCCCAACCAGCGACATGTGGCCGAGCAAGATATTGATGAGTTGAGGGATTTCGTCCCAATTCAGCTTGCGAATCACCATCCCGACGCGGGTCACACGCGGGTCGCCTTTAATCGTCCAACCGGGGGTGTTCTGCTTTTCGGCGTCCGTCCGCATTGACCTGAACTTAATCATCGGGAAGGGGCGTCCGTCCAATCCCATGCGCTCTTGGGTATAAAACACCGGCCCGTGTGAGTCCATGCGGATGATGAATGCGGTGAGCAGCATGAACGGGCTGAGGAAAATCAGGCCGCCGGTTGCGCCGAAAATATCCATTGCACGCTTGGCGCTGAGTTTCCAGCCGCGTAGCGAAATATCGCGCACGGTCAGCAACGGCGTCCCGCCGAGGTCGTCTACGTTCATATCCCCGGCCATATATGCGAATACGTCCGGCAGCACCTTGATGTCTACCCGCCCGCGCTGGCAAAGCGCCACGATGTCTGGCAAGTCAACCCGGCGGTCATCTGGTAGCGCGATAATCACTTGTTCAATCTGGTAGCGGTCAATGATCTCCGGCAGTTGGTGGTACTCGCCCAAAAACTCGACATCTTTAACCCTCTCGCGGGGGTTGGCTTGCCTATCAACCACGCCGACCACGTTATAACCGAGGTCAGGGCGATTCTTGATGGCGGTCAGCAAATCTTCCGCCACTTTGCTGCTCCCGACGATTAACAGGTTATCAGCGGCGATTTTGCGGATGCGGGCGGCGCGTAGCAAGGCGCGGTGAATCTCGCGCCCCAAGATGACGAACAGGGTAGAGAAAATCCAGACATAAAAGAACATCGTGCGCGGATAATCGACATCCCATGACGAGCCTTTGAATAGCAAGTCGTGGATTCCGCTGACCAAGACTGACCCCAACGTGACGTTGCCCAACACTTGGCGGGCGTGGTCAAAACGACTGAAGCTGCGGCTGGCATGATATAACCGGCTGGCGTACATCATGGTGATGATGATCACGATATTGAGGAGCATCAGCAGGACGTAGCGGTCAAATGACGGGTAGAGCGTGCTGTCGGCCACGAATTGGGCGCGTCGCAGTTCATACCCCAGCAAGAATGCCAGCGCCAACATGCTCACGTCAAGCAACAGTAGGATGATATTTAAGACGGTCTTGAGTCGATTAGCGCGTACCGAATTGACGACTTTGGACGCCTCTTGGGTCGAGAGTTTGGCGGGTTTTGGGGGCGTGGACATGATTCAGTAGGCCGCCTTTCAGCCGGAAACCTGCGCCGCTTTGAAGTCGGACGGGTGACGCATCTCAGGGAGTAGCGCCGGCCCGCCTTTGACCATCAACCCGGCCAGCACCAACCAATGCACCGGCAACGGCGTGTTTTTGCGGTAGTGCTTGCGGTAGAAAATCAGCATGGCGCGGTAGAACTCGAAGCGGGCTTTGGGGCTAAGTTTACCCACCACGCTCTTAAGGTGCAAGACAGTGGCCTGTGGCAGATACATCACCGAAAACCCCGCCTGTTTGACCCGATAGCACCAGTCGATGTCCTCGCCATACATGAAGAAAGTCTCATCAAGTAGGCCGGTGGCTGCGATGGCCGCTTTGCTCAGTTGCATATACGCCCCGACCACCGAATCGACCTCGTAGGCTTCATCGGGGTTACGAAAAGTCAAGTTATAGCGGGCAAATGTCGGGCTGTTGGGGAACAATTTCCCTAATTTGCTGAAATGGGTGAATGAGACCCATGGCGTCGGGAAGCTGCGACGACAGGCCTTGTCTATCTGACCGTTTGCCATCACCAGTTTGGGGCCAGCGATTCCGATGTTGGGGTTGGCGTCCATCTGCGCGGTGATGATACACAGCGCATCGGGCGGGACTTCCGTATCGGGGTTGAGTAATACCGAATAGCGCGGGGCGGAATCGGTCACGCCGCGCTCAGAGTAGCCCATCCAACGCAGACCCATATTATTGGCAATCGAATAGCCGTTGTTTTTATCGCTTGCGATGAGGTGGGCTTGGGGGAATTCTCGTAGCACCATGTCGGCGCTGCCGTCTTTTGAGGCGTTATCGACCACCACGACCTGAAACGTCACGCCGGTGTTGGCGTAGACAGTTTGCAAGCAACGACGCAAGAGGTCACGGGTGTTATAGCTGACAATAACGATTCCGAGGTCGAACATACGCGCCCAAATTCTCAACATCTGACGGGAAATTTAGGCGATTATAGCACGCTTGACTCTTGGGCGTAAATTTCCTACTCTTTGAATAGAACATAAGTTTTCTCGAAAAGGATTGCATCTGATGAGCGTGACATTCAAAACGAAAATTTTTCAAGCTGAGGGGAAGAACGCCACAGGCATCTCTGTCCCTCCTGATGCGATTGCCGCGCTAGGGACTCAGAAACGACCCGCGTTGGTTATCACTCTGAACGGAACGTATACCTACCGCACTACCGTCGGCGTTTATGGCGAGTCGTTCCTCATCCCGTTCAATTCCGACCACCGGAGCGCATCTGGTTTGGGCGCGGGCGACGCGGTAGAGGTCATGCTAGAACTGGATTCAGAACCCCGCATCATTACAATCCCAGAGGATTTGGCAGCCGCCCTCTCAGGAAAACCCGGCGCACTAGAAGCCTTCGAGAAATTAGCCACATCCAAGCGCAAAGAGTTTGTCCGTCAAGTCGAGGAAGCCAAAGCCCAAGAAACCCGTGACCGGCGCATCGCCGGAATCGTCGCCAAAATGGGCGAATAATTGTTGCGGCGGGATTGTGGCGAACCGTTGGAGGCTCGAACAACGGATACGGCAGGCCGTGTCCCTACGAAAAACCGGATGTTCGTAGGGACAACGCGGGCGTTGTCCTCGCCTGTATGGGTTAACCTCATATAGACGAGGGTTGAAATTACAGTGTTGCGACGTGCTTGGCGAAATTTTCCAAAATCGCTGACCAACCATGACGCTGTTGTTCGGCGCTATTTTCCGATTCGACCATCAACTCAATCGTGACCAGCGTCTTGCCATCCACCTCGGTGAATGTCGTCGTGACTTTGCGGGCATCGCCGAGGCTTTGTACGATTCGTTCCGGCGCGACCACTTCATCATAAACGCCTTCAAACACGAAATCGTTCTTGCCGTCTGGTGAGCCGAAACCGATGCGGAACACACCGCCCGGACGCAAGTCAACCTCAGCAAACGGGGTCGTCCAACCGTCACCGGCGCTATACCAGTGAACGATATGCTTGGGGTCGTTATGGGCGTCCTAAACCAACGGGCGGGGTGCGTCCAACAGGCGGCTGATGGTGACGGTGGGCTGTTGTATCGTCTCCGACCCGACGTAATCCTCAAGGCGATCCCACGTCTCGGTCAGACCTTCGACCATGCCCATCGTTAGAACCTTTTCGATGTCCTCCACCGAGTCAAATTGCGTACTGGAGAGGATTTGAGTCTTGCCGTCCGGTAATTCGATGAACTCCATGCGGATGTTCATCCCCGGCATCCCCTCAGCGATGTTGCCAGCGGCGTCCGAGAAATAATCCATATATGTGAAATTTTCCGGCTCGTTGATGGTCTCATAAACCGCCTTACCCCATGATTCTTCGCCGTTGGGCCCGGTCATGCAGTAATGCCAAATCCCGCCGACGCGGAAATCCATATTACACGCTGTGAGATTCCAACCCTTTGGCCCCCACCAGTGAATGAGGTGCTTGGCTTGGGTGAATGCAGCGAAAACCAGCGCCCGTGGAGCCGGGAATACGCGCTCAACGATGAATTGACGGGTTTCACGGTCAGTACGGGTATTGGTTGTGGTATACATAGGGGATTATTCTCCTGTTTGCTGTGTGTCTGTAGCTTGGTTTTTGTCGAGATTGTCTTGCTGAAGTTGTTTGAGGTAGATTTCCAGTCGGTCAAGGCTCTCGTCCCAAAAGCGGCGATAGCGATCCAACCAGTCGTTTACCTCCCTAAGTGGAGCCACCTCTAACCGGCACGGTCTCCATTGTGCTTCGCGTCCTTGAGTGATCAATCCTGCGCGCTGCAACACTTTGAGATGTTTGGTCACGGCGGGCGGGCTGATATTGAACGGCTCGGCAAGCTGTTTGACTGTCGCCTCGCCTTGTGTCAAGCGGGCAAGGATCGCACGGCGGGTCGGGTCGGCCAATGCCGCGAAGATGAGGCTGAGACGATCTTCTGCTTGCGACACCTTTTTTAACCAATCAGTTAATTAACCATATAGTAAAGTATAGGGCGTTTTGAAAACCTGTCAAGCGGTCAAATTCTTGCTTGGGTCGGGTTAAAATCCGGCTTTGTTTAGTTCGTCATGGAGTGCGCGTAAGGTTTTATAGGTCTTGCGGAGGTCGTCAATCAATTTTCCCCATGTTTCGATGTCATCTTCTTGGTCGTATATGTCTCTGAGTTTGGATATTAGGCGCACGGCCTCAACATAGGCTGGGCGGTTGCGCTGTTCAATATAGTCATAAACATAATTGCGTAAAACTGGAATTGCGCGTTGTGGGCGGAACAGATACGACGCCTCGGCGACCACTAAATCAAACTCCGGTAGCCTCGGACGATACCCCCAAGCCTCAGAGGGCTTAGATCTGCTTGGAATCGACGCAACCATCCCCCATGCCGCATCCCAATCTCTTTCAATCAGATAAATTCGCATGAGGAGGTTATTGTTTGGTTTTGTACTGACCGTTTTAATTATTTGCTCGTATACCCTTTCCCATGTACCAATCGCTTGTGCTAAGGTTTTGAGTTTATGATACCCATGCTCAGAAGGGGTTAGCTCAAAAATCTTCCACTCTTGCGTTAGGAGCTTAGGCTTGTTGTCGGTTTTTTGATAATGACGCAACAACCATGCAGATAGTGATGGATTGGGATGGGTTTGCTCCAAACTTTCGGCCATGTCCTCAGCATAGGCGACATGACCGTTATCTACGAAATCGGTTAAGCTACGGGTTTGCTCAAACATATCTGTCACATGGTTTTGGAACAGGTTCGATGCTTCGTCAAATCGCCCTAACGCCAATAATTTTTCAATCAGCAAGCCATATAATGCCTTCTCTCTGAGTCGAGTTAAGGTGATTTCAGGCGAAATCCCGTCTAACGCATCTAAATGCGCGAGCAAATCCTCAATTATTTCCGACTGCCACACATAATTATCTTGTGTTTTTTGCTTGCGACTCCCTGCTGCTATCAACTGACGGACAAAGGCGCTATCCTCGCGCAGCGTGTGTTTGGTAATTGTGGCGACAATCTCTAAATTGGTGTCGATTTCAGTATAGTGAATGTCCCATAACAACAACCCTATTAGCGATTCGAGGGCAGTTTGGCGCGCTTTGACATCGGTTTTGATGGCTGATTTGCTCAAGCAGTCGTCAAGCGACCCAATCACTTGTTGGAGGTCTTGGGTTAAACCATTTACATCAAAAAACTCACTGTTCACCCACTCGACAAATGTTTCAAGGATGGTCTGATAAATAGTCGTGGCGTTATGCCAATCCCCGCGTTTGCTGAACCGCACCGCAAGATCTGTTACGGGAACTAAGCTGGCTTCTACGGCGTTTTTACGGGGCGCGTCCTCATCGTAATCGTGATAATAATCATCGTCGTCGTCTTCGACCTCATACGCCGCAAAAATTTTCTTTAACTGCTTACGCATGGCCTTCAGGTCAAGTTTTACGCCACCGCTTATGACCTCATCAACGCCCTGAAGTTTAATGAGCGGCATAAGGTCTGGGTAGCGCTCGGCCATCTGCCCAATCAACGTGATTAAGTCATCTTTGCTACGCTTGGCTAATAATTTGGTAATGCTGGGGAGTTCTTTCACACTGTCTGGTTTGTCGAGCAAGGCCAATAACAGTGCGATACTATGCTTGCAATCTCCACCCCAATCATAGTCACAATTGCACGTTGTTTTGACGAGCTTTCCGTCTTTGAATGTGGCCGAAACGCGGTAATGTGACCGACTAGACCCCTTACAAATTGCCTCAACAGTCTCGCCTTGCTGAGTTATTTTGCTGATTGCGCCTTGCTTATAATATGCTTCGCCCCGCGAAAAACTTTGCTCTCCAGCGCGAGCCTCAATCGCTTGACGGGTTAGGATGATTTTCGTTGTCATCAGTCGCAGAATCCTCACAGGGAAATATGCCTGATTTTACGCAGATATAGAAACAAAACACCCCTATTTGATGGTCAGATAGGGGTGTTTTTGCTGCGTGAGCAATATTAGCCGTTGGTGGTCGGCGGGAGGATTGGCGGGGTCTTGGGATCGGTCAGCGAGGGCGCGCCGGATGAAATCGACTCGCGGGCGTTGGGGCCGGTCTTGGGAGCATCGTCACCGACGCCGCCCAGCTTGCCCAGACCGCTGGCAAAATCTTTCATCAGACTGGTCAGTTCCAACGGCACGACGAACTTGGTCGATGGGCTTGCACCGATCACCTTGAGTGCCTCAAGATATTGCAGCATCATCGTATTAGAGTCGATGTTGTGCGCGGCGCTGAAAATGGTTTGTAGTGATTGGGCGAAACCTTCGGCGCGGAGTAGTTGCGATTGGCGTTCGCCTTCGGAACGCAGAATGCCGGCCTGCTTTTGACCTTCGGCTTCAGCAATAGCAGCTTCGCGCTCGCCACTGGCACGGGTGACGACGGCGCGGCGTTCGCGCTCAGCGGTCATCTGGCGGTTCATCGCGTCTTGGACTTCACGCGGCGGCTTGATTTCGCGGATTTCAACGTTGGTGATTTTCAGCCCCCAACGCTCGGTGATTTCGTCCAGCTTATTGCGGAGCATGGTGTTGATGCGCTCACGCTGGCTGAGGACGGAGTCGAGTTCGATGTCGCCGATGACGGCGCGCAAAATCGTGGTCGCCATGTTCAGCGAGGCGCTCACCACATCAGAGATTTCCAGCACCGCCCGCTTGGGGTCAACCACGCGGTAGTAAATCAGGAAGTCGATGTCGATGGGGGCGTTATCGAGGGTGATGGCCGTCTGTGCCGGGATATCTAGGAAGCGTTCGCGCAGATCAACGCGCACCGCCGTCTCTAAGAAAGGCAGCACGATGGTGACGCCGGGGCCACGAGTGCCAGCATATTTACCCAGCGCGAGGATGACCAAGCGCTCATATTCCGGCACGATACGAAAGGTGCGAATGATTGCGAACAGGACGATTAAGCCCAGTACAATCAGAATCCCAATACCAAAATTGTCCATGGAATGTCCTTTTAAGCCATTCAAAGTTGAAAAACAGGATAACCCAATTTTACGCGCCGCGCTGGGCTACGGCTGGGTTATGGGACGATTGGGTCGTCATCGACATCAGAAGCCTCGCCCATCGCAAGCAGTTGGGCGCGTTTTTCCTTGTCGAGGTCAACAATTAGGCGTAGCCCCTCACGGGCGACCACGATAATCGGCATCCCGACCTTGAGTTTGCGGCGGCCTTCAGCCGTCCATGTTTCGCCGTTGACATAGACCGTCCCCACTGGGTTCAGCAATTGCACGACGCGCCCAGTCATCCCGACGAGGTGCGCGTCGCGCTCCATCGCATTGGATGGGCGGGCGAACTGGCGCTGCATAATCGGCATCAGTAATAGGGTGTGGTAGGCCAGCGGGATAGCCAACACCACGGCGATGAGCAGCGGCGAGACCATAATCCCGTCGTTATACAGCAGCAGTGAGCCGATGATTTGTGCGCCTAAGCCCGCGATGACCAGCCACAGCGGACGCCGCCGGATGAACGGGATGAGGGCGAAGCCGACCACGCCAACCGCCAGCAGCAACACGCCAGCCAAGTTGGTTGGGAGCGAGGCCAATAGTGCTAAGGCAATCATCAGTGAGGCCGCGGCGATGATGTCAATAATCCCAGTGCCGGGGATATAGGCCGCCGTCGCAGCAACCCACAATCCGGTGACGAATAAGACATAGGCGAGGTTGGGGTCGAAAGGCATCTGGTCTCCTTTTGGGGGATTTCCCCAATAATATACCTTCATTTTACCGCAACCCGCCCATTGTCATCCCATGATTTTTGCCCGCTTCCCCAATCATTGGGGTGAGGATATAATGACCTGACCTAAAACGCCTTTTGCTGAAGTGTGATTCCCCCATCTTGACTAACCTCGCTGACCTACGCATCAACGCTGAACGATTACGGGCAGACTTTGAAGAATTGGCCGCCATTGGCGCAAACCCAGAGGGTGGCGTCACGCGGCTGGCGCTGTCCAATGAAGACCTCGAAGCCCGCGCATGGTTCGCCAATAAGGTTGAAGACGCTGGCCTCGTGCTGCGCGATGACGCCATCGGCAATACCAGCGGCATTTTGGTCATGACCCAGACCGCCTCGTCACCCTCATTCCTGATTGGGTCGCACCTCGACACCACCCATAACTCCGGCTCGTTCGACGGCTCGGTTGGGATATGCGCGGGGCTAGAATGTCTGCGGACGATTAAAGAGGCCGGAATCCGGTTGCCGGTCAATCTGGAGGTGATTAACTTCACCGACCAAGAGGGCGCGTGGCAGTCGATGTTGGGTAGCCGTGGCTTGACCGGGCGCTTAGGCGACCTGACCGCCCACCGTGACGCCGAGACCATCGGCGCATTTCGGGCGGCGTTGTTCCGCACCGGCATCATCGTCAATGACCTACACGAGACGTATCAAGCCATGCGTCCGCCGGAACAGGTGGCGGGCTATCTTGAACTGCACATTGAGCAGGGCGGACGGTTGCACCGGGTGGGGAATCATGTCGGGGTGGTCAGCGGGATTGTCGGGCGGACAACCCACCTCATCACTTATCTGGGTGAAGCTGGACATTCTGGGACGACGGCGTTTGACATGCGCCGCGACGCCTTACAGGGCGCAGTCGCCTTCATCAACGAGGCGCATATCGCCATCCGCGAGCGTTTCCCCGATGGTATCTTCAACTGCGGCAACCTTCAGGTCGAGCCGGGGACATTCAACACCATCCCGTCAAAAGCCATGATGTTGTGCGAGGTACGCCACGCTGACGAGAGGGTTGTCGCGCAGATGGAGCAATATCTGTTGACCATGGCGGGCAATTTTGCAGCCCGCTTTCATTTGGAATGGCAGAACAAAGTCCTTCAGCATATGCCGGCTGCTGAGATGTCGCCCAGCATGATGAGCGCGATTGAGTCGGCCTGCACGCGCCTGAATACCCCCGCCCCGATGCCGCTGAGCAGTTTTGCCGGTCACGACGCCCAGATTATGGCCGGATATACCCCCACCGGCATGATTTTCATCCCATCGGTCAACGGTATCAGCCATAACCCGGCTGAGTTTACCGAATGGAACGATGTGGTTTTGGGCGCAAATGTCCTGTTACAGACCTTGCTGATGGCCGCCAAATAGGGTCAGATGTCAGCGCGACTGTAATTATAACCAATATGTCACAACCTTATGGTTGGGCAGACATCCGACGCGCTATAATCGGGCGTGGGATGCGATATTGGCAAATTTGGGTAGCGCGAGGGCTGTCATGGATAACGATAAGACCATCACACTGGAATGTACGTATTGTGGGCATCACGAGCCGATGCGGACGTTCACCGGCGCGTGTCCCAAGTGTGGTGAGGTCATCGTCGAGGCGCGTTATGACCTCGATAGGCTGTTGGCCTCGAAATGGCCGGAAACAATACGGAGTCGCCGTCCGCACCTGTGGCGCTACCACGAAGTTTTGCCAATTTACGATACAGAAAATATCGTCAGTCTCGGTGAAGGCCATACCCCACTGATTAAATCGCGGGCGTTGGCTGCGGCATTAGGGCTGAAAAATCTGTATATCAAAGATGAGCGTCAAGGGCCGACGGGCAGCTTCAAAGACCGTCAGGCCACCGTCGCCATTTCTGCCTTGAAAGAAATGGGCGTCGATGAGGTGGTGGTCGCCAGCACCGGCAACGTGGCGATTGCCTACGCCGCTTATGGCGCACGCGCTGGGATTAAGCTGTGGGCGTTCTTCCCTGCGCTTGCCCCCAACGACAAACTGCGCGAGGTCGCGGTTTACGGCGCGGAGGTCATCAAAACGACGGGTACGTATGACCAGACCAAAACGCTGGCGCAACAGTTTGCAGCGTCACGCGGAATTTTCCTCGACAAAGGCATTAAATCGGTGGCCGCCATCGAAGCCATGAAGACGATGGCCTATGAAATCGCCGAACAATTGACATGGGAACTGGGTGCGCCCAACAGTCGGACGCCGTGGCGCTCGCCGGATTGGTTTTTGCAAGGCGTCAGCGGTGGGATGGGGCCGATTGGGGTGGGCAAAGGATTCCGCGAGTTACGGACGCTTGGTTTGGTTGACCGGTTGCCGCAATTCGGCATGATTCAATCCAGCGGCTGCTCCCCGATGGTCGATGCGTTCATGCGCGGCCAGCGGGTCGCCACCCCCAACGAGAATCCCCAGACCGTGATTGCCACGCTCGCGACTGGCGCTCCGGGGCGGGCGTATGAATTGCTGTACGATTATGTGCAGGAAAACGGCGGCTATTTCGTCAGCGCCAGCGACGAGGAAGCCTTCCAAGCCATCCGCACGCTCGCCCGCAACGACGGAATCAGCGTCGAACCGGCCACTGGCGTGACGTTCGCCGGATTATTCAAGCTGGTGCGTCAGCGCATCATCAAGCCGGATGATATCGTGGTCGTCAACTGTTCTGGTCACACCTTGCCCGTCGAAAAGACCATCCTCGGTGAGCAGTGGCAGAAACAGGTTGACCTCGCTGATGCGCCATCATCGCCCAGTATGCCGGATGAGGACGAGTTCCTCAACGCGATTGACTTCGTGGGCAAGCGCGCCCGCCGCGTGGTGGTGATTGAGGATAATGTCGAGGCCGCCCGCCTGATGCACCGCATCCTCCAGACCCGCGACGATACCGAAATCCGGCTGGCGCACAACGGCGCGGCGGGATTGGCGCTCATCCGCGCATGGAAGCCTGATATGGTCATCACCGACCTGATGATGCCGGATGTGGATGGTTTCGCCGTCGTCCGTGAGATGAAAGCCGACCCCGCCCTGACCGACATCCCCATCATCGTCGTCTCGGCCAAAGAATTGACCGTGAAAGAGCGCCAAGACCTAGAGCGCGATGTCGCGCTACTGTTGCAAAAAGGCATGTTCCTCGACGACGATTTCTTCCAAGGCATCATCTCGCGGCTGTAAAGGCGTTCACGATAGCGCTTGTAGCGTTAAAACCACCCACGTTGGCCGGATTGACGCAATTAATTCTTAACTATTTCGCTTTCCCATTGCAATCTCGCCTGATATCGGGTGGATTCTATGCGCGGACGTTTGGTGATTGGGTTGGCGGTGATGCTGGCTGGGCTTGGACTCCGCGGTTCGTCTTACGGTTGGGGTACATGGGTGATTCTCCTCTTCTTCGCCTGTCATTTCTTCCCTAAATTTCTCAGGTGAAGTTGTCTCACCTATTGTGGCAGAGAGGGAGACGTACAATATATTTTATCGGTTTATGAACACTGATAAGGATAGACTTATGAATGATATTCCATCAGAACATCCAGTCGGATGGGACGCATTATTTCAAGCGGGTGTTTTTCCGCCCCGTTATAAGACCAATTCGCCGCCAAACGAGTCGGTGGTGGCGTGGGCGGACACGCTGCCGCCGAGTAGCACAGTACTGGATGTCGGATGCGGGGTCGGGCGGCATGTGGTGTACTTGGGCGGGCGCGGATTCGCGATGTCGGGGTCAGATGTATCCCCCAACGGGGTGCGAACCACTCAGCAGGTATGTGCCGAGCGCCATATCCCATTCGATGGACGTGTCGCGGATATGACAGCCCTACCGTGGGAGGACAATACCTTTGATGCGCTACTTTCGACGTCCACCATCTGTCATCATCGTATTGACAATATTTTGAAAACCCTTGCCGAGATGTGGCGCGTTTTGAAGCCCGGTGGGCTTCTCCTCGTGGATTTCTTGCATAAGGCTACCCAATCCTACCAAAATGTTCGTCAACAGGTGGCCGACGGGACATTATCCGAAATCGAACCCAATACCTTTATTGATGACCGCCCAAACCCCGACATGCTTGACGATGCTTTTTTGCCTCACCATTACACCGATGAGTCAGATGTGTGGGCGTTGTCACAGCAATTTGAACGCATCAACCTCTATGCAGACCTCGCGCCTGCGCCTGAAGGGGAATTACCCAAACGCGGGTATTGGGTGGCTTGGGCGCGTAAACCTATGACAGATTGAGTGATACGGCGCGTAAAAAATCCCCGTTTCGAGTTGAAACGGGGAAAGTGGGTATACAGCGGGCGAGTCTTTCTCATCACTTGGGACTTGGGACTCATCACTCCATTACTGAAGGTGCGCCTCTAGGAACCACAATTGCTTGTCGAGGTCACGACTGACTTCAGTGAACACGTCTACCGTGTCGGCATCGTCGCTGGCGGCATCAATCCCAGCGCGAACACCCGCGCCCGCGATGGCATAGCGCTCCGCCAACGCCTTAACCACGGCGCTTCCCTCGGTGACAGAGGGGAATTCCGGCAATTCCGAAGCCGCCGCCGCCATACGCACCGTGCCGTTGACCGTCCCACCGAGCGCGGTGGCGCGTTCGGCAACCGTATCGACATGGGCAATCACAGCAGCGGCCAACGTGTCAAATAGCTCATGCAGGGCGATGAAATTCATCCCCCGGACGTTCCAGTGGGCTTGCTTGGTCTGTGAATACAGGTCGGTTAGGTCGGCCAATGCCTGATTCAACAGGTCAATCGACTTTTTACGAACTTCCACGGGCAGTGAGTTGTTGGTGGAAAATATAGCCATGATTTTATACGTCCTTTGTCGTGTTTCATCAAAGATTACACACATTATTATTATATCGCCAGCGCATAAGAATCACGTTGGCGTGGCGAGGTTTAACTGTCTCCAGTGCCGAACGGCGTATTTTCCGGTATATTGAAGTCACTGTTGCACACAAGTGAGAATATGCCTGATGACGACTCCAGTCACAAATACACCCGACGCCG
>DAOTTP010000343.1:0-4256 GCA_034437835.1 Anaerolineae bacterium | reverse complement strand
CCGTGGTCGCCTATCGGTGACATCACTTGTGAAGGTGATGAGATGTCATGGACGACGGACAACGGCATGGGCGTGTTTAATCTGGTGCGCGTCACCCCTTAACCGCCGCGAGCCGCTTGTAGGACGGCCATATAGGTCGCAACCGAGGCGCATAGCGTCCCGAAAAAGAACATCCAAAACAACCCGGTGGTCAAGTCGCGCAGTTCTTTGAGCGAGTCGCGGCGCTTGGTAATCGCCATATCGGGGGCACGCAGTCGGAGCAGTGCTTCGACTGCGCGGGGGTTCTTGGGGTTGACGCGCAGGGCGTTCTCTAAGCACACCACGGCCTGATCCATCGTATCGACGGCCACGCTCATCCACAACCACGCATCCTCAAAGTTTGAGTCTTCCCGAATCAGGTCGCGCAATAACCCTCGCGCCGACTCGCGGTTGTCGGCGTTGAGCAAGTCTATGGCGTCCAATAGGCGGTCTACCTGATTCGGGGTGGCGGTCATGAGAGTATTACGCCTCGGCTGTGACTCGTTCAAACAAGTCGTTTTCTTCAATTTTGTCGCGACTGGGTTTGGGGTAGACGCGGGTGAACAGTTGGTAGGGGGTCAGCACCGGGCGCGCCCACTTGGGGACGATACGAAAACCCCCTGCCAGTTGGCTGACGTGACAGGCCGACGCCGCATCCCACGCCTCGAACCAGTCGCGGATGTCTACGCGGGCGTGGACGGGTTCTACGTGGTCGAGGATGGCTTGGATGTCGATGTCTTTGTTGCGCCCCATCGCACGCGGGTTGACGCCCATCAGCCGCGCCCGCCAAATCCCGATTTGGATTGCCCATTTGGCGATGCTGCTGTAATACAACTTCTGCGCCCGCCACGGCTCATGTCCGGTGGCATAGGTCGGATCGGCGGCTTTGGTGAAGGCCTCCGTCGTGGCGCGTTGGATGGCGATATGGTCGGGATGGCCGTAGCCGCCATATTTATTGAACGTCAGGACGACATGCGGTTTGCAATCGCGGATGACTTCTACCACGCGGCGGGTGAGTTCCGCCGATTTGTTTTCCCCGGCATACCACAGGCACTCTGGATCGCGGTTGAACTCTGACCCCATCATGCCGGAGTCTTTATAGCCGAGTTTGTAGACTTTGGTGAAGCCTAATAGTTTCGAGGCCGCGTCCAGTTCTGAAAGGCGAAGTTCTGCGACGCTGTTGTAGCCCTTCATGAGTTCGGGCGCAATCGTGCCGACATCACCGTTGGTGGCGCACAGGTAATAGACTTCGATTCCGGCAGCGACGTATTTTGAGATTAACCCTCCGAGTCCGAACGATTCATCGTCGGGGTGGGCGTAGGAGATGAGCAGGCGGAGGGACATAGGGCGTGTTTTCTTCCTCTGGCGTGATATGACTGTGAGTATAGACGCGCTGACGTTTCTCGGCCATACACGGTAAAATGTTTTTTGGGATGTGATAAGGATTGGAGCGGATGAAGATGTGGATTTTAGTTGGGGCATTATTGGGGTTGACCGGCGTGGCGATTGGGGCGTTCGGCGCACACGGCCTAGAGGCGATTCTGACGGCCAATGGTCGGGCGGGGACGTTCGATACCGCCAGCAAATATCATCTGATTCACGCGGTAGCGATTGTGGCGATTGCGGCGTTGGCCGGTCAACTTGACCCGCGCCTCATCAATTGGGCGGCTGGTCTGTTGACGGCTGGGGTGCTGGTATTCAGCGGGGCGCTGTATATCCTCGCGGTGTTCGACATCCGAATCATGGGCGTGGTTGCGCCGATTGGCGGCCTGTTGATGATTGCCGGATGGGGCGTATTGGCTTATGCCGGTTGGGTATCAGGAAAATAACTGGATGATTCGCCGTATCCACTAAAAAATACGACTCGGTTGTAAGGTTGGGCGGTCTGCCTGCTGATTCTGGTGGCAACTGGCCTGACCTTGCGCTGACTGAACGCAAGGATTGTGTAACCTTTGGCTGGTAAAAAAGCAGGCATGAGCAAACAAACCATCTGTATTATTGACGATGAAACCACGCTGCGCGAGGTCGTGCGGCGCTATCTGGAATATGACGGGTTTCAGGTGGTCGAGGCCGATTCTGGCCCGATGGCGCTACAAGTTTTGCGCGATACGCCGGTAGACCTCATCTTGCTGGATATTATGCTGCCCGGTTTAGACGGGTTTACCGTTCTGCGCGTCGTGCGTAACTCTCCAGAATATGCGACGTTGAGCGCCAACGGCGGCGTGCCGATTATCGTCTTGACCTCACGCGGGGATGAGATGGACAGAATCGGTGGTTTTGAGTTGGGCGTTGATGATTATGTGGTCAAACCGTTCAGCCCGCGTGAGTTGGTGGCGCGTGTTAAGGCCGTCTTACGGCGAGTCGGCGGTAGCCAGCCGGAAACGTCCGAGAAACCTCTGGCCTACGGGGTCTTGAGCATTGACCCGTTGCGGCGCGTCGTGCAAATTGAGTCACAAGCGCCGGTTTTGACCGCCCGTGAGTTTGATTTGCTCTGGTTATTGGCCTCGCACCCGCAACAGGTTTTCACCCGCGAGCAGTTGCTGAACAGCGTGTGGGGGCATGAATTTTATGGGGACGATAGCACCGTCACCGTGCATATCCGCCGCCTGCGTGAAAAAATTGAACCAGACCCATCTGCCCCGTCCTATATTCAGACCGTTTGGGGAGTAGGGTACAAGTTTGAACCGTAAAGGCTTGTCGTCCGATGTCTTGCCTATTTTAATCTTGTTTGGCGGGACATTAATTGCGATTTTGCTCAGTTTGGGCATCGTCATCAGCAACTTGAACCCGCCGCAGGGCGATATATATCTGTTGTTTTGGTTTATGTTCATCAGCGGCACAAGCAGCATTGGAGGCGTATATATCCTATATCGCTTGCATGTGTTCGAGCGTTTTAATAGCTTGCGCTGGACGCTGCTGGCGAATATCGTCTTGCTGTGCGTCCTCATCTTTGTGAACGTCTGGCTGACCGCCCATCTGATGTATATCAGCCCGCACGACTTCATCCTGACGTTGGCCTTAGTGGTGTTTGGCGGGATTGTCGGGGCGTCGTGTGTCTTTTTTATCGCGGGTGTTTGGATTAACCGGATAGCGGCGTTGGGGCAAGCCGCCCGCGATTTAGCGGCTGGCACGCTGAAATCACGGATGCCGGTCTATGGGAATGATGAATTGGCGCAGCTTACGCTGTCTTTTAATCTGATGATTGATGGGTTGGCGGCGGTTGAAGCTCAGAAACGCCAATTAGAACAAACCCGCCGCGACCTTATGATGTGGGTATCGCACGATTTACGTACCCCCTTAGCGACCATCCGTGCGATGAACGAGTCTATTTTGGACGGGATGGTGAGCGACCCCGAAACCACGGCGGCCTATATCCGCAGGATGCAAGGTGAGTTATTTCACCTGAGCAAGATGATTGATGACCTGTTTGCATTGGCGCAGATGGATAACGGTGTGTTCACGGTGCAGCGCGAGGTGGCCTCACTGCGCGATTTAATCTCAGATACATTAGGCGGGATGAGCGCGAAAGCCAAGCAGCTTCATATCCAATTGGAGGGCGGGGTCGAGGCCGGCATCGACCTGTTGCCCATGGCGGCTGATAAAATTCAGCGTGTTTTGAATAACCTCATCGAAAACGCCTTTCGTCATACCCCCGCCGGAGGGCGCATCACCATTCAGGCACGCCATACCACGCGAGAAGCGGTGATAGAAGTTCACAATACCGGTAGCGTCATCGCACCAGAGGATTTGCCGCACGTTTTTGAGAGTTTTTATCGGGTAGAGCCGTCTCGCGCTCAACGGGATGGCGCTCGTGGGACGGGCTTAGGCTTGGCAATTGTGCGGGGGTTTGTTGAAGCGCACGGTGGAAAAATTAGCGTTAGAAGTCATCAAGACCACGGAACGACCTTTTATTTTACGTTACCTGACTCGTAATACTTTCGTAAGGGAATCGTCACTTCTGTGCAAGAACTTCTTGATAGCGTGAATGGAGTAGGCGGATATTTTTGTCCGTTCCTTTTACAAACCTATGAGGAGATTTTGCCATGAACCGTGTTTTGTCTGCTTTGGCCTTAAGTGTCGTATTCGTGTTTACCCTCGCATTTGGCGCGGCGGCGTCACGCCCTGCCCAAGCACAAGATGAGATGATGACGCATGTCTGCGATTCGAGCCTGATTACCCTGTTGTACATCGCTGAGGCCGACTATGGCTTCCACGCTATGGAGATGGACTTGGCTTCA
>DAOTTP010000342.1:0-13821 GCA_034437835.1 Anaerolineae bacterium | reverse complement strand
GAGTCATGTCAACCGCGAATGATGTCTTGTGTTTGGGGTGATTCCCCTCTCCATGAGGGAGAGGGGCTAGGGGTGAGGGCTGATGGGTCGTCCCGAATCTCTCTCATAAACTTGTGGGTAATGGTTAGCTCTCAGGGAGAGGGGGCTAGGGGGTGAGGTTAGGGTTTCACCCAGCCCCAAAACGCCGACGCCGCGCAGAACAGATAGCCAATCATGGCCGGAGTCGTTTCCCCATTGGTGTAAAACAGCGTGGCGGTTATCAGCACGCCGACGAACACCACTGCGCGCGAGGTGGTTTTCTGGGCGGATTCCAGCTTATTGAGTTCGGCCTTATACAGGCTGCTCGGCTCGGCAATCACGCGCATTTCGCCCGCGTTGAGCGTTGAGAGGACGTTCACCCCCTCGTTCAGCGGCTTAATCCGACCAATCAGCGCTTGCGAGGCGAGTCCGAGGACATTGCCAGCGCCGCCGTTAAAGACCGAGCGCACCATCTCCCAGCTGGTGAGCGCCCCGCCGCCGGAGCTGACCTGTGCGCCAAAGCCTTGTAGTGCGAGGCGTTGGGCATACGGCTCTAGCTCATGCCACGGGTTAAATTCTGGGTCGAGTTGGGTACTCATGCCGCTGAGGATGCTGACCGTCCGCCCCAAATAGATAAAATCTTGCGGCAGATAAAACGGCATCGACTTAATCAGGTCGTTGAATTCGGTGGCGAGATTGGCGGCGCGGTCATAATCCATGTCGCGGATTTCGGTCATGGATAAGCCCCAAACCTCATTGAAGGCGGCTGTCGCGGCGGCCTCAATCCGCTTGAGGTCTGCGCCGGGGAGGATGAATCCCAGCTTGTCATAGCTTTGAATCAGCTTGTGGGCGTCGCGGGCGATGACCGCCGTCAGGGTATCGACGATGCCATCGGCGATTTCACGCGGGAGCGAGCCGGTCATCCCGAAATCGACGAAAATCAGGTAAAACGGACGCCCGCCGCCCGCCGCGATATATTTCTGCGGGTCGTCTACCGGCAGCGGGTAGATGAACAGGTTGCCCGGGTGCGGGTCGGCGTGGAAGAAGCGCTCCTCAAAAATCTGGCGCAGATAGGTGTCCATCAAGCGCTGGGCGACGGCCTTGCGGCTGATACCGGCGGCTTCTAATCCGGCAAAATCGCTGATTTTGATGCTGGTGACATCTTCCATCGTCAGCACGATGTCGGTGCTGTGGGCGGGGTGAATTTCTGGGATATACACGCCGGGGTCTTTGGCGAACATCTCCCCGAATCGGACGGCGTTGGCCGCTTCGTTGATATACGACAGTTCTTGCAACACGACTTGGCCGAATTCACGCACGAGCGCGGTGGTATTGGCGCGTCGGTTGATGAACGCGAATCGGTTGGCGATTCCCCCAATGATTTTCAGCGCGGCGATGTCGGTATAACACACCTTGCGGATGTTCGGGCGCTGGACTTTGACCACCACGCGCTCGCCGGTTTTGAGTTTGGCGCGGTAGGCTTGACCGAGGCTGGCCGCGCCAATCGCCTTTTCGTCAAACCACTCATAGCGGGTCGGAATCGCGCCGAGTTCGCCTTCGATCAATTTTTTCATACGCGGGAACGGCTCAGTCGGGACTTCATCTTGCAAACTTTCCAGTTCGCGGATGATATTCTCCGGCAGGGCGTCGATTCGCGTGCTGATGAATTGTCCCAGTTTGATGAACAAACCGGTGCGGGCGATGGCGAATTTTCGGAATTGGCGGGCATAGCGCACCCAGCGGTCCGAGTTGGTGCGCTCGACATAGCCGGGGACGATTTTACTGGCGTAGACTTGCCAGAAAATCACGCGGGCGAACAATTGTCCCGCCCATAGCAGCACCATGAGGAATCGCCATTGCATCGCCAGCGAACGCCCACGCGGGATGTGGTCAACATCAGCGGGGACGCTAGAACCGGCAACCACAGTTTTAACCTCACCCCCCAACCCCCTCTCCATGGGTAAAGGGGGAGTTGCAGAGTTTCCGGCGCGAACCTTGTCCAATGCCTCAAACATGCCGGTTGGCATAGAACCCCTCACCCCCTGCCCCTCTCCCACAAGGGTAGAGGGGTGTTGATTCGGTGACTCCCCCTTCACCGGGTGTTGATTCGGTGACTCATCACTGCGTTTTAGGGATGAACCGGATGTTAAGGGCTGCGTCGATGAATTTTGCATCGGCAATCTCCAAGTCCCATAGGGCGTAAGGAAGGACGATATTTCGGCGATATGGCCCGACGCGCAAGGTGAGTTCATCCCGCGAACGGTATAAGTCCATATCGTTTTTATCTGCGAAGGGCAGCGGCACGGCCAAAACATAGCCGCCTTCCGGGTGCTTTTCGATGTGGTGCGATGCGCCGTCGAACATGCGCTCTACCGGGTTTTTGTCGCCGTATAGCGCATCGGCCAACAGTTCTAGTTTCGCCGTGCCGGTGATTTCACCGCCGAATAGTGGCGCTCTCAGCACGGGCAGGCCGCCGAAGGCTTCCTCAACGAACACGAGGTTTTCCTTCTGATTGGCTTTCCACATCGTGAAATACGGGTCGGTGACATCATCGGGGATGATTCGGTTGCACAGGATGGCGTCGGTGGCGTAGCCGTATAGATTGAGGTAGGTATACGTCCGCTGAGTCTCTTTGATGACCATTTTTTCGGGGTTAATCACCAGTCGGATGCTCGACTTCACGGGGTCACTGAGCAGGTCGCGCACTTTGTCCAGCGTATCGAACAGGGCGCGGACTTGTGCAAGGGCGTCGTCATCAGGCAGGCTGGATTGGCGTCCCATCATGCGATTCAGCGGGCGTAACACCTTGCCGACGCCGCTGGTCAGGGTCAGGATACGGTCAAGCCACCAGCGCGTGACATCCGGCAAACTCAACAGCCGCAGAGTCTCGGCGGTGGGGGCTGCGTCTACGATGATGACATCATAAAATCCTTGTTGGACGTATTGGTTAATCCAGAGCAAGTGTGCGCCTTCTTCGAGGCCGGGGAGCATGGTGACTTCTTCTGCCACGATATCATGCGTGCCGTCCTTGCTGAATAGCGCGACCATATATTGCTGGAATCGCCCCCAGTATTTGTCCATCGAATAGCGGGCGTCTACTTCTTGCGCCCAGAGGTTTTCGGCCAATTGGACGGGTTCTGGCCCGATTTTGACTTCTAACGAGTCCGCCAGACTGTGGGCGGTATCGGTGCTGATGACGATGGTTTTGAGGCCGAGTTTGGCGCAACGCAGCGCGGTAGCTGCCGAGATACTGGTTTTACCAACGCCGCCCTTGCCGGTATGTACGATCACGCGCATGGCGTTTGTACTCCTATTCACAAATGAAATTGTACACCCACAACACGGATTCGCGTGTGGTTCTTTCATATACGTCTCAGGTAGGGCGGGGTTGTGGGTTATAATGGGATTTATAGATAGTGGGGAGGTTTACGACTATGGAATTAGATACTCTATTTGCTTTGGTAGATACCCTGTCAGAGCAAGAGAAGCAGGCGCTTGTAGAACATTTAACGTAGCCGTTGACTTCGCAGCCGCAACGTAAACCGCGTCAGCCAAACTTGTTCCCCGGCGTGTGGATGAGTGATGATTTTGATGCGGAATTGCCAGACGCCTTACGTGCCGCCAAAGCGAATCGAGAAGCATTTGACGCAGTATTGGCGAGCGTGCCTGCCGTTGAACCCGAAGAATACGATAAACTTTAGCTAGACTACGATTAGGTCTAAGAAACCGTTTGAATATTCGACATCAGGCCGGATTCGCTGTTAATTGACGGCGGGCGGGCAAGCCTCACCCCTACAAAATTCCCGATGATGTGTGTTGTGCCAATCCTAATCATTTTCTCCATAAGGGATATTTGAGATGTCAACTGTACAAGACCCTACACTTGACTTTGTTGAACACTATATTCACACCTATAACAATAGCGACGCTGGTACAAGTAACCGCGCTTTAAGCAATCTTGTGTGTGCCTTCCCAACGAATGACAGTCTTGAACCCGTTCTGTGCAAGGTAGCCGCAATCAACGGTTTATACAGTACCGGTATTGGCGGTATCTATGCGGTTGCCCAAAACATTTTGCGCCAGCAAATTGACTCAAAACTTGTCCTACATGATGTTGACTTGGTTAACCAAATTGCTCCCACACAATTTTCAGGTGGGAAAATAAGACGAAATTTTTCTTTTGCTACCAAGTATTGTCATTTTCACGCGCCAGACGCCTTTCCCATCTACGATAGTTATGTTCGTCGTTTGCTATGGGCATATATTAAGCGGGATAGTTTTGTCCATTTCAAATCGGCAAGTGCTTTTCAAAATATACTCGAAGCAGATTACGGTCAGTACAAAATGCTTATAAGCACCTTTCAGCAGTTCTATGGTTTAGGACGTTTGGGGTTTGCTGAGTTGGATAAGTTCTTATGGCTTTATGGGAAGGAATTGGATGCTTGAAAAGCATTTGAAGCGGTGTTGGCGAGCGTGCCTGCCGTCGAACCCGAAGAATACGATAAACTGTAGGTAGGCCGTGAATAGGTCTAAGAATTTACCCAATATGACGGATTAAGAGGTTCGTTATGCGTCCTTTTGATAGTGTTGTCCTCAATGTTGATTTGCCGGAACGTCATTTGGCAACTGGGGCATCAGGTACAGTCGTAGAAAATTATTCCAGCACGGATGAGGTTGTGATGGTTGAATTTTTCGATAAAGAGGGCAATACGATTGATGTTGTAGATGTGCGTGTTGACCAGATGACCGTCACGCTACTTGATTTTGTTGATGGGGAGACGGTGGCGTTATTGGAAAACATTGCGCCTCATCGCCTAGCCCGTGGGCAAGTGGGCATTGTTCGTCGGCGCATCGCCGTTGGAACGTATGAGGTGGAATTTATAGTTCCTCATAATGGAAATTCTGAGACCGTAGTTGTCGAAGCACATCGGTTGATGTTGTCACTTTGGCAAGTGTCTGACGCTAAGCGCACGGCTTAGATACCACTTGTCATCCGTGGGCACGGCAGGCCGCGTCCCTACAATAAAAACCCGTCACGGGAGAATTTGTAGGGACAACGCCCGCGTTGTCCGTGATAATCAAAATTGGCGAAGGTGTTGAGAGAAGAACGAGAGAAAACACGTTCTTCTCTGTGGTGAAGCGTGTGTGGGCGGTGCGCCTATTTCCGTTTGGGTCTAAACCTTGATGCAATATTTTTCATCATAAGCTTGAGTCTAATTTGTGCTTCGATGAAGGCATACCAGTTTTGGGGTATGTCATCATCGATAACCTCTTGAACATACGCAAACCAGTATTGCGCCATTCGCACATTGTTCCGCGCCAATTCGTATTCTACAAAATTGACGGCCAGTGTCTTGAACTCAGAGTAGTGTAGGTAGCGTTTTTTCGCCGCTTCATCCAAGATTTTCGCTGCGTCATCCAAACGATTCTGCTCGATATATTCATTCGCCAATGTTTGACGGGCGAAAAAATAATCGGGGTGCAGAGCGAGCAACTTCTGGAGCGTGGCATTAAATGCCACCTTGTCTTTTTCCATTTGGGTGGAGATGACAAGGTAATGCAGCAGGACTCTGTGGTCAGGGTCAATCTTTAAGCCACGAACGACTTCCTGCTTTAGGGCTGCGCTATTGCCTTTTTTAAAGAACTCGTTCGCCTTGATGATGTGCTGTCTGATTTTGGGGTCAATGTCTGTATCTACCTCCTCGTGGATGTCAAAGTTATAAAGGCAGACCTCGGTGGGTTGGCCGTCCAGATAGAGTGTGATGGGGGTGGCGTGTGGGATTTGACCGCCTACACACAGCGCGTCGGCGGCACTAAGGCGGGTTTGATCAGAGCCGTATTGGCCTTGTGCAAACGCCAATAAGCCGGGAGTCGGATAGAGGTGCGATAGGGAAATAAGAAACTCTATTTCTGGTTCCCCCCCCGCGCTCTGCCATTAGGCCGAGGATGGGGAGGAAGCGCGGGTATCGGTTGAATAAAGCGGTTAAGCGTTGTCTGGCTACTGTTTGTGTAAGGTCATTGTAGTAAGCATCGACGATCTGTAGCGCCGCCTTATACCAATCAAACGGCAGCCAGTCGCTCAAGTCCAGATAGCCGGGTTCTTCGGCAAGCATATGCACTGGAATAAACGCCGCGTCGGTTTTAGAGACCAGTTTTTTGTGGTATTTCTCGGCCTCTTTGTGTTTGCCGAGGCGGGTATAAGCGACTCTCAGCCCGTGAAGAATGATAGGGTCAAGGTCGTTGTCTTTGGTTTTGGTGGTTTTGCTGAATTGGTTAACCCATTCAATGATCAAGTTGTGCTGATGGGTGTAAGCGCAGGCGCTCAAGACACTTTTCCAATACTTCGTAGCATCATCGGTTGCTAAAAGTTGATGTAAGGCGGTCAATGCCTCGTCTTCTCGCCCTAATTTGACCAACAAGTGGACTTGATTCGACAGCCCCAGCGGATGATTAGGCACGATTTTGAACAAGGTTTGCAGGGCGTTGGAGGCTTTATCGAATTGACCGAGATTGAGGCAAGCAGAACAGAGCAATTCCCACACCTGCCAGACATCGGGTAGTTTATTGGCAATTTTGACCGTCAACTTAAGCGTCGTTGCCCAATCATTGATTTCGCTGAAGGTTTTGGCTTCTTCATACAACGCCAAATCTGTATGCAGATACTGGGGTGGGAAAACCCCGTCTTGAAGTAGGGTTAAAATCACCTTCTCACATTCGGCGCGTAATTCTTGCACCTCAGCGAATAGCACCGATTCTTTATCGGCTTTTCGTAAGTAGCGGTCACTGTAGACTTTGGTATAGAACGTTAAACCAGTGTTAGATGATGCGATAATCAGGGCATAGAGTGCTTGCAGGTCGGTTGAGTCTAAGCGTACTAATTCTCGGCAGACCTTCCACATCAATCGCGGTTCAGTAACGACTTCGGCAAGATCGTATAATAGCAACCAGCCTTCTCGCACGTCTGGATTAACACTGGTGAATTCAAATAGAGCAGGAAGCGCCGCTTGAATATCGCCCTCTGCTAAAAATATTGCGATTTCGGCAAGTTGGTTACGGAGTTTATTGGTTAATTTCGCCATGATAGATACGTCTGGTGGCACATGATGTACGATAGTTAGTCTAACGAGCTTATGGGTAATGACACAGGGGCAACGTATCAAAAATACGGATAATGTGAACATGAGCCGAGTATTTATCGTTGGACTGTGGCTAGGTCTTAGGGCGAACGCATCAAATGATAAATCACGGCGGACGGCAAGAATGCCGTCCCTACGAATCTCTGTGAGGGTAGGGACGCCCTTCTGGGCGTCCGAAAATTTCTCTGGCATATCTTCCTTCATCCAGATTTTGATGCGTTTGCCCTAGGCTAGGTCTGAGGATTTGCCCCAAATACGGCGGTTTTGCGCTATAGTTAGAGACGCTACCGCCAATTAGGAGGGTTTGCCGTGTCGAGCGCCCCACCCGTACAACAACCTGCTCCCCGTTCAGGCAGCAATACCAACTGGGTCTTTGTCGTCGCGATTGTCGCTATCCTCATGGTGGCGATGTGGACGATTCGCAGCATTTTACTGCTCACCTTCGCCGCCATCATCCTCGTGATTTTGTTCACCATCCCGATGCGTTGGTTTATGCGCCTCAATATCCCTATTGGGGGCAAGACTTATAAAATCACGCGGGGCTGGTCGGTCATCTTGACGCTGATACTCGCAGCCGTGGTCGTGATGTCGCTGGCTTTGCCGTTGCTGGCGATGTTGATTGACCAATTCGCTACGCTGTTCAATACCACACTCCCAACCGGCATTGACCGCGTGCTGGGGTGGTGGGATAGTGGGCGCGTGCTGAATACCATCCCATTCTTAGAGAATGTCGATTTGACGCCGATTTTGGGTCAGCCGATTATTCCAACATACGTTTTGGGGACGGCTGGACTGGGATTGTTCAACGTGCCGTCGTGGTGGAGTGACCCAGAGACCGTGCGCGGCATCGTCTTGGTGGTAGACCCAGCACGACAATTGTCGATTGACAGCAACACCTTACAGCAAATCGCCACGCAAGTGCTGAACGCGCTTGGCACGGTCAGCGGGTCGGTCATCCCAATTTTGGGCGGCGCGGCCAATTTGTTATTGAATGCCTTGATCGTGCTGTTTATCAGCCTATACTTTCTTGCAGAACCGCAGCGCTATATTGATCGCATCGTGTTGTATACGCCGGTGTCGTATCGCCCCCGAATGCGTACCATTCTAGGTCGGATGGATGAAGCGATTCGGGCGTGGTTGCGCGTGACTGCTGTCTCGATGTTGGCGGCTGGCCTGATGACGGGCTTATTGTTGGGACTGCTAGGGATTGAGCAGTGGGCGGCGCTTGGGACGCTGGCCGGAGTGGGGTCTTTCATCCCCAACTTCGGGACGCTATTGGCGCTCATCCCCGCGCTGTTGGTCGGCGCGGTACAAGCGCCGGACAAGGTGCTGCTGATCGTGGTGATCGTCTACGGTGTGACGTTCGTCCAGAGCCAAATCCTCTCGCCGATCCTCGCCAATGAGGATATGAAGATGCCGCCCGTGCTGATTTTGCTCGGACAAATCGTGTTCGGCATTTTCTTCGGATTTTTGGGCATCATGTTCGCTGTGCCAATCACAGCCATATTGCTGGTATTGTTGGACGAGGCGTATGTCAAAGATGTCTTGGGCGATAAACAATCTGTTCCAGATGAAAAAGTTGTGGGGTAAAGAGTCTACAGCTTGCAGTGGGCAGTTTGCCGTTAAAACACCGCCCGTTTTTCAACCTGAACCAGCAGTGAGCAGTAGCTTCTAAGTGAAAACTGCTCATTTCCACCGATGAACTGAGGTTACGATGGGACAACTGAACCCCGATTTGCTTTCAAAAGACTTGAACGACGCGATGAATCTGGCCGCCACGGTGGTGATTCAAAACCGCGTGCCGAATCTGACGCCGGAACTGGTGCTGATGGCGCTGGTTAAGCAACCCAACAGCGCTGCCGCCCGTATGCTAGACGCCTTGAGCGCCTCACGCGGATTCCAGAAGCGCAACTTGGAGCGTCAGGTCGAATTGGCGATTGAATCACGCCGCGACCCGTCGGGCAATCTTGATTTCCTCGCTAAGGGCGGGGTGGTCGTGCCGATGTCGCGCCAGACCATCATCTTGTTGGATGACGCCCTGAGCGTCGCCCGTAGCGCCAATGAGGTGCGAGTCGATACCGACCACGCGCTGCAAGTGCTGGCTGAGGGCAGTATGTCCACTAGCGGCATTTTGCGCCAATTGGGGGTGACTCCCAAGGCGATTCAGGATGCGCGGGCGACGGGGCTGGTCATCCGCAAGGACAGCGCAGCCCGCGATGTCGTGGCTGAGGCCAAACAAGGCACGGTGCGCCCGGTTTACTTCCGCGAGGGGTTGCTGCGCGAAATCACCAATGTGCTGTCGCAGCGCGTCAGCCGTCATGTCATCCTCGTTGGGCCGGACGGCGTGGGCAAACGTACATTGGGGTACAGCCTCGGATTGTTGATGGGTGAGGGCAAAGGCCCTGCCGGTCTGACCAGTCTGGTGGCATTGGATGAGACGGCGTTGCTTGATAATGACCTACAGGCCGTGCGGGCTGGACTGGCAAAAGCGGCGGGCGGGATTCTGTTCGTGCCGCATCTGCATCGCTTTTTCGGCGGCCCAGTGAAGGCCGAATTTACGAAGGCCACCCCCATCCTCCAGAAAGCGTTTTTGGCCTCTGACCCGGTGATTATCGGGACGACCACTGAGGTCGAGTATCAGACGCGGCTGCTGGGCGTGAGTGCGCTGTCGGAAAATTCTCAGGTCGTGCGCGTGCCAGAGCCGTCGAATGAGGAGGCGCTCGCCATGTTGATGACCAGTAAGCCCAAGTTTGAGTCGGATTATGGGCTGGAAATCAAAGATGAGGCGGTCAAAATTGCCGTGACATTGGCGAAGCGCTATATGACCAATAATCCTCTGCCACGCAGCGCCGAATATCTGCTGCATCGCACGGCGGCGATGGTCAATATGAGTAAGCAGAGCAACGTTGCCATGAAGCCGGAATTGGTCGATACCACGCTAGACGCCGAGGACGTGACGCTGGCCGCGTCGCAGGCGACGGGCGTGCCGGTCAATAAACTGGGCGAAGATGAGCGCGTGCGCTATGCCAGCATGGTCGAACACATCCAAGAGCGCGTGATTGGGCAAGACCAAGCCGTGATTTCGGTCAGCCGTGCGATTAAGGCTGCCCGCGTCGGGTTGAAAGACCCCAAGCGTCCGATTGGCGCGTTCCTATTTCTCGGCCCGACGGGCGTCGGCAAGTCGGAATTGGCGAAGGCGCTGGCCGAATTTATGTTTGGCAGCGAAAACGATATGTTGCCGCTGGATATGTCCGAGTTCAAGGATGAGAGCAGCCTCAACCGCCTATTGGGGTCGCCATCTGGGTATGTCGATAGCGAAGCTGGCGGTCAACTCACCGAGCGCGTCAAGAAGCAACCGTATCTGTTGGTGCTGTTCGATGAGGTGGAAAAAGCCCACCCCAAGACCGTCGATATTCTGCTGCAAGTGATTGAAGAAGGCCGCCTGACCGATGGGCGCGGCCAATCGGTCAGCTTCAGTGAGACGGTGATTATCCTGACCAGCAACCTCGGCAGTCGTGAGTTGGCCGTCCCAATCATCACTGATGAGGTGCGCGACGCGGCGATGGATGAAGTGCGGGAATACTTCCGCCCGGAATTCCTCAACCGTTTGGACGAAGTGGTGATGTTCAACGCGCTGGATTCGGTGGCGATTGAGAAAATCCTGCGGATGTCGCTCAAGAAGGAAAGCAAGTTGGCCGCTGACCGCGCCTTGACGTTGACCTTCACCGATGCGGCTGTCGCGGTGATGTTGGGTCAATATGACGAGCCGGAATATGGGGCGCGTCCGCTGCGCCGTATCATCCAGCGGGCGGTGCGTGAGCCATTGGCGGACTTCTTGTTGACATCCAACCCGCCCGCCGGGACGGAAATCAAGGTTGATGGCGCGGAAACCAGCCTGACTTTCTCGCTGATGAAAGACGGTCAGGAAATCAAAATTTAAGGGGTGGCGTGGGCGACCCAATGCAGGTTAATTAATGGATTTAGGAAGGGCGACCCATGGGTCGCCCCTACAAATCACCGCAATGTTGTAGGGGCATGGTGTGCCATGCCCTACGGAAAACCGAGGGTCAATGCTATCTGTTCGGCAGGCAATTTTGGATGATTCCGCCGCGATTAGCGCGTTGTTCCGGGCGCGAATCCCCGTGTGGCAACGGCTGACCGCCGAGGGTGGGGTCGAGACGGTTAATCACGAACATCTGACCGTCTATGAGCGTTGGACGCATGGCGGCCCGTGGATGAGCCTAGAGACGGCGGCCATCGCCCTCGCACGCCTGTTGCACGGGGTCGGGCTGGCGGTGGTGGCTGAACGTGATGGGGAGATTGTGGGCTATCTGGAAGCCTATCCGGGCTATGAGCCTGCCCCATTTGGCGCACATTTGCACCTCGCGCACGTCATCACTCATCCTGACGACGCCGATGCTGATTCGGTGGCCGATTCGCTGTTACGGCGGGCGTCGGAAGTCGCCGCGCATCTGCCCGATAAGCGGCTGACCGTCTCGCTGGCGGCGGATATGGGCGACGACGCGCAATTTTATCGTGAGCGTGGATTCGCGCCGCTGTCTTCGGTGCGGCGCTATGTCATGCCCGCCAAGACCGGGCAAGGGTTCTATCAGGTTGGCGAACACACCAGCAGCGGGGTCGGTCAGATTGAAGGGTGGCAGATGCCAGCCGGACGCATCGAATCGGCCTCAATGCTGTGGGAGTCGGTTTGGGTGTCGATTTGGGAAGTCATCCCGCAGTTATCTGAGCGCGGAATCCAGCGCGTCAAGTTGGTGGCGTCTGGTCAGGAAATGTTATTGTGCGTACAGCCCGTCCCGCATGACCCGCGCACGCTAGATATCTGGGCGTGGTCGGCGCGCCCGATGACCGGCGTCTTGCTGACGGCAGTCCGCGACTGGGCGCACCGTCAGAAATATCGGGCGGTGCGGATGGTGGTTGATGAGACCACCGCCAAATTATTGGGCGCTGACGCCGAGGGCGACCCGTTCAGCCGTTCAATTTGGGCGCGGCGTGTGTAGTGATATTTCCCCTCACCCCCTGCCCCCTCTCCCACAAGGGGCGAGGGGGAATGTCACGCCGCTACGAACTACCTACGCAAAAACATCATGAATCCTCCTTATCCTAACGATAGGGTATAATGAGCCACATACAGGTAATTAGAGGTGTGTGACGATGGTCGCCCCAAGCCCCGCCCAGACCAAACCTCTCGCCAAGAAGATGACGGCGGAGGAATTTGACATCTACGCCGAACAGCCCGAAAATGCGGACAGGATTTTGGAATTTATTGACGGTGAGGTGTATGAAAAAGTGCCATCTACGCTTATGCCTTCAAAATCTCAACAGACACAGGACGCGCAATAACCCCTATGATTGGCAAAACCACTCGTTTCGTCCGTAAGGGCGTGCGGATATTGAGAACCCGCCTGCGCGAGCAAGGCGTCAAAACGACATTGGTATGGGCTTATGGCCGAGGGATTGCAAAAGTGACCGGGATTCCACCGCTTCGATTCAGCCAAGTGACTGAGCATCTATATGTAGGGCCGCAGTATGACGACAAAGGCAAGGCGCATCTCGAATCACACGGCATCACGGCTGGCGTGAATCTGCGCGTTGAGTTTGACGACGCCGAATTTGGGCTGTCGCTGACGCACTATTGCCACCTGCCGACGATTGACGACGACGCCCCGACTCAAGAGCATTTGTGGAAAGGCGCAGCCTTCATCCGCGAACATATCGACGCGGGCGATAAGGTTTATATTCACTGCGCCGGCGGGATTGGCCGTGCGCCGACGATGGCCGCCGCCTATCTCATCACGACGGGGTGCAGCGTCAACGAGGCGCTGACCGCTATCCGCGCCGTGCGTCCGTTCATCAGCCCGACCTCGACTCAATTACAGGCGTTGCATGAGTTTGAGGCGACGCACCGCCGCAGCAAGTAGGGCGTTGTGGACTGGTTGAGCCGATTATTTGCCAAGCCTACCCCGGTTGTGATCGTCAGTGGGTTGCCGCGCTCTGGTACATCGTTGATGATGCAGATGCTGGGGGCGGGCGGGCTGCCGCTGTTGACTGATTCGCACCGTCAGCCGGACGATAGCAACCCACGCGGTTATTATGAATACGCGCCGGTCAAGCGGATGCACGTCGGTGAGACGGCGTGGCTATCGCTGGGGGCTGGGCGTGGCGTCAAGATCGTCTCGGCGCTGCTGATGGCACTGCCGCCCAATATTCCCGCACAGGTGATTTTCATGCGGCGCGACCTTGATGAGGTGGTGCGCTCTCAGCGGGCAATGCTGGAGCGCATGGGTAAGCCGATTCAGCATATCAACCCGGACGGTCTGCGCGATGAGTATGCTGTGCATCTAAAAGCGGTTCACACATGGATGGCGACCCGCCGCAATCTGACATGGTTGGATGTCGATTACGTTGGGATGGTCTGCACGCCGTCAGCGCATGTGCCACAGGTGGCGGCCTTCTTGGGCGGCAAACTCGACTCCGCTGCGATGACGGCTGCCGTTGAACCTTCGCTTTACCGTGAACGGGCGTAGTTCCTCTGAATTCACGTACCCCCGAATTTGTTTTGTACGTTTAATGTGAAATGAAAGCGCCGCTATAGATAATGTCGAGACTCATGCGCCGCCCAGCATTAAAGTGCCGGGCTAAGGGAAAA
>DAOTTP010000341.1:0-11181 GCA_034437835.1 Anaerolineae bacterium | reverse complement strand
GTTCAACGCTAGGTGAACAGGGTGAGGGGAATTTTCAAACGGCCTCTTAGATATTCCGCCGTTATTTCCGCTTCTTTTGATACAACCGCGCTTCGCTCAAGATGAAATCGACCATGCCGCTGATGGTGGCATCGGGGCGGGTTTCTGAGGTCAACGGGATGACTTCTCGACTCAGAATCTCCTGCGATGCTGTATCCACCTTTACGATGCCAAGATGCAGGCGTGGAACCCGTTCCAACTTCAACAACGCGCCCTCGAATCCAGTGGACTCGGCGGGGCGCAGATATAGACTCAGGTCGGCGGATGGGTCGGATTCCCGCGTCGTCAGATAGGCCATCGCCCCGACTCGCGCTGGGTGCGAGTCATCGACCATTTGCATCGACAAAATGGCGCGGTCTAACACGGCGCGGGCGTCTGACGTCAGATTGTCCGTATGCGCGGCGGCGTATCCGCATCCGTCTAGAGCCGCCAACATCGAACGCCCACCGGTGACATCGCAATGCCACGCAGACGGATCACACGCGCCGCCCAAATCGACGCACACGACTCGTCCTGATTCGGCACGGGCGCGTTGAATCAGCGATGCGAGGCGTGGCAGTGCGCCGATGTCGCCGCGCAACTCTTGGGTATATAGGATGGTCAGGTTGGACATGAATCAGTGTATTGCCAGTTTATACGGTACAAAATCTGGGTTAAGTATAGCGCATTGGAACAGAGCGTTAGGGATAGTCGTGTTATGATTTAATTCAACTCTAGGTCAAATGTTTAGACCAATTCTACTTACCACTGCCTTCTTGACAGACTACAGCCCTATCAGCGACTTGACGAGTTCGAGCGAATGTGACATTGTTTGCATTGAAATCACCTTTCGGGAACTTTTGGGTTGTAACTATAAAGCGCTACCAAAGGTCATTTCTTTTTGCGCTAAAGAGTCAAACGTCAAGGACAGCTCATCGGCTGTCGGCCATGTCTGACACAGTATAGGAATATGAGTATGGAGATTTGTAAATGTCCTATCGTTTGTTGACCTGTATTCTGGTTTTCCTATTCGTTTTCCCCGCCGCCGCGCAAGACGACCCGGAAGCCCCCGCGCCATCGTTCTGTGTGGCGGTCTGGTATCCGTCATCGGAACACCCCGGCGGGTACGACTCGCTGATGAATAACCTCGATGTGATTGATGTCGTCCACCCGTTTTGGTATAACCCCGCGCCGGACGGCGGCCTGCTGGCGACCAATGGCGCCGAAGATGCAGAAAAAATCGCCGCGTGGCGTGAAGCCGGTGTGCTTATCTTGCCCAGCATTTTCAGCGGCGTCGCGCAAGTCATCATGGATGAGGACATCCGCGAAGTTCACATCGCCACAATTGTCGAAACCGTGCTGCGCTTAGATGTAGACGGTATCGACATCGACTATGAAGGATTTTCGCTCGAAACCCGCGAGCCGTTCTCGGAATTTGTCGAAGGCTTGGCAATCGCTCTACATGCCGAGGGTAAATTGCTCTATGTCACCGTCCACCCCAAGACTGACGATCAAGGCGCGTGGGAGGCGACTGCCGCGCAAGACTGGACACGCATCAGCGCGGCGGCGGATGTCGTCAACATCATGACATACGACTACACCAGCCGGAATGAAGCGCCGGGTCCGATTTCACCCAACGCATGGGTATCCGATGTGTTGGGCTATGCCGCAACCATCGACGGCCTAGAGACGTTCCGCGTCGGTCTGCCGTTCTATGGCTACGGCTGGACGCGAGGCCGTCCACCCGCCTCCGCCATCACGTATGAGGCGGTCATGCGTGCCGTCGAGACGTTTGAATTGGAAACCACCCGCGACGAGGCGTCCGGCGAAATTGTGGTCGAACTCAAACAGCGCGGCTTGCCGAGCCGGACGGTGTATCTGGAGGACGCTGAAAGCTTACGCAATCGGTTGACTCCCGTGATAGACTTGTACCAACCGTTGGGCGGTGCGGCCATCTGGGGTTTGGGGGGAGAAGACCCCGCCCTCTGGGATGTCCTCCGCGATGTGCGCCCAGCCGATTGTTTGAAGTAGGGACGGCATTCTTGCCGTCCGTTTTCGGCACAGGCGGAAGCCCTTCTGTGCGTCCCTACAGTCGCAATCATTTCACCTAGTCTGAATATGAGCCTAGATTTTACTCATCACTTAGGACTGTTTTCTGATGGAAGTACGTAAGGCGACACGCCAAGACCTCAAACGCCATAACCGGTTATCGTTGCTACGCGCCGTCTATTATGGGCTGGCCGATAACCGTGCGGCGCTGGCCGTCGCCACTGGCCTGACCAAACCCACCGTCTCAGAATTAGCGGCTGAACTCATCGCTGAGGGGTTTCTGGTTGAGGGCGGCATCGGCGGCTCTACCGAGATGGGCGGCAAGCCACCACGCCTCTTAAATTTCGTGTCGGACGCCCGTCAGGTGATTGGCGTCTCCGTAGACGGCCTAGAGGTAAGGGCGATTCTGGTCAACCTGAAAGGGCAGTCCGTCGCCGAACATACCGCGCCGCTGGATGGCAAAACCGGCGCTGAGGCCGTGACCATCTTGATTGAAACCATTAATGGGCTGGTCGCGCAATTAGACGCGCCGCTGTTGGCGGTGTCTGTCGGTGTACCGGGGGTGGTTGACTCCGAGGCTGGGATAGTCAAGCGTTCGCCGTTGCTGGCTTGGTACGACCTCGCATTGGCTGACACCCTCTTCGCGCAATATGACTGCCCCGCCTATATCGCCAATAACACCGAATTGGCCGCATTAGGGCAAGTCGCACGCGGCAACGCCGATACCCGCGAAGACCATAACCGCGTCACGTTGTTGATTAATGGGACGGTGGAGGTCGGCGTGACTGTACAGGGCGCGGTTTATCATCGCGGCGGGGACATTGGCGCGATGCGCTATCTGCCGCACGGACGCACCGACGCCATCCCGTTAGCCGATGTCTTAGGCTGGCGTGCCGTGCAGTATCGCGCACAAGAATTGCGCCGCGATTATCCCAATACTCGCCTGCCCGCCACTGGCTTGACCTACCTGCATATCCGGCACGCCGCCGGACTCAAAGACCCGGCCGCCGAACTCCTTTTAGATGAATTGGCCGCCGTGTTGTCAATTGCAGTGGTCTGGTCGATTGCGCTGCTCAGGCCGCACACGATTGTCTTGGCCGGGCAAGTGGCCGACCTCGGCGATTTGCTGATTGCGCGACTGCGTTATCACGCGGCGGAACGCCTCTCGATTGACGACATCGCTGCGGTACATTTCACGCTCGCCAGCGGCCTGAACCTCAGCGCACGCGGGGCGGTGGTCATGGCTGTGCATAACGAACTGGAAATCCTCTGATGAGCTTCAAACGCCCGACCCTTGGGGTCATCACCAATTTTCAGCACGGCGTTTTTCAGCGGGCGGTGATTGATGGAATCCGGCAAATCGCTGACTTGCACAGCTTTGATGTCTTGGTTGATTCGATTGCCGAGGATGGCGCGCCGACGCGCCCAGTCTCGCTGGACATCATGGCGTTGGGCGGTTTGGCGGTGATTTCCAACGCCATCCCAGACGACCAAATCCGAGGGTATCAGGCCAGCGGCGTGCCTCTGGCGCTCATCAGCCACCAAATCCCCGGCACGACCATCCCCGCCGTCGTGACCGATAACGGGCAAGGCATGGCACGCCTGATGCGGCACTTGGTCGGAGAATGTGGCCGCCGCCGCATCGTGTTCATCCGTGGTCTGGCTGACCAGACCGACGCCCATGAGCGCGAGGTCGGTTTCCAGCGCGAAATCATGCGCTATATGTTGGATTTGCCGCCGGAATTTATGATTGATGGCGATTTTTCGCCAGAAACCGCCGCTCAGTCGATGCGGGCGCTACTCAATCAACGTCAAGATTTCGACGCGGTACTGGCCGCCGATTATTTGATGGGGATTGCGGCGCTGGATGTGCTGACCCAAGCTGGGGTCAATGTGCCGGGGGCGGTCTGTGTGGCGGGTTATGGCGACGGCTCAGAGTCGGAATCACGCGGCTTGACCACGGTTGCGGCGGACGTGATTGAGCAAGGGAGGCGCGGCGCACGTCAATTGATGGGGCAGATGCGCGGCCTGACCATGCGCGGCGTGACCGTCCTCAGCACACATCTCATCCCGCGTCAGACCACCGTCGCCCAGTGACATAGCCCTACCAGTTTTGCGAAATCCTCTCATTATCCTTAGCATATACCGATTCGTGGTCGAAGCTTGCGACAACCGTGGTCGGGGCAATCCTCAAGCGCGGAATCCCAGTGCGGATTATCCACGTTGATGTCAATGAAAAACGCGCTAACAACTTTAAGCGCCACTCCGATGAAATCATCAAGAAGAATGGGTCCTAATAACAAACAGCCCCGACATTTTTGCAGGGGTTGTTTGCTTAGACGATGGGTTTAGTGGGGATTTACCCGCCGACCACCAGCACCAGTCGCGCCGAGGGGTCGGTGGTGGTATAGACCGTGCGGGCGGGGAACGCCCCGCTCACGGTGTCGATGTGCGCTAAACCGACGCCGCCCCCGCTGGCAAAAATGCCCGCCAAGCCGTCGGGCGTGCCGTGAACATCCCCTACCGTGATTTGGAATTGTCCGAGGCTCGCCCCGTCCAAATCGACCACCTCGAACACCTCAGCGCTGACGGCGGAGTCAAACCCCTTAATCAGCACTTGCTGACCGCCCGCTATCCACCACGTTTGCATGATGTCGAGGGAGGCGCTGTCCATCAGGCGCACCGTGCCGCCGGATACGGGGTGAATATCTACCGCGTTATAGGCCAAAACCGAGCCGTCAGACTCCCCAGCAGCGGGCAGCGCGTCGTCATGGTAGGGCGTCACGAGGTCGCCAAAATTCTGGATGTCAGCCGTGGCCGAGGTCAACCCGAACGGGCTGGGCGTGTCTCCCGGCTGCCAGCGGTAGAGTTGATACTCCCGCGAGAATTGGGTGTTGATGCCCAACAGATAGAAGATGACGCGCTCACCTTGCACGCTTAGAATCATCGGCAGTCCGCCCGACAAGCCCGCCGCCGCCTCGGTAAAGGGGCCGCCGCCTTTGACCGATTCGGTGGTCATATCAGCCAAGACCAATTCCCATGAGCCGTTCCGCACCAGACCAAAGGCGAAGGTCTGCGCGTTTTCATCAAACGCGGTGGGGCGCATTTGGCGCTCGAAGTCGAGTGCCTCGACCCCCGTCAGGTCATACGTGAATCGGATGATGTCTACGCGGGTGTCGTACACCATCAGCAGGCGATTCTCGAAGCCAGAAGTCGTATCCTCGGCGGTATAGGCCACAAACCGCCCGTTTGATGAAACCACCGCCGCTGGGCCATAGGCGTTGAAGGCTTGGCTGAGGGGTAGGCGGAAGGCATCGACAATTTCCCCGGTGGCGCTGACACGGGTCAGGCCGCCGTCGCTTGGCGTGTACAGCCACGCCGTCCAATTGGACTGGGCTTGGGGGGTGAGTGTCACCACCGCCAGCAGCAACCCAACGATAATGAGTCGTTTGAACACGTCTCTGGATTCTCCATAACTGGAAGAAGTGATGAGTGATGAGTTTTGGGCGGTGCTTACGACGTAAGATTTGACCCGTAGTTTGGAAAAGGCCTGAGTATCATGACCTGATGTTTGACGCTACTCAGGACTCATCACTCATCACTCATCACTCAGGACTATGCTTTTCATCGTACACCACGTTTGGGACAGAACTAGGGACAGCGTGCCGACGGTTTCCCTACGGCGAATTTATGGTCGCCACGCCAGCGCGTCGATGCGGCTTGGGAAGCGGAAAATCAGCGTTTCTTGACCCGTGGCGGGGTCGATTTGCAGCAGTAGGCCGCGCCCATTTTCACCCCCCACCGCCAACGTCAGACTCCCGTCGTTTCGCCACGCAAACGGCAACGGATTGGGATAGCTGCGGGTTAGCGGCTGCGGTGAGACCATCCCGGGAGTCCAGACCGACAGCGCGTAACCCTCAAAGGCCGGGAACCACGCCGCCAGCGTCATCCCATCCGGCGAGAGGCTGGGATAGTAGGCGGTGCGCCTCAAGAGGATTTCCGCCGCGCCGGTCAGCGCATCGGCGGGCAAACTGTCCAGCGGGTCTGCCCCCGGCGCGACATAAATGATATGAAGCAACCCGTCTGGTGACCATGAGAATTGGGCGTCCTCGGTGATGCTTCTATCTTGTGTGAGTTGGCGCGTCACGCTAAAGGTCAGGTCAACCATCCACAAGTCAGCATCCGCGCTGAAGGCCAGAATCGGTACGTTCAGGATGCGCCCAATCGCCATGCTCACCCGTATCAACCCACTGATTAAGACAGTGAGGACAAGTGTGGTTAGGATCAATGGGCGTAGCATAAGCGGGATTCCGGTATCAGTTATGGCAGGACGGCAAAACTCATCACGTAATCGCTGAATCGGTAGGCTTCTGTGGTCTGTCCGGTCTGAACATCCACCCGCAGAATCGCCTTGAGGTCTTCGCTCAAGTAGAGCAAGTGCGACGCATCCTCCCAGACCACGCCGACTCGTGGCGGGAGCGAATCGGTCAACAGGCGCGGCGTGATGTCTCCGGTCAAGACGGCGAGCGCGTGGCCGCCGCGAGTCGGTAACATGGCCGCGACTCGCGTCCCATCCGGCGACGGCGCGGGATAATAGGCTTCATACGCCGATATGGGTGTTAAGCTGCCGCTGGCGAGGTCGAACGCCATCGGACGTAAATCCGTCCCATCCAGCGCGTGAAACAACAGCCGTGAACCGTCTGGCGTCCATTTGAGGGTGGTGTGTAGGTTCTGAGCCAGAGAGATTGAGAGGACGTGCGCCTCGGATTCGGCGGCTTCCGGCGCGATGAGCTTAATTTGATTGCCAGAGGCCGCCATGCTCAGGTAAGCGATAAATTTCCCATCCGGCGACCACGACGGCACGCTGTCGTTGATGTCGTTATCAGTCAAGCGCACGCGGCGCGAACCGTCTAGCGGCATCCAATACAGGTCGGTGTCGGGGTCATCCGCGCTGTAGGGCGGGCCGAGTCGCCGTGTGAAGGCCACCGCCCGACCATCAGCCGACCACGCCGGCAGTTCGTCGATATAGCGTTGACCGTCAAAAGTCAGTTGCAGCGTCAGGTCATAACCGAGGTCGCGGGCGTAAATATCCCCGTTACTGCTGTAGGCCATCAGCGAGGTATGGATGAGCGACCCCGTAGCGCGGGCGGCCAGAATCAGGGCGCACATCAACACGCACAGCCCAATCCCCAAACGCCCCACCGTCCGCAACACGCCGCGCCTTAATCGTCTTGCGCGTCGCGCACGCGCACATCCCCGGCCAGCACGCGTCGCCGGAAACCTTCTTCATCACGCACCCACAACGCGCCGTCGCCGTCTACATCTTCGGCCACGCCAGTAAAACTGTATGGCGCGTGAACTTTCACCCGCTTACCCAGCGTGACCAGTCGCGCCTTCCACGCCTTGAGCAGCGTAGCCGACCCCAACAGCGCCCAGCGCGTGTCGATTCCGTAGACGATTTCGGTCAGCACATCCAGACGGTCTACTGGGGAATCCAGCGCCGTAGCGATGCTGGTGGCCTGCCCTTCCAGTTCCGTGCCGGTGAAGTCGAGCGCGATATTGACCCCGATGCCCATAATCACCCCGCGCAGCGCGATTCCATCCCAATCGACCTCGACTAAGACGCCGCTGACCTTAAGCCCCGCAATCAGGACATCATTCGGCCATTTGATGCCGACCTCTTTCACGCCCAGCTTATCGAGCGCCTCGGCCACGGCCAACGCGCCCAACATCGAGACTTGAGGGAGGGTGGCGGGCGGAACTCGTAGCACCACCGACAGCGCCAACGCGCTATTGGGCGGGGTCTGCCACGGGCGATTGAGTCGCCCGCGCCCCGCCGTCTGCTCATCGGCCAAGACCAACGCCCCGTGCGGCGCACCATTTTGCAACCAATCACGGGCGGCGTCCATCGTGCTGGGGATGATGGGGTAAAACTGATACGGGCGGCTGCCCATGCGTTGAGCGAGCAGGCTGAGGTCTAGGGTCATGTTTTGCGCTTCCAGAACTTGAACTTATCCAACCAACGGCGCAGGATACCCTTGCGAACATCCGTCCACGCAGCATCGGCTTGGGCTTCGACATTTGGCGACTGCAAGCGCTCTGGTTGAGCGCCATAGCGTTCAGCATTATACAAGCGCGTGATGGCCGTGACAGGGCGCTCTGACCCCGGCAAGGCGCGCATGGTATCGCGGCGGCGCTCCTCTGGCGTTTGCTGGGGCGTGAAGCTCACGCCAATCAACCGGAGGTAGCGTTCGAGGCGGCTATATGAGCGCGTGATCGGGCTGAGTCCGCGCATCCCGCGCCATTCCCACCACCAATAGAGCAACCATCCGACGGCAATCAAGACCAGCGCCAAGACCACCAAAATCAGTACCAGACCGGCGGCGGGCAACAGCAGTTCCAGCGGGTCTGCGGGCGGCGGCTGCACCGGGTCGGGCAGGGTTGGGAGGATGACCGGCGTCTGAGTCGGGGTGGGCGATGGCGTCGGCGTGACTGTCGGCGGGATGGTCGTCTCATTCGGCATACTGGTCGCGCCTTGCGGCGTGGTCGTCTCGGTAGACTGCGGCGGCGTGGCGGTCAAAGTAGCCGTTGGCGTCGGACTCGGAGTCGGGGTGGGCGTGGTGCTGGGTTGGGCGTCGGGTTGAGCCGGGGAGTTGTCGCTGAGGTCGCTGTCTCCATCACGGGTCAGTGATTCTTGAGAGGAGGTCGGCTCGAATTCAATCCAGCCGTAGCCAGAGAAATACGCCTCGACCCACGTATGCGCGTCGGCCTCGCGGACGACATATTGACCGGTGGCCGCGTCAAAGTCTCCCTGAGCGAATCCCGCCGCCATACGCGCTGGGATGCCCTGACTGCGGAGCATCACAATCATGGCCGTGGCGTAATAATTGCAGTAGCCCTCTTTCAGGTCGAACAAGAACCAATCAACTGGGTCGAGTCCTACCGGCGGCGACGGGATAATCTGGTTATAGCGAATATTCTGCCGCAACCAGCGCTCGATGGCCTTCGCCTTATCATACGAATTGACCGCGACGGCCTCATTAACGATGCGGCTCGCCAACTCTGACACCCGTGGGCTGATGACCCCCGATGTCACACGCAAATATTGTGGGTGAGTCCGAATCCATTCTGGATAGGGCGCGTTGGCGGCGCGGAGTTGGTCGGCAGTGGCGATGCTGATGAGGCTGGTCGCGGCATATACATCTCCGCGCTGGAGGACGCGGAATGGGCGCACCGCCGAGAAATTCATCGCGCTGTTTTCATTGTCGGGGGTGGTATAGCTGATGAAAGCGTTGGTCGCTAGGTCTACTTGTAAGACCTGTGGGAGACTGTGAATCAGGCGCATCGAACGCGCCCCGATGGTGAAAATCGTCGTGATGGATTGGCGGGCGGCGTCCGGCTCTAGGTTCAAGACCAGCGGGGAGGTAGGCGTAATCAGGCGCTTGGTCGCGCCGATAGCCCATTTGCCGTATTCGTAGGTATCGAACACGCGCCCGCGCCAATAATAGCGCCGTCCCCCTTGAGGGGCGTTGACCGTGAAGATGACTTGTTCGCCCAACTGCACCGCGCCGCTGAGTTGCAGACTGTCACCGCCATAGTAATCCGCGCTGACTGGGCCATCGGTGCTGAGTGGGGCGAACAACCGATTCCAGACCTCGCTGATTTCGGCCAGCGGGTCGCTCTGCATGAACTCTTGGAACGATTCGGCCTGCTCTTGCAGCGGGTCAACCGGCGCGATGGCGGTCAGCATCACCAAGACAATCCCCATCACCCCGCCAACCAACAAGAATTGTCCACGGGTACGTTTGGGGACGCGCACGCCCGCGTTGAACCATTCCCACTCGCGCTGTTCAAGGGCAGAACGCGCCAGCACTAATAGGGTCAGGAACATGAACCCGAACAAGTACGGCTCAAACGGATTCGAGCCGCTATAGAACACCGCATTGAGCAGAATAATCATGGCGGGCGGCAAAATCGCACGCCAAGCCCGGTCTACATGGAAGATGTGCCATGTGATGTTATAGGCCAAGAACCAGAACAGCAGCGCCACTAGCAGGGTAAAAACCAGCTCATCTTGGTTGATTCCGCCGGTAAAGGCGTCGTTAATCCATGTGATGGTGCGCCCGACGACCTCGTTCAGGCCGCCCGGTTGGGTTTGCGCGGCAAGAAGCAAGATGATTCCGCCGCCCATCAGCGCCATCACGACCAATGAGATGAGTTCTCCGAATCGGCTGCGGGCGGTGATGAACCCGACCAGCGTGCCGAGGATGGCCGTGGTGAAGATGAGGCCGTATTCTACCGACCACTCTGCCGCTTGTAGCGTGAAGGCGGGTAGCAGCGCCATCCCTACTGCGACGGCCAACATCAGCCAGTCGCTAGGGCCAAAAAGTTGGTGGTAGGCGGCGAGGAAGGGGCGGGCAAAATTACTGGGACGCGGCACGCCGCGCAGAGAGCCTGTTGTCATAGGGGGTTAACGACTCATCGTTGGTTTCATGTCGTCATTGTAAACCCGCCCGCGCCCTCACGACAATCAACAACCCCCCAACGCTTGCCCTATGTCGCAAGATGAGTGGACGGTACGGCCTCTGGCCTCCTTTAGATGATAAAATAACCCAAAGGTCATACCCTATTTCACCAGAATTGACGTTTGATTAACGCTTTAAGATTACTATGAGTATTAGTAAGTGTTTGCACATCCAACAGGAGAAACAATCTCATGAGTCGAACGATTTTACGGGTACTGCCAATTGTCGCGGCGCTGTTTTTTGGTGTGATGTTTTCAAATTCACCGATGAGTCACGCTCAAAGTACGGGCGATTGTCGTGATGCGGCTGGTGCGCCCATCCCGTGTACTGCAACCCCGCGCCCGACGGACGCGCCGGTACAGGCCACTGCCCTCCCGACCAGCACGCCAGAACCAACCGCTATCCCGCTCATCCCGCTGCCGACCACTGGCCCGTGCGTGGCCTCCCCGATTGGGACGACCCGCGTCAATGTCCGCGAAACGCCCTCGACTGAAGGCAAAATCTTGGAGACCGTCCTCGTCAACAGCACCGTCCCGGTGGTTGCTGCATCCGATTACTTCCTAGAAATTGACGGCATTAAAGGCGAATC
>DAOTTP010000340.1:0-10313 GCA_034437835.1 Anaerolineae bacterium | reverse complement strand
CGTAACTACTCAGCCATCATTTCTTCCCTCAATTTGATGATGTAGAGCGTCAAATTGGCTGAGGCTTGGGGAAATTCTTCCCTCGGACGATTGGGCTGAGTACCGGTCAAAATCTCATTTTCCCCTCAAATAGGGGCTGAGTAGTTACTAATTATCACTATAACCGCAATACACGCCCGCACCTGTACTGGTTGGGGTTTGCTAATCATCCTAGCGAACTCAAAAACTTGGAAGAAGCCAACTTTGGGACGTATTGGCAAACGGCGCGGGACTTGGCGCATGTCGGGTTAAATTTTTCTTTGCCTTCGTCTGAACTTGCAGACAGCATTGAAGCGATTCGTGCGCTTCACCCCGAAAAAGGGATTTACGGCGGAAAAGGCTGGGCAAATTATGCAGCACGTTATTTCAATGATTGCCTCAAGTTTGCCCAAAGCGCGGCCTACGCCTTGAAGCCCGGGGGCTACGCTTGTGTGGTGATTGGCAACAGCATTTTGCAAGGGGTGATGATCCCAACGGATGTTTATTTGGCCGACATCGCAAAATTGGCGGGGTTAGAAATCATCAGTATTGATATTCCCCGCGCCTCACGGGTCGGCAACAGTATCATCAAATCCGATGCCCGAACCGGAAAGGCTAACCCTAAACATCAGCTTTACGAGGCGGTTGTCACGCTCCGCAAACCGTAAGGCTATTCGGGTTCTAACCGGTCTGAGAAAGCTTTAATTTTTGCTGAAAGTACCTCGATATCCGGTTTTGCGCCCATTAGTTTAGCCGCCCATGTTCGCCCCGGATGTAAGACATCCCAACTGGATAGCGCCTGTGCATAGCGCCCACTGCCGGGATCATGATTGCCAAGTCCATCAATAACCGTGTTCCATAATGGCCGAGTGTGGCGGATAAGTTCCGCCTCTAGCGGCACGACCAAATCTACTTCGACATCCTCTAATATGACAAAACGACAGCGAAAGTCGCCCAATTCGAGATTTTGCGCTTGCGAGATGCTGCGAGCATGTTCACGCAGTCGTTGATTTAATTCTAGGCTTGAGGAAAGTTCATTCGTTCGCGCTGTACGCTATCCAACCGGGACGGCCTTCCCAACATAAATCGGAAGTTTTAAGTCTGAGGTAGCGATACGCCGATAAAAACTATCGTGTTGGGTCAGATAAATTGCATACACACCAACACCACGGAATGAACCATCGGGTGGTAGAGGATGAAGAGGCGTATTGAAAAAGAAATCTAGGGCTTGTGCGACGACACTCTGGAAAAGCGGTGAACGGAACAAATGATGTTCAGGGTTTACTAGCATGAGGCTACCTTACGCGAAAAGATGTCAGATTTGAGACGAAAACAAATCGTATTGTGAACTACAAATTATACCCATCCGCAAAACCCCATACAATTTCATGAGAAAGGGCATTTTCAACCCAACGCGACTGATATAATACGATTAGACAACATTGCGGAGTTTTAATCGGATGGCAAAAATCGGACTCATGTTGGTATTGGCGGTGGCGGTGGCAGTCACGGGCTTCTCGATGATTGACTCGAATGGCGGCGGGGATATTACGGCCTCGGCGATTTCGGCTGCGCCGTCGGCAGATATGTCTGGCTATGCCCGCGCTGTCGAACCGTGGGCGTGGTCGTTCCCGCGTGATTACGGCGCACACCGCGACTTTCAAACCGAATGGTGGTATTACACCGGAAATTTATCGGATGAAACCGGACGGCGATTCGGCTACCAATTCACCATCTTCCGCCGCGCAATCACCCCAGATGAGACGCCCACCGACAGCGAATGGCGCACCAATCAAGCGTATCTGGCGCACTTCACCCTCAGCGACATCGATTCCCAGACCTTTTACCACGACCAACGCCTGAGTCGCGGCGGGGCAGACCTCGCGGACGCGACGCCGAATGAGTCTGCGCCAGACGCGCCTTATCATGTTTACATTGAGGATTGGGCGATTACGGCAGACGATTCCGCGCCTGACCGATTCACGATTCACGCGACCAGCGACGACGGATTCGCGGTGGACTTCACGCTGGACGCGCTCAAACCGCCCGCCCTACAAGGAGTCAATGGACTGAGCCACAAGAGTGACATTGATGGCAACGCCAGCTATTATTACAGTCACTCCCGTCTAGCGACATCCGGCACGCTCACTGTCGGCGGTCAGACCCTAGCGGTCAGCGGCCTGACGTGGAAAGACCACGAGTTCAGCACGTCGGCACTGGGCGAAAATGCCCTCGGATGGGATTGGTTTGGCCTGCACTTTGACGACGGGCGCGATTTGATGATTGGACAGATTCGGCTTTTGGACGGCGACAAAGAACCGGCTTTCGGCGGCCTAATGATCGACCCCGATGGGACGACGCGCTATCTCAAGTCCGATGAATTCACCATCACCCCAACCGGCACATGGGTTAGCCCGCATACCGGCGCGACCTATCCGGCGGGATGGGACATCACAATCCCCAGTGAAAACTTGACCTTCACCGTGACGCCATTACAACCTGACCAAGAATTATCCGACAGCAACCCTTCGTATTGGGAGGGCGCGGTATGGCTTGGCGGCGATGTGACCGGTTTTGGTTACGCCGAACTAACCGGCTATACCGCCGCGATGACGAGAAGATTTTAAGTGATGCGTGATGAGAAAAACGGATTCGCGGTATACATCACAAATCCTTTGACCTAAACTCATCACTCAAGACTCATCACTCCAAAGGAAAAACCCATGACTCTCCGTGACGCCCTGATGATTGTCGCCCGCCGCTGGTGGGTGGTTGTTTTGCTGATGGTGATTGCGGGCGGCAGCACCTACGTGTTGTCCAAGCGCCAGACGCCGATCTATCGCTCGACACAATTGGTCTTGGTGCAGCCGTCGCGCTCAGATTTCGGATTGACCGAGGCCAGTCGCTTGTTGCTCAACCCACTGGTTGTCTATTTGGATAGTTCGCGCATCGCGGCCAAAATCATCGACGACCTGCAATTGCCGTATACCCCACAGCAATTGATGGAGAGCAAAACCATCGCGCCGGACACCTTGCGGATGGTGATTCAGATTGACGTGGATTTGGAAGATATCGCCGCCGCTGAAGCCGTCGCAGAGGCGTGGGGTCAGGCGCTGGTCGAATATCGCAACCAGCAGAATCAGGCCGTCTCGCGGGAAGACCGCGTGCTGGCGATTTTGCCGGATGTCCCAGCCAGCCAACAAATCGCGCCGCAATCGACTCTGAATACCGCCGCCGCCGTCTTGCTCGGCCTGATTCTGGGAATCGTTGCCTCCTTCGGGATTGAGTTCATCGAGAGCGCCGTCTTGCGCCGCCGCGATGACCTCGCCAAGCTCACGCTTCCGGTGTTGGGGGCGATTCCGGACTAGCCCGCCAACTCAGCCAGACCAAGACCAGCACCCCGCCCACCACCGCGTGGTCTGCCAGATTAGACACATTCGACAGCACGCCGGGGATGCGGTAATTGATGAAATCGACCACATGCCCGTATTGGATGCGGTCAATCACGTTGCCCAGCGCCCCGCCAATCACCAGCGCCATAGCGACTCGCTGCGTCCATGCGTTGGCGGGGCTGCGCCAATGCGCCACCATCATCCCGACCACCGCTACCAGCGCAATCACAGTAAAAATATTGCCCGAATCGCTGAACATCCCAAAGGCGGCGCCGCTATTCTGGCTGCGGACGATTCGGAATACTTCCCCAAGCGCGGGGATGGGGACGACCATTTCGCCGGGATAGAGCCGTGCGGTGATGGCCGCCTTGCTGAATTGGTCAAGCGCCAGCGTCACGGCGGCGAGGGCGATCAACACAGCCCAATGTTTGAGGGTCGGGCGCAGCATCTGGGGGATCCTTTAGGCGAATCGGTTCAATCTTATCCCTCCATTTTATCATGCCGTCCATGCCGAGTAACTTGTGACGCAGTTCAGTCACAAAAAGTTGTTTTAATGTAATAATAGAAACGGGGGCGGAACGTTCCCCATCACCATTACGTTACCTGATTAGGGAGGAATTTAGCATGAAATTTGGTTTATTCCGTTATATAAGCTTGGCCGCAGTTTTAGCCGCATCTGCACTAGGCGTGCTGGCACAGGACGCCCCACCGCCCCTGCCGGGGACGCTGGTGATTGAAGGGATGTCCGCCCCGCGTGGTATCGCCTTCGATGGTTTCGGCAACCTGATCGTCGCCGATGCTGGATCGGGCGGGGAAAACAGCATGGATGTCCCGTCGCTGGAAGACTCGACGGTCATGGCGACCATCCTATTTGGATTGACCGGTTCGGTACAAGTCGTCTCGGAAGACGGCAGCGCCGCCCCGTGGATTGTCGGCCTCCCCAGCTATGCTGGCCCGACGGAAACCACAGGCGTCTATCGCGCTATCCCGAATGGTGATTCGTTATGGCTGGTGGTCAGTTCCAACGGTCAGGCTGGCGGCTATTGGGGCAGCAGCGTCGTCGAATTAGACGGCGCAACGCTCGCCACCAAGACCGTCATCAGCCTGAATGGGAGCGAACTCACCAACAACCCAGACGGCAACGAACTCGACAGCAACGTCACCGACATCGCTTGGGGTGCGGACGGCACGTTGTATATCGTGGACGCGGGCGGCAATACGCTTTACTCGTGGATGGCGGACGGCGGCCTCGTTATCGTGCAGACATGGCCGGACAATTCCGTGCCGGATTCCATTGAAATCGCCGAAAATGGCGACCTCTATATCGGCTTCCTCGGCGTGGGTATCGCCCCCGGCGCGGCCAAGATTGAACATTGGTCGGGCGGGGAAGTGATCGAAACCTTCAGCGGCCTAAATGGGATTACCGACATTTTGCTTGATGGCGATGTGTTGTACGCCGTAGAGATGGCGAATTTCGCCGAGGGCCCGATTTCTGGCCGAGTCTTGATGATTGACGCTGACGGCACTGTCACCCCGATTGCAACTGGCCTGAACGCCCCGTTCGCGCTGGCGAAAGATGCCGACGGCGGCTTGTATGTCAGCATCGGGACGCTGTTCTTCGGCCCCGATTTGCCCAGCGGCGTCCTGAAATTGGATATGCCAGAATAAAACCAACCTGAGCCATGTATTTATGGGCGATGCGCTACAATGAACAGTGTATCGCCCATCCAATAGGCCATTCTCCTAAAAACTATGCGCCCTCTGATCGCTTTCATCCTGATAACCATCGCTATCTTCCTCAGCGGATGTACGCCATCCTCCTCAGTCAATATCGCTAATGGCGAGGCTATTTATACCCACGGCAAAGCTGAAGCTCCGGCCTGCTCAAACTGCCACACGTTGGAAGCAGAGGCCTTCGGACTCGGCCCGACGATGGTCGGGGTTACCAGTCGCGCCGCCGTAGAGATCACTGGCGACCAGACGGTTGAGGACTACCTGCGCGAGAGCATCCTGCACCCTAACGAGTTCCTCGTCCCCGGCTACCGCAACATCATGTACGGCGAATATGCCACGCATCTGACCGAACAAGACATCAAGGACATCATCGGCTATATTTTGTCGCTGTAGAGATATAGTCCAAACTGGGCGACCCAACGGGTCGCCCCTACAATATTCCGGTGATCTGTTAATTACACATCGCACCCCGGCGTGGCGCGTATCGTGTCTGCGATGACCTGCGCGGCGAGGTCGTGACCGGCCTGATTCCAGTGCGTGTCGTAGGGGTAATACAGCAATTCGCCCCGCGCCACGGCTTCCTCAAACGCCGGCAAAAGGTCGATAAAAACCCATTCTCCCCGCCATGCTCTTTCATCCTCAATCAATCGTTTCATCGCGTCGCGCTGACCATATAGCGACTCGAAAAAGGCAGCTTCATCTTCCTCAGCGACAGGCGCTTCGACATAGACCAATTGACCGCTTTTACCCAACTGCGGACGTTGATTAATTGCGCGTAGAAATTGACGCACGTCAGGATGAACGTAGGGCAGATATAGTTGCTCTTTGGTTGGGATAAAGACGAAGGCGTTACAGACCTTTTCGTTATAACTGGTCAGCGTCCCGACAGCTTGCGCCACATGCTCAAAATTCCGACTGGATTCAAACCCTTCATCTGGCGCTTCTTGCCAATACCAGTAATATGGGACGAACGCCAATTCATAATAATTCCCGCCGATAATTACCGGCACGGGAAAGTCGTATTGCGGCTGTCCATCCTCCCCTAAACGCGGGGTAGCGGTTGGGGCTGATGCGGCATATTGACCCAAAAATGCGCTCCACTGTCCCCATGGGCTTGATAAATTATGTAGCGGCGGGCGCATCGTATCACCGAGGTCATTTCCGCTGAAAAACCCCCAAATCACCCATTTATAGTCAAGACTAAGGCTACCTGTTACAGAGAGGTTTGCCATTGCTTCTTCATAAAAGTCATTGAACCACAGTGAGGAAATCTCATCAGGCCCATAGGCGCGGTAGCCATAATTTCGGACGCCGACGCCCAACAGTTCCGCCAAGCGGTCTGGGTATGGGAAAGGGACGGAAAAGCCTTCGGTGAATGAGTCGCCAAATACAGCGATGGGGTAATTCTCGTATTCGACAGCAGGCACACGGAATCCGTCAGCGTCCCACGCCAATTCAAATGCCGCATACGGCTCATCATCGGTGGGCGGGCGCACCCGTCCGGGCAAGGCGGCGAAGACATCTCCACTACTAGGCCGCCACACCAATTCCATTTTCTGATTCGCCTGAAAGCGTGTCCTATAATACGGACGTTTGATGAGCGCCTCTGGAAAAACGCTGAGGATGGCGCTGAGGCTACACGCCATACAGAACAACGATAGTAGAATGATGGTCAGAATACTCATCAAGGGGGACAAACGTCTGCGAGCGGGAGTAGTCATGTGTATAATTGACGCCTAATCGGTTCAAGACAGATGAGAAATACTCATGGCGATTGATTTTACCATCGACTACCCGTGTGCGCCGAAAGACGCGCTCTCGACACAGGGCATCATTGACCGGCTGAAAGGCGAAGCCCGCGCCAAAGCGATTATCAAGCTGTTCCGCGACGCTGGGGATGACCGTCCGCCCTCGCAAATGGGCTTTGAATTCACGCGCAGTACGCCGGAAGGCACAGAAGAAAACCGCGTCATCGTCGTGCAAGAATTATTGGACGCGGCGTCGGAATTGGATGTTTGGGAAGGGGCGTGTGCGACTTGCCCCGCCAATCGTACCCAGAAGCGCTACGGCTGCACTGGTCAGATTGAATATCCCCTCAGCGGCAGGGGCGAGGCGTGGCTGCTCGACCAGATGCCCCCGCCCGATGATACCCTGATTTGGCTGTTGCTCAAGCAAGGCGTAGACGAATTTCAATATGACGGCAAAACGGTTGAAGTGTTGCGCCAACAGACCGACTCATACTTTGAGGACAACGTTCCGGCCATACGCTCATTGGGCGAATTCATGCTCAACGCCAATCAGACCTTCGAGATGCTGTTCGTGCTGCGCGAGGCCTCGATTTACCCCAATCATGGGTCGATTTTGCTACTGTTCGCGGGAGCTATCAGCCGCGATGTCGAAGCCAATCTGTTGATGAAGATGGTTCCGCGTCCGCCAGATGCCGAAAAGCGGTTCGCTTTCAAGTTTCAAGAGCAACCGGATGACGACCCGACCACAACGCAGCTTAAAGGGTTTTTCAAAGCGCTGTGGTTGGGTTGGATTCTCAATGTGCGCGTGCTGCTGGATGTCTAGGGCTTAGGGAGTCCTTTGTCCTCAGCGGGGTCAAGCAGATTTAGGATGTCCGTGATGAGGACGTTCATACGCTGAGTCCCGGCCATAATCTGGTCAAGATGCTGCTGGCGCTTATCTTCGGTCATTTGGTTAGAATATTGTTGCAACAATTCGCCCGATGACCGAATAATCGCCAGCGGATTCCGCAGTTCATGAGCGATTCGGTGCGCCACGCGGTCACGGAAAACCGCCAATTCGTGTTGCTTCTGGCGCTCAATGCGTTCGCGTTCGACCTCTAACAGCTCGTCCAACGACGTGCCGCCGTCGGCGGTGTCCAGCGGAATATCGACCCGCCCACGCAGCGCATACAGGCTGCGGAGGATGGTCAGACGCGCCTCGATTTCTTCTTCATGCAGCGCGGCGCGGAGTTTCAGCGCGTCTTGATCACAGTCCAGCGAGTCGAGTTTGCTGCCGATTTGGGTGTGGAGTTCAGCCAGTGTGTCGAGGATAGCGACCAGCGTGTGACCGTGCCTGTGGATTTGGGCGATGTCTCTCGCCTTTTCCAGATGGGCGATGGCCGCATCAAAATTACCGCACGCACGCTCTAGTTTTGCCCATAGCGTATGGATTTGGATTTGCAAGCGCGGAATCGACGGCGTTTCGACCATTGGCAGCGCCAAAGCATAGAATTTCCCGGCCTCGGCGTGGTGAGATTGCCGGAAAGAATCCTGCCCCAATTCGGTATAGATAACGGCCATCACCCCACCAGCGGGGTGTGCAGCGACCACCTCTAGCGCTCGAAAAAGGTGAGTTTCAGCCTCTTGATGCCGCCCCATTTGTGAGTAGGTACTACCGAGGTTAAGCATCAAAATCGCCCGTGCCATGCCGCCGCCGGATGTGCGCGATAGCATCGTCAAGCCGCGTTCAAATAAGACCAGCGCGTGTTCTGGCTGCTCACGGTGCAGCGCAATCACGCCGAGGTCATTGAGCGTTAGTCCCATTGAATCGGGATACTTGTGTTCGGTGGCGATTTGCTCGGCACGCTGGTAACAGGCCATCGCCTCGTCGTTGAGGTGGACGCTCAATAGCGCCGCCCCCAACATCCCCAGCGCACGCACTTCCTCGCGCAAGTGGCCGTATTCTTGCGCCAAGAGCAGCGCCCGAGTCGCCTGTTCGACCCCGCTGGCGGAATCCCCTTCCAGCGTGTGCGACCACGCGATATAAGACAAGGCTTTGGCTTGCGAGTCGGTAGCCCCGACCTGTTCGGCCAGCACCAGCGCTTCTTGCGCCGGCGGCATAACCCGCAACGGGTCAATGAATTTAAGCTGGTCTAACTGAATCAGCAAGTTGGCAAGTTGTTTGGCGGTTTCAATCACGGGTATAGCGTTCATGGGGTTCAATGACTCACCCAGAAAAATCGGGTTTTTGTTTTGCGAACATTGGAATAATGTTACATCAAAGTGCCAGAGGATTCAATTAAGGTGATTTTCCTAGGAGTCACTTGGACTGAATTGGCACTCGCTTTTAGAAGTGCGACGTGTTTCTCTATATAGGATCGCCTACTAAAGGACACCTTTCAATGCCCTATACTCCTATCGAAGCCACCGCCCGCCTGCGTGATTTCCCGGTTGAACTTGAAGCCCTGGTCTCCTCGCTGACGGATGAGCAACTCGACCATAAAATGCCCGGAGAGTGGACGACTCGCCAGATTGTGCATCATCTGGCCGACAGCCACATGAGCGCGGTATTCCGCTTCAAGCTCCCGCTGACCGACCCGACGCCGCCTAATTTCATCGTCTATGATCAAGACGCCTTTGCGGAATTGGCCGATTACAAGCTCCCGATTGAGCCGTCGATCATCTTATTGCGCGGCCTGCACGCCCGATTTGCCGCGCTGCTAGAATCGCTAACCGACGCCCAATGGCAGATGGCCGGTTCGCACCCCCAATGGAAATTGGTCACAGTGGCCGAAGTCGCCTCGCGCTATGCCGACCACTGCGACAATCACATCGCGCAAATCACCCGCGTCTTAGCTTACCGCGAGGGGTAGAGTCACGCGGCTGCCGGGTGCGCCTTGTTCAATCAAGGTGCTGAGACCTTCAAATGACCGATCCATGACGGCTTTTGATGATTTTCTTAGAATCTTTTGAATTTGTGTTACACTTCTAATGAAGTCACATTGAAAGATTATTATCGCATATGGCTGAAGAAATTATCCCTTCCAATCGTGAGATATTCATTTCTTACTCGCGCAAAAACGATGTTTTTGCGTTTAAGGTGGTTGGCGCTCTGAAAGAGAAGGGGCATGAGGTCTGGATTGATCGCGATGCCATCCCGCCCTCGGCAGAGTGGTGGGAAGAGATTAAACGCGGTATTGATGAAGCACACACCTTTGTCCCAGTTTTGACCCCAGAATTAGTGGCCTCACCCGTCTGCACATTTGAGATGAATTATGCGCTCAAGAATAACAAGCGCATCATTCTGATCATGCGGAAAGCCACAGACAAAGTTGAGATGTTATCAAAAATTGCAGCAGTAGTACCCACAGAGTTTCTGGCTGAAATCCTTGCTGGGGGGGAACTGTTGGATATGGCTCGCGATAATTGGCGAGTCATAGAG
>DAOTTP010000339.1:0-3237 GCA_034437835.1 Anaerolineae bacterium | reverse complement strand
ACATCCTGTGACGCGATTTTGAATACACATCATCAGAAATTTTGTAGGGGCGACGCTTGCGCGCCCGCCGTGAATAAACGATAAATCAGGTCTAATGTCGAATATTCAAACGGCCTCTATTTCTTCTGCTCTTCATCCAGTGCTTGGCTGAGGGCGCGGAGGGCGTCCGGCAGCAGGCGCAAAATGGCGGCGGCGGTTTCTGGGTCATCAGCAGCCACTGATTCGGCTTGGCGCAATACTTCGACCATCACCTCAATCATCATCAGATGGGTGATAATCACCCGTGGCAGCACGGTCTTGGCGAGTTCGGGGCGGGCGGCTGCATGAATCATCAGCCACGCGGCGCCGGTCATCAGTGGCATGGTCGCGGCGTTGGCGAGCGCGATGGCGGCGGAAATGGCGCTCTTGGGCAGCGACCAGCGCTGCTTTTTCTGGGCGCTCATCATCTGGGCGACACGCGCCATCAGGCGGGTGGCGAGGCGTTCCGGCGCACGCTCACGCGGGGCGGCGCTGAGGAGTTGATGCACGCGCTCTAAACGACTGGCAGCCGTGGCGGTATCAGCATCGGTTTCGAGTTCGCGGCGCAGGTCTGCTTGTTGTTGTGGGGTGAGTTGGGCGTCAAGCGCCTCTTGCACGCGGTCTAGGCGGCGGGATTGGTTGTCCGACATGGTTTTATTCCCCTTCGTCCGGCGGCGTAGAGTCGCCTAGCAAATCCGCTAAACGTTGACGCGCACGGAACAGACGGCTTTTCACCGCGCTGACGGTCTGGCCGGTGGAGTCGGCAATTTCCTCGTAGCCGTGGTCAAACCAGTAGCGCAGCACGACCATCTGGCGGTCATCCGGCGATAATCGGTTTAATACGGCTTGTACGCGGGTGTTGAACTCGTTGGAGAGGGCGACTTGTTCAGGAGTCGGGTCGCTGCTGCGAAGCGTCATCGCCACCGGCTCGTTGTCCTCGTCATCCATCGAGATTTCACCCGCCTTGCGCTTCCGTAATTGGTCGTAGCAATAATTGGTGGAGATGGTCAACAGCCATGTCCGAAAACTGGCGCGGGTATGGTCATAGCGCGGCAAGACCCGCAATAGACGGATAAAGACATCTTGCGCGGCGTCCTCAGCCTCGGCAGGGTTGCCCAGCATTCGGACGCACGCGGTATACACGTCATCCTTATAGGTATAGTAAATCTCCTCGAAGGCTTCGGTGTCACCGTGGATGGCACGCTCAATCCAATCGAGCAACATAGGGTCAGGGGTCACAAGCGCTGTCCTGCGTGTGGCGCGTGCTTTCCGTTGATAATGATACGGAATAGACGCGCATCGGGTTGCGTTAACTGGGATTGTAACACTCTCGGGCTTTCCGGTAAAATTGTTCTGGCGATTGCGCCACAATTGATCCGATTTGAGCGAGTGCATGATCCTCTATTTGCTAAGACACGCCCACGCGGAAGCGAATGAAAGCATCCCCGATGAGCGCCGTACCCTAACGGATGAAGGCCGCGCCAACGCACAAGCGTTAGCATCGCTTTTCCAACGTCACCCCCTGAATATCCACACCCTATATACCAGTCCGCGCCTACGGGCGGTGCAGACGGCGGAGATTGTTGCTCCCGCGTTGGGGGTGACTCCTACCGTGACCGATGAGCTTGATTTCAATTTCTCGGTGGGGTGTTTGAGCGACTTGCTGCGCGACATCCCCCCCTATGGCGATGTGATGCTGGTCGGACACGAGCCAACCTTCAGTGAATGTGTCCGCGCCTTGACGGGCGCTTCGATTCAGATGAAGAAGTGTGGGCTGGTGCGGATTGACTTGCTGACCGCCCGCCCGCCTTATCGCGGCGATTTGGTCTGGCTCGTGCCGCCCAAAGTCGTGCGCGGCCTCATCGAAGAAGATGAAGATTAAGAGCCGAGTCCTGAGAAAAGGCCATTACGCCTGTTTTTTCGACTCATCTCTTTCAACGCATCACCCATCACTGAGAGCATCCTATGCGCCGTACATCTCTGATTTTGACCATTGGTTTCGTCGTCCTATTGGTCGGCCTGATTGGGCTATCGTTGTTCCTCGTGCCTCAACAGACCAACCCCGCCTTCGCAGCCGCGACCACGTTCAGCCGCGCCGCCCTACGCGGTGAAGAAGCTGCCGCCGCCGCGTATCTCAGCCCGGAATTGGCCGCCTATGTCGCCGCCAATTGCCCAGATGGAAAAGCCTCGGCCTGTATTGAGGGTTATATCCCTGATGAGTGGGGCGGGTTGGTCGATGTCGTCTACCGGCGTTCCGTCCCGCAAGACAGCGGGCGGGCGTGGGATATCCAAACCATCGCCACATTTGAGAAAGGGCAGGGATTCAGCGGCGTGTGCATTTATCTCCGCACCGAAAACCCGACCCCCTCAAATGCCGACGGCTGGAAAATCACCCGCTGGGCGGGGTGGATATCGTGTGATGTCGATAATAAAGGCTTAGATGATTTACGGACGAACCCCGATGCCCCCAACCGTGCGCCGTAAACCAGAAATCATGTCTATGCCGGTAGGGACGCCCTTCTGGGCGTCCGTTTTGGAAGGCGCACGCCCAGAAGGGCGTCCCTACAAGGCAGGCCATCGGGCATGGCGTCCCTTGCCGCTGCTGATATTATGTTTGTTGGTGGGCTGTATCCCCGCCCGCGATGTGCCGCCACAACTTGAGGCCACCGCCGCGCCCGCCTATCAATTCATCGGGGAAACGCTCCAGACCGATTTATATACTGTGACCCCGCCGGAGGGCTGGCGACTCATCTCTGGCCCCGGCCAAGACCCGTATACTTTCCAATTCGTCAACCCAGATAACACCGCGCTCATCGTCCTGTCTGACCATGTGTTGACGTCTGACTCGCTGCCGATACCAGCCGGATTGAGCATCACGCGGGATGAGGCAACCACCGCCGTGCAGTCCGCCGCGATGGGGACGGGGACGACAATCTACGCGGGCGCAATCAGCCACCCAGACAGTGCAGACCTTTTGGTGATGGTTTTGGGGCAGATTATTGAGTCATTGCGTTAAAAAAAGGTTAAAATGGAAGTGCGCGGGGTTTAACGCCCGCGTAGTTCCACGTTGACTCGTCCCCGCCGTTCTGCTATAGTGACCTTTCAGCAAGGCGGCCCAAAGCAAAGAGAGTTAGGCCATTAACAACCCGGAATATCGCATCAATCGTCAGATCCGTGCGCGCGAAGTCCGTCTCATTGATCAAGATAATGAGAATGTGG
>DAOTTP010000338.1:0-9117 GCA_034437835.1 Anaerolineae bacterium | reverse complement strand
GAATCACGAGCCAAGTTCCGAAAACGGACGGCAAGAATGCCGTCCCTACACCACGGGCGTTGAATCACGAGCCAAGTTCCGAAAACGGACGGCAAGAATGCCGTCCCTACACCACGGGTGTTGAATCACGAGCCAAGTGGAAAATCAGCTGCCTAAGCCCAATAAGCCGCGCAGGAAGCGCCCTAACAATTCTTCCGGCGGGGTGGTTGGCTCTGAGGTCGGCTCAATCGGGAATTCTGGGTCAATCGGGAATTCAGGGTCAACCGGGATTTCTTCCATCACAATCGCGTTGGATTCCATCGTGCGGATGATTTGCTTGGGCTGGTTGAGTTCATCGACATAGTTAATCGTGATGGTGATGGTGAACGCCCCTTCGTCCAATGGCATGACCGCGCCGCTGATGCTGGCCTCTTCATTGGTCTTTTTCGTCCCGATGAATTGTTCCGCGCCTTCGATGACCTCACCATTTTCGGCGGTGATGGTCACCGTCCGCAGATTCACATCGTTTTTGCCGTCGTTGATGACGGTTAGCGCGATGGCGACGGGCTGATACGCCACGACTTCTGGCGAAATCGGTGACAGGTCGGTGAAGCGCAATTGCGGCGGGATAATCACGACCACGCTGGCGCTAAGGGAGCGCGTCTTGACCTCGCCCACGCCGTCGGTGTATCTGAGCGTGACGGGCAAGCCGTAGACGCCGCTTTTGACGCTGCCATCGACGATGAATTGTTGAGTCAGGTCGGCTGTGCCGCTGCCCGCCAATAAATCCCCGACATAGACCGTGCCGCCCGTCCCCAACGGCGCGAAAGTCGTGCTGGGCGTGGTGGTGCTGCCGCCCGAACTGCTGCCGCCGTCGGTTTCTGTGACCGTCCCGAACGTCACGAGCAAGTCTTTGGCGTCGTTATTGCCGACATTTTTCAGTGAGAGCGTCATATTGAACAGGTCGCCGGGGGCGAGCGATTCTTTGTCCAGTACATAATTTTCCAGCAAGAGCAGCGCTTCTTGCAAGTCGGCCTGTGCGACGGTCAATGTCAGGCTGCCGACGGCTTCTTTGGCCTCACCGCCTTGTTGGTAGGTGATGGTGACGGCTTGTGGTTGCGGCCCAGCTTTTGCGACGGCGCTGACGATCAGGGTGACATCCAGCGATTTCGTCGCACCGGGAGCAATATCGCCCAATGGGAAGCTATCACCGGCGGGGCCTGCCAAGAGGATGGCGTTTTCGCCGCCGTTGATGCGCAAGAGCGCTTGAGCCGCCAGCGCCGTACCACTGTTGATGACCTCAATATGCAGCGTGGCGGTGCGCCCCGGTTGCACCGGATTCGGGATGATGCTATAGCCTGTGACCGTGACCTGTGACGACTGTTGCGTGCTGATGACTTGCACGCTGGTGGTCGAGGACGATTCGTAATCTTTGCCTTCAAAGTCGGTATAGGTGAATTTGAAGGTCATCAGATTCGGGCCGCCGGGGGCGTCTGCCGCGACCACGACGTTCATAGCGACCACGAACGACATATCGACGCCGAGGTTGGGCAATGGCACGGCGGATTGACTGCTACCGGGGAGGAATTTGCCGGACGTGTCGAGCGTGACCAGCGCATCCTGCGCGATGCGGTTGCCGACGTTGGTCACGGTGAACGTGACGGCCAGCGCCTCGCCCGCGACGACGGTTTGGGGTTGGATTTGGAAGCTCTGACCGACCAAGCGCGGCGACCCCGGAATCGCGGTGGGCGCATCTTGGGCGTGTGTGACGGGGCGTGAAAGCCCCGCCGTCAGCAAAACGGTGAGCGCCAAGATTGCCGTCCAGACGGTGGCTAATGTGCGGCGGAATATAGGTTTAGGCATGGTCGTGTTCCTCTGCGGGTGATGGTGCTGGCGTCGGGTCGCCGGAATAGTGGTCGCCTACGCGGTCTTCTACAATTTGGCCGTCGCGCAATGTCACCACGCGGTCTGCGTAGCTGGCGACGCCGGGGTCATGGGTGACGATGACCACCGTCTTGCCTTGTTCACTGGCGAGGCGGCGAAATAAGGTCATGACCTCTTTGCCGGTCTTGCTGTCTAACGCGCCGGTGGGTTCATCGCCCATCAGGACGGGCGGATTGTTGAATAAGGCGCGGGCAATCGCCACACGCTGTTGCTGTCCGCCGGAGAGTTGATTGGGCTTATGGTCGATTCGGTCTCCGAGTCGCAAAATATTGAGCAAGCGGGCGGCGCGTTCGTCGCGTTCTTCGGCGGGTATCCCAGCGAACACGCCCGGCAGCGCGACGTTCTGCTGCGCGGTCATGGTTGGGATGAGGTGGAAGGCTTGAAAGACGAACCCGATGGTATCACGCCGGAAATGGGCGAGGTCTTCGCTGTTCATCGCATCTAGCCGCCGCCCGTCTACGTCGATTGCGCCGTCGGTGGGGCGGTCTAGGCCGCCCATCAGATAGAGCAGGGTCGATTTGCCAGAACCGCTTGGCCCCATGATGGCGATAAATTGCCCGCGTGGGATGGTGATGCTGACCGATTCGAGCGCTGTGACGGTTTGCTTGCCCAGCATGAAGCGTTTGGTGAGGTCTTGCCCGGTGAACATCGGGCGGGATTGCGCGGCCATGATGATATTTCCCTTATCCGCCGGGTTTTCCGCCGCTGCGTATCGGCCCGACTTCTGGCGAAATTTCCGGATTTACCGGTAGGCCGGTCTGTGGGTCGATGGGCATTCCGGTGGCTGGGTCATACGGGAGTCCGGTCATCGGGTCGATGGGGTAGCCGGTGAGCGGGTCAATCATGGTCTGACCGCCCATATCGCCGCCGCCCATATCATCGACAATCGGCGCGACTTCTGGGGCTTTCACTTTCCCAGTGGCGACGGGCAGAAAAATCTGGGCGACCACCCATAGCGCGACCACGACTGGCGCAACCACGCGCCTGCCGTTGAGGGCGTAGCGTGCGCCGAAATGCACCAGCATCAGGCTCCACAACCAGAACAGGGTCAGCTTGCCCGCCACGGACAACAGCACGGCTTGGACGAACGGCGCTGCGCCGGCATAGAAATCCAACTCTGGCAATAGGCCGGTCAATCCGCCCGCCCCGGGCTGCCCGCCGCCAGCGTAATATATCAATTGGATGGCGGCCATCAAAGCGATGGGGGCGCTTGCCCAGACCGCGACTTGTAGGTTCATGCCCATTTTAGGCGCACGCCCATTTAACATCGGGACGATGGTCAGGAGCAGCATCAGGATGAACCATCCCAACACGACATCCGCATCAGCGACCAGCGCCGTGGTTAAATCATCGGTGGTGGTGCTGGTCGTGGCAGTCCCGCCGCCCGTGTTGGGGTCAACACCGGGAGGGACGCCGCCAAAGTCGCCGCCGCCGCCGAAATCCCCACCGCCTAAGCTGGGGTCTCCGCCCAAATCCCCGCCGCCGCCATCCATAACGGGGGTTGTGGTGGTCGTTGATAAGGTCTGGTAGCGGACGGCGCTTATGCCCATCAGCGCCAACATCAACAATGCGACGACCACCCACTGGCGTGACTCGCCCGCTTGGGTGAGGCTCTGGAAGAAATGGGCGGGGCGCATCAGGATTGTGGTGATTTGTTGAATCAGGCCGCGAGGCCGCGCCCGTTGGGTTAGCTGGTCTGCTGTACGCCGAGGTGCGGCGCGTTTGGGCGACGGCGAAACATCATCCAACTCATTGATTTCGACATCTGTCATGGTGATTTTCTGGTTACTCTGTGAGATACGTCACGATTAACATGGTAGCGCATATAGGGGCGATTAAACCATACGGGCATAAGGCGTGAACCCTACTGACCCTACGGATGGCCTATGAGTAGGCCGAGATAGAACGGCAAATGGACAGATAGCAGATGACGCTAAACGGACAGCCCATGGGCTGTCCCTACAACTACGGATGCGCCAGCAAACGGATAGCCCATGGGCTGTCCCTACAAAACACATCATCTTAAAACGATGAATCATGGCGAACTCATCCATGATGTTTGATTCGCGCATGTTTCTTCATGTACGGACGCCCCACGCGGCGTCCGAATCCACAAGAATTTGCCGTTTGGGGCGCAATTATCACTTTGCGCTATACTCTACCCTATCTATACGTCGTTGATGCTGGTTTTGTTCCCAAAGAGTGCCAATGTTCCCTGATGACTTAATCCCACGCGCTACCCAAATCTTATTGCCGCGTTGGTTGACGCCCGATGAACGCTCGGCGTGGCTGGCGCAAGCCTTCTTCCTCGCAGAGCCGCGCCTATATAACGATTTACGCGCCCTTGATGGACAGCCCATCATCATCCTGACCAACACCATCACCGCGCTATTAGAGGCCGGATGCTTGCCCAATAAGAAAGCGCATACGCTCGCGCAATTGCTCACGTCGGTACGCATCATCGCCTCACCGGAGGTGCAAACCGAGATTGACCGGCTCGTGCCGCTGTTGAACAACGCCTGTGCAGAGTCAAAACCCAGCACCAGCACCGGCACGACCAACACCATCGCCAATCAGACCCCCAGCCGCCCCGACAAGCCGCTGCAAAGTTATGAGACGCCATTGGATGAACGCACGCCGACGGTGTTCATCTCGTACTCGCATTCTGACGATAGTTTTGCGGTGCGGCTGATTAACGACTTACAGGACGGCGGTCATTCGGTCTGGATTGACAAAATGAACATCAAAGGCGGGGCGGAGTGGGTGCGTTCGATTGCCGACGGCATCAGCAATTCTTACGCCTTCGTCAGCGTCCTCAGCCCAGAGGCCAATATCAGCCGGTGGGTGCAGCGCGAATATTTGTACGCGGATAACCTCGGCAAGCCGATTTTCCCCGTGATGGCGAAAACGTCAGAAGTCCCGTTCCAGATGATTGACCGTCAGGTACTGTCGCTGGTGAATGATTATCTAACCGGCTTGGCCGATTTGTTGACTGCGCTACCCGCGCCACGAGTCGTCACCCTCACGCCGGAAATGATCCAACCCTCACCACCACCGCCGCCCATGACTGTGCCACTGCCCACCCCCGTCGTTTCGCCCATCCCCAGACCGGGTAGGCCGATTACGCCTAAGCCACAAGCGCCGGAGGCCATAGAGAAAGAAGCAGCCGACGAACAACTCAAAGCCAGCCGCGATAGGGGCGGAGAGGCGGAGGAAACCCGCGATTGGTTACATGAGAGCGATAATCGATCTGTCCAAAATGAAGTTGACGATAGTTTTGGCGGTATGGTAGAAGCCGGAATCGGCGCTGATGATGAGGCAGCGCCGGATTTGGATGATTTCTTGTCCATCCCAGCCCCTATCCCGCGCGCTAAACCGATAGCGCGTGCCGTGGGCGGGAAGGTGGCTAACACCGTAGACCGGCGGGCGTTGGAACTCATGTATATCAACCGCGTGGCGGCGGAGCGCATCGACGCAATGGCTGAGATGGACGCCCCGACCCCAGATGACCGCGTGCGCGTGATGCGCCTCGGTGAGCGCGGATTCACAATCAGCGCATCGGATTGGGCGACTGTCGAACGTCAATTGCCGGATAGCGGGGGCGCGACGGCCTTGTCGATGCGGCGCGTGATCCTGATGGGCGACGATTTGCAAGATTCGATGTCGGCGGTATGGGCGGCGGCGGCGACTCTGACTCAGCGGGCGATGCTTGACCCGACTCAACCGATTCCGCTGGTGATTGACGCGACCCGTTGGCCGGATGGAGTCGCGCTGGATGGGTTCATCGAATCAGAGATGGGCGAGTTGGGCGCACATCTGGACGATTTGCTGCGCGATAAGCGGGCCGCGCTCATATTTGACGGCCTATATGGTCTGACGCCGGAACGTATGGCGCTGGTCGAGTCTTTCATCAACGGCCACCCCGATTTGATGGCCGTGGTCAATTTGACGGCGGCGGAATAGCCCATGTTTCCTGATGACTTAATCCCACGCGCTACCCAAATCTTATTGCCGCGCTGGTTGACGCCCGATGAACGTTCGGCGTGGCTGGCGCAAGCCTTCTTCCTCGCAGAGCCGCGCCTGTATAACGATTTGCGGGTCTTGGACGGTCAGCCGATTATCATTTTGACCAACACCATCACCGCCTTGTTAGAGACGGGGTGCTTGCCGAATAAGAAGGCGCATTCGCTGGCGCAATTATTAACCTCGGTGCGGATTGTCGCGCCGCCAGAGGCGCAAACCGAGATTGACCGGCTTGTGCCGCTGTTGAATCGCGCTTGTGCAGACTCCAAGACGATTACCAGCACCAGCGTCAACAAGGCCATCTCGTCGCTGAAGGTCGGCAAGTCACAGCGCCCCGATAAGCCGCTGCAAAGTTTTCAGACGCCGCTCGCTCAGCGCACGCCGACGGTTTTTATCTCGTACTCGCATGAGGACAATAAATTTGCGATGCGGCTGATTGATGACCTGCAAGACGGCGGTCACTCGGTCTGGATTGACAAAATGAACATCAAAGGCGGGGCGGAGTGGGTGCGTTCGATTGCGGACGGCATCACCAATTCCTACGCTTTTGTGAGCGTCCTCAGCCCCGATGCCAATATCAGCCGGTGGGTGCAGCGCGAATATTTGTACGCGGATAACCTCGGTAAACCGATTTTCCCCGTGATGGCGCGTCCCTCAGAAGTGCCGTTTCAGATGATTGACCGACAGGTGTTGTCGTTGGTGGAAGATTATCTGATGGGCTTGGGCGAATTGTTGACAGTTTTGCCCGCGCCGCGTGTGTTCACCCCGACGCCGGAAATGATTCAGGCCGCGCCGCCGCCACCCAAAATCATTCCATTCCCCGCGCCCGCCCCACAAGCGCCGCCGATGCAATCGTCTATCCCGCGTCAACCGATGCCGATGCCCTTATCGCTGGGTCTGCCGCGTAAATCGGCCATCCCGCCGATGCTGCTTGGGTTGGTGGGCGTGGTGGTGGTCGGCATTGTCGGGGCAATCGTCCTGCTCAATGGCCGCCCTGAGATTGTGCAACCGTTGATGACACAAGCGCCGCCCATCAGCTTGACCAGCGTCGCGATGGCAACGTCTACTGTTGCGGCTGGCATCAGCGATGTGGGTAATCAGAGCAGTTTGTCTGGGTTGCTGTTGCCGCTTATCGCTGTGCTGGTGGTGATTGGCGTCGGGCTTTATCTGTCCCGCCGGAAGGCGCGTCCAAGTACGGGGGCTTATACGCAACCTGATTTTGCGCCGAGTCGTGGCGGGGCGTCTGTACTGGCGGATGCGAACACTTCCCCCGTGGGTGGTGTTCAACCTGATAAGTTGAAACGCGAAGAAAGCAAAAAGAGCGTCGAAGCCCCTATGATTGAGGACGGGATATTTGGTGGTATTCCGCCGTATCAACCCGTAGCAGAAGCCCCGATTGCCCCGCCCGTGGTAGACCGGCGGGCGCTGGAACTGATGTACATCAACCGCGTGGCGGCGGAGCGCATCGACGCAATGGCTGAGATGGACGCCCCGACCCTAGATGACCGCGTGCGCGTGATGCGCCTCGGTGAGCGCGGATTCCGGAGTCGCGACTCCGATTGGGCGACTGTCGAACGTCAATTGCCGGAAAACGGCGGCGCGGCGGCCTTGTCAATGCGGCGGGTGATGGTTATCGGTGATGATTTGCAGGATTCGCTGACTACGGTCTGGGCGGCGGCGGCGGCTTTGACTCAGCGGGCAATGCTTGACCCGACTCAGCCGATTCCGCTGGTGATTGACGCGACCCGTTGGCCGGAGGGGGTGGCGCTAGAATCGTTCATCGAATCTGAGATGGGCGAGTTGGGCGCACATCTGGACGATTTGCTGCGCGATAAGCGGGCCGCGCTGTTGTTTGACGGCTTATACACCTTGACGCCGGAACGCATGGCGCTGGTCGAGTTTTTCATCAACGCCCACCCCGATTTGATGGCGGTGGTCGATTTGACGCCTCCTTAATCTACCAATCGACGGGGCAAGGTGCGCCGGTATAGTGCGAGCTTTCCGGCGTATATTGCATGAGTTCGATATCGACTCCGCTGGGGTCTTTCATCCATGCTTGATAGGCATTGTCCCCGCCAAATTTCTTATCGGTGATTTCGCCGCCGCGCTCGCGGATGGTCGCGATGCAGTCGTCAATGTCCTCAACCTGTAGGCAGATATGGTGCATATTGGCGCGTGGGTTGGGGTCGATGGCGTCTTGGAAAAACACCTCGATGAAGGTCATCTCGCCCGCCGCCAGATAGAACCCGAACAGTTCCGTCCCTCTCAAAAACTCAAAGGTCACGGTCAAGCCCAAAAGGTCGCAATAAAATCGCTTGGTCGCGGCCAAATCCGTCGATTTGATACAAACGTGGCTTACTTGTTTAATCATGCCTGCTCACCCCTTTACTGAAACAATGCGGGGAGTATAGCAAGCAGACGCGCATTATGGCGGTATCCTTTGGTAAGATAATCCCCCTTTACCTTAACCGTGGGATTTTCGATTGTGACGACGCATACCCGCGCCTTAGTTCAGGCGTTCATCGTGATTGTGATTTGGTCGGCCTCGTGGGTGCTGATAAAAATTGGGCTTGAGGATGTGCGCCCGCTGACGTTTGCCGGATTGCGCTATATCGTGGCGTCGGGGATTCTGTGCGTGATTGCCGCCCGTAGCGCCAGCACTCGCGCCTCGATTCGGGCGTTCACACGGCGCGATTGGGCGTTTTTGACCGCCTTCGGCATCATCTGGTATGCGCTGACGCAAGGCGCACAGTTCGCGGCGCTGGAAAAACTGCCGTCGGTCACGTTGAGTTTACTCATCACCTTCACGCCGGTACTGGTATTGTTGATTGCGGCCTTCACGTTGAGCGAACGCCCGACATGGCAGCAAGGCGTGGGCGTGGTGATTTTCTTGGCCGGGGCGGTGATTTATTTTGGGTTAGCGTTGCCCGCCGCGCAGTTGGACGGCCTCTTAATCGGTCTGCTGTGCATGGTCAGTAACGCGGTCTCCGGCGTGATGGGGCGCTACGCCAACAAAGGCGGGCGAATCCCAGTATTGGCGTTGACCACCGTGAGCATGACCATCGGCTCGGTCTTTTTACTCGCGGCGGGACTCATCCAAGAGGCGCTCACGCCGGTGAGCGTGACCGTGACGACTCCGGCGGTTTTTATTCAGCTAGGCGGGGTGATGCC
>DAOTTP010000337.1:0-40045 GCA_034437835.1 Anaerolineae bacterium | reverse complement strand
CTTTCGACCCGATGGGTTGCGTGTGCGTGTGGTCTCTCGCTCGATAGAGACCACAACGCAGCAATTAATATTTTGAATCGAGGCGGATGGGACACATCCGTACAGCGTAACGTAGCGCCGCTGCCTGCGCCTCATGGCAACGGCAAGCGCAAGCGTGCTGTAGAAGCTGCACGGCTTTAGCCGTAGCAGAGTGTCACTAAAAGCTGTACCCTGCGTATAGATTCCAGTTGCCAGCCGGGGTGAGCATGAATACACGCCCCAGCGAGTCGTTGACGAAAATCGTCCCGTCGTCGCGGGTCTGGATTTTGACGCTGAACGGCGCTTCGGCTTCTATCACCGCCCACCCGACGCGGTTGAGGATTTCCTCCGGCGGGCGCTCACGCCACAATTTGCCGAATCCGCGTCGCGGTTGCCATGTGGTGGGCGGGCGTGATGGGGAACTGTTCAAGCCGGGGTCATCCCACGGGTGAATCAACTCATCGAAGCTGTCGTTATAGCGCGTCCAATACGGGGTCGCGCCGTCGTTATACATCACATAGATGGCGTCCTGTTGCCCAACCCAGACCATGTGGCCGCGCTCAAACGTCTGATAGACGCCTTGCCCGACGGTGGCGGGCGCAAGCGGACATCCCGGCGGCGGCGGCTGGATATACGCCCAGTTGGTCGGGCAGAGTTGGTTGACTGGCGCGATGACCGGCGCGGGGATGGGCGTCGAAATCAGCGTCGGGAATAGGAAAACGGTGGTCGTGGCGGTCACAGTTTGGGTCGGCGTCGGCGATTCCGTGGGCGAGGCCGTCAGGGTCGGGGTGCGCGTCGGGGTTTTAGATGGCGGGAGCGTCGGGGTGACGATGACGACATCGGCGGGGGCGGTCACGAGTTGCAGCGGCGAGACCATCTCGCTAAACGTGGGCGAGGCGCTAACGTCCGGGGTCGCGCTGAGGGGGTCGGGCGTGTTCGACGGCGTGACGGTGGGCGGCGGGGTGGTCGCGCCCAGCGTGCTTTCGGCCAATAGACGCGGGCCATCGTCTGGGCGTGCGCCTGTGCAGGCGGCCAATATCAATACCAGCAATCCCGCAAGGAAAAACCGTGTCATCAATGCAACACTCCGCTCGGCTCAGGGATAACATCCCCGTGTTTGAGGGCGCTTTCTAACCATGCCCTTTTCGCATCTTCAATCATTTCAAATAACTCATCCCATGTATCGGCTTGGGTCAGGCATCCGGGAAGTTCTTTCACTCGTGCCACGTATCCGCCATCATCTTCATCTGGGATGATTTCAATGGTATAGGGCAGCATGAGGTAATCTTCAAAGAGTTTTTCTCGTTTAGACATGATAACCTGATGGAAAACAACTTACACAAGTTAAACATATCACACTCACCCGCCGCCGCAAACCCGCCGCTGTGCCTACGAAATAGCGCTACCCTATGCGGATACACTGCCCGCCGCATAAAATGAAGCTATCTTGCACGCCCCCCAATAAACATCTCGGAGGATTTTTATGACTTCGCGCCGCTTTACCGCGTTCGTTTTGACCTTTACCCTGTTGCTGTTGGCGCTCATTCCCGCCCAAGCACAGACCTCGTTCACGCTGGCACTGCCCAACGAAAAGACGCTTAAGCGTGATTTAGTCGTCGATTTGCCATCCTTCAATTGGACGCCGCTGGCAGCCGCTACAGAGTACCAACTCCAAGTATTCCACATCAGCGGCAACGCCCGTTTAGGCGCAACTCTCGACATCACCGTGCCGACCAGCAATTGTACTGCGACCAACTGCGCTTACATCGTGACTGCTTTGGATAGATTGCTGTTCGAGAAGGGCGAATATGCTTGGACGGTTGAAGCGGCCACGTCTGGCGGCACGGTTGAAGCGTCTAATGGCCCGCGCTATTTTAGCTATAGCTCAGAGGCTGTGGAATTCATCCTCAACGGCGGATTCGAGACCGGCAAGACCACCCCATGGGTGGCGGCTAATCTCACCGCTGACCGCGTGTTGGTCGATGCAGGTCAAGCCTATAGCGGCGTTAATTCATGGTTTTTCAAGGGTAGCACGTCTGAGAACAGCAGCCTATCGCAGCTATACGATGTCACCTATTACAACATCCAAGCGGCAGATGTCGTCACCCTGTCGTTCGCCTATAAGTCCAGCGGCCCCTTGCTGAACGGCCTTGTGCGCGTCAATGTCAAATACACTGATGGCACGGGCAAGAAGGAACAAAAACTTTTGCCCGCCGTGGCCGATTATGTGGAAGTAATTGAGGTGATTGAACTGACCAAGCCAGTCAAATCGCTCAAGGTCACGTTGCTGAACAAGTCGCTCAAGAACACCGGCAAAATCTACATCGACGATGTATCGCTGATGTTGTCCGGCACGGCGATTCGCGCCGCAGCGCTGCCTTTTCCCGCAAAATAACCCGTCTCGGCGAGTCAAAAAATCGGGCGATTGAGTGTTCAATCGCCCGATTTTGATTCTGATAGATTTCGCGGCCTTACTGTTTCGCGGCGTTGCTGCTGCGCTCGTTAATCAAACATTCGCTCTGGAAACTGTGTTTTTCACGCAACGCATCTAGCGCACGGGTGAAAAAGACATCATTTTGCACCGCCGGATAAACCTTCGTCGCCAGCATCAGAGATGTCACCCAATCGGCCAATTGGTTGACCCGCGCCTCAGCAGCTTTCAGCGACCCCCAGCGGCGGCCATCTTCCCCGTAAGGCTCATGTGCGATGATGATTTGCGGGCTGGGCGGCACATCCTTGAACGCAAATTGATAAGCGACGCGGTAAGCCGTCAGTATCCCGACCTCGGCAACCGCCGGATTGGGGTGCGCTTGGAGGGTATGCAGCGCGTCGAGTACGTCCGCATCAATCGGGTGTTGACGCAAATTCGCCATCAGACCGCCCAACAGCGGGGCAGAGGCATTGGCCGGAAGTTGCACCATCTTCCCATTCAGGCAGATGACCGGCGGCAACACCATCCGCACGGTGAAAATCTTCCCCAACAGGGCGTCATGCAAATCGGCTGATAGGGTGTCGATGTAGTGGCGCACCAATTCTGGCTGGGTGTGCCAAGTCGCATCGGCCCAATCGACGGCATCGGGGCTGGTGATAGATGGCAAGAAGGGGTGGGACAAGTTTGCGGCCATAAGGGGAAACCACCTTCTGAGGGTATCTAATTGGTCACTATAGACAATTTTTTGGACATTCATTTGTCACTATCATACAAGAAAATATACTACGATGTCTAATAGTGAAACGTCAAGAAAGAATCAAAAAAACGTGGGATGACCTTAAAATCATCCCACGTTTTTTGAGTATGGGCCCACTAGGATTCGAACCTAGAACCAAGCGGTTATGAGCCGCGCGCTCTGCCGTTGAGCTATGGGCCCTGCAACCGGCCTAACTGAGCGGGTAATGGGGCTCGAACCCATGACAAAACCTTGGAAGAGTTTTGTGTTACCACTACACCATACCCGCATATTTACCGATTATACCAGATTTATGAGTTTTCAAAACACTGATTTTTGGGGGTCGGTATTGGGTGGTGGGCGACCCATGGGTCAGAAGTCTCCTTATTGGAAACGAGCAAGAATCAAAACGCCCCCACCCACTGCCGACCAAGCTATGGATAGAGGTCTTTTTTTTGACTCAAACCGATTCAAGTTTGGGTCTGGATGGGTTTAACAATGTCGGGGTGGTCGGACTCGAACCGACGACCTCACGCTCCCAAAGCGTGCGCGCTACCAACTGCGCCACACCCCGCCGATACAGACATTACTATAACACCGAACTCTTGCGCTGTAAACAGCACGGATTCCGACAATTGGATTATTAAGATTCACGACGAGAAATGGGTATACAATGGGCGTATCACCTATTTCTCATATCTGAGGACTGATTTATGAAAACCCGTTTGACTTGGCTTCTGCGCTTAATCGCCCTAAATATTTTGGTGATTAGCGCAAGCCTCGCATTTGCCCAAGAATTGCCCCTCCCTCAGACCCCCAATCTGCCGGATGGTTTTGAGCTGGTCGAGGGCGACATCATACTGCCGATTGAGGCCGCACGCGGACGCGCCACTTACGAGGCCACCAAATGGCCTAGCGGCATTGTGCCATATAGTTTCTCTGGGACGATCAGCCCTACAGAACAAAGCCAGATGCGCGCCGCGATGGACTCTTGGCAAGAAGTTGCGGGCGTAACTTTCGTCCCACGCACCAGCCAGTCCAACTACATCTATATCATTGAAGATGGCGGCAACTACTCGTATATCGGGATGATAGGCGGCGAACAACCAGTCAGCATCTATAACTGGACATACAAGTACATCATCATGCACGAATTGGCGCACGCGCTGGGGTTGTGGCATGAGCAGAGTCGCCCAGACCGTGACCAATACATCACGATCAAGTGGGCCAATATCACGCCCGGAACCGAGCATAATTTTTACATCCGTAATACGGCCAGCACGGTTGGCGGCTACGACTTCGAGTCGATTATGCACTACGATGACTATGCTTTCAGCAAGAATGGGAAACGCACCATCGTCGCCAAGCCCGCCTATTCGTCATTCCAGAATGTCATAGGGCATCTTAGCTATCTCAGCACCAAAGACGCAGCCGGGATGCGAAAACTCTATCCCAAGCCCGTGGTCACTGGCGATGTCTACGGTAAGGCGTTCCCGATCTCCACGATGGATTACTACACTACATCCTTCAGCACTGCTAGTTTCACCAAAAGCGCCAATGAACCGAATTCGACCTGTTCCGATATGGCGGGCAAGACGGTCTGGTTCAAAGTGACCCCGGCGCGTGACCGTGTGCTGTCGATTTACGCGGGTGGATTCGATACCGTTTTAGCAGTCTATACCGGTACACCCGGCTCATGGAAGCAACACGCCTGCGCGGATCGTAATTTTGATGGTACGGTGGCGGAACAAGTGATGGTCAACGCCAAAGCTGGTACGACCTACTACATCGTGGTCGGTGGTTGGAATGGCGCAAGCGGCAACCTGACGCTCGATGTCTTTAGCTATCGTAACCTGCTCAAGAATGGCGATTTCCAGTGGGGCAAGACCAACTGGACGGTCAAATCTTCTCCGGTCAAGCCGGTTAACGATAAGGTTGGGTGCGGTGCGACCATCAATGCCGTCCACGGTAGCCGATGCGCGTTTAGGTTCACCGGCGGCGCGGGTGAGAACAGCAGCATTGTCCAGAACATCGCCGCCAGTACCCTGAAAGGCATGAGTTTTAGCGCGGGACAGGCTTATACCCTGTGGGTGAATGCGACCAGCAGCGACGGCGGCTATGCCCTCAATGCCACGGTGAACGTGACCTATCAGGACGGCTCGACGCAGCAGTTGATTAATATGGCGCTGACGCCCAACATCGTCCCGACCTACAGCCAATTCACGGACAGCGGGGCGCTGAGTCGGTCAGACGTGAAGAAATTCACCGTGACCATCACCAGCACTTCTGCGGCGGGCAATACGGTGTGGGTTGATAACATCCAATTGCGCGGCCCTTCTGGAACGCCGTTGCGTATTGAACCAGCTCAACCCGCTTACATCATCGGCGGCCAGACCCGGTAGCACAGAGGACAACGCAGGCGTTGTCCCTACGAATTCTCCCGTTTCATTGTGTAGGGACAGGGTTTGCCCTGTCCTCCTAATCTACGGATGAGAACATTCAACATAAAACCCCCGCTCAAATTGAACGGGGGGTTTTGATTCAGGATTTAGGGGCGAGGTTAAACGCCGTTAGGACATCGGTGTCGTGAAAAACATCTGTGTGATGATCTGTGCTGCCAACCAGCCCAAAATCGTGACATTGACGGCTACCATCGCACGGACTTGCATCGCGCCGCTGGCGTCGGCAGATTTGCTGCCGCGCATGTCATATTGTGTGCTAAAGAATGAACTGATGAGCAGGCCAATCGCTACCACGCCAGCCAGCCAGAACGGGAACGCGCCCATGATGACCGATGCGATGAGGCACACCATCGCTATCGCAATCGTCACCCAAATGGCGATGCGCGTATTTTTCTCACCGAGGATGATGGCAGTGTTGTTTAGGCCAGCTTGCTTGTCGAACTCGAAGTCGCGCAATTGGTTATACAGTTGCCCGTAGACCGAGAACAGCGTCACGCCAGCCGCCACCAGCCAAGCCACACCCGGCTGGGTGTGGTAGATGAAATACCCGGCCAGCACAATCAGGCCGCTCAACATCAGTGAGTGTGAAATCACGTCGGCCACCGCATACGCCTTCAAGCGTACCGGACGCCATGAATACAGATGCGAGAGCGCCAACGTCGCTAGGCCGATGATGAATACGCCCGTGCCGCCTGTGGCGTACAATAGCAACGTCGCTACCGCGACCACGCGGCAAGCGTTATATCCGGCGCGGATACTCAGGCGTCCGGCGCTGATGGGGTTGGTCAATTTGCGTTCGGGGTCGCGGGCGTCGTCCGGCGCGTCTTCGATGTCGTTAATCATGAACGCATAGGCCACCGCCAAGATATTGGCGGCCATGACCGTTACCAGTCGGAAGTCTAATTGTTGACCGTTGGACATGCCGTAAATCGCCAGCAAAGCGCCCAGCGCGGTCAGTGGGATGTCGTAGGCCAAATGCTCACGCCAGCGCGTGAGTTGTAGCAGGATACGGGCTTGTTGCCCGATGGTGGTCGTGGTTGCAGTTGGTGTACTCAAAGAAAAGTCTCCTCTCACCAGTGTCTCATATCCTATTTGACACAGACTATAACACAGAAGTTTACCTTTTAGGGCTTTAGCCCGCGAGAAAGCCACGCCACTTTAGTGGCGGTGGATGAAAGCGTTCTTGGCTTTAGCCAGCGGCGCGTGTGGGTCAGGTCCGTCAGGACATAGGTCTAAGGAGCTGGACACCGCGTCGCAACGAGTCTATACTGACAGTTGTGTTGAGCAAGCGAAAATCGCGCCAACACGATGGTAACACATGGACAGGACGTGTCCATACAGCCGAACGTAGTGGCTCTGCCTGCGCCTTATGGCAAGGGTAAATGCAAGCGTGCTGTAGAAGCTGCGCCGCTTTAGCGGCAGCAGAGCGTCACATGGGCTTCTGGATCGGCGGCGGCTGGTATACGTCTGAACGCAACGCCGTCTTAAATGCGGGCGGCAGTATGTATATCCCGATGGTGCATCCGGGTTGGGACGAAACCAAAGTCGCAAGGCGTGATGGACGTTCCAACCCCTCAGCGGTGAAAGACCGTGCAGGCGGCCAATTCCTCGCCAACAGTTTTAATGGGGCAGTCGCTTCTGGCGCGAACGTCATCATGATTGGGACGTGGAACGAATACGCGGAAAATTCGCACATCGAACCGAGTACAGCCTATGGTACACAATCGCTGGACACACTGCGCCCGTTGGTGGCGGCCTTTAAGGGGCAAGCACCGGCGGCACAGCCCGGAGCGAGTGCGCCGTCCGAACCGACCAGCGCCGCCGTCACGACTCGGACGGTGGTGAACGTCCGCACTGGCGCAGGCACGACTTTTGATGTCATCGGCAAAGCCCCAGCCGGAAGCAGCTACGCGCTGCTCGGTCAGGAAGGCGACTGGTATAAGATTGATTTCAACGGCGCACAGGCGTTTGTCGCCACCGGATTCTCGCACCTAGAAACGCGGTAAGCGCCTAATTCTATTCGGAGGCATGGCACGCCATGCCTCTACCTCTAATATGGTGCGATAACCAAATGACCCGCTAAGATACTGAAATGTTTGAGATTCCGCGTGAAAATAGGAATGTTAAGTCGCACGGCTGACGCTGCAATCACGCAGTCGAAAGAATCAACATTATGACTATGGCGATACAGCGACAGCATATCTGTCGCCCATATTAAATCCGACTCAGTTGTTTCAATCATCTCTAACTGACCAACTAATTTTAGAACAGCGCGGTAGCCGCGCTTATCAGATGTCCCTTCAATCAACTCCAGAAGGGCTGCTCGTGGGACTCCCAGCGTGTTTTGGCGTTCTAACCATGCTGCGCCTGCCGGATAGCCGCGCAAAACATCGACCAACACAGAACTATCGACTAATCCGGTTGCCATTTGCGATGCTCCGTGCGTTTGTGTTTTTGCTCATTGACCCATTCCGTGCCGTCAGTGATGCCCATATCTTTCCATGCACCAACCACGCCCGATGCGACGATTTCTGCGCCGGTTTTCGGGCCAGCGCTCAAGAGCGCGTGAATCTCCTCTAACGTGAGTGGCGCGTCATCCGTATCAGGGACAGTCTCACCTTCTAAATCGGTGCGAACATCGTGCATCAGGCGTTCTGCGAGGCGCAATTTCTCCTGCACAGAAAGTTGTTCAGCATGTTCTAGAATGTCGTCGTAGGTCATCGCCTATAACCTCACCATCATCACTATTTAACACTATAGTATAGCTTAAGGTTGGGGAGATTTTTTCCACAGCCCGCGCAGAAGTTGGTACTTACGAAACTCATACCACGCCATCAGGAGGCTGAGGCGCAAGCCGTGGAATCCGTCGCTATAGCCTTTTAAGGTGAAGTAGCGCCATTTGAATTGGCGTAGCGGTTGCAAAAGATAATTTTGCGGCTTGGGGCGTACCCCTTGCTCATACAGGATTTTGGCGTCGTAGGCGGTATAGCGGCGCTGTTTTTCGATGAATTGCGTGATGTCTTTATAATTTTGATGAATCAGCGGCGTGTCTATCGTCCCCAATGCGCCGTCCAAGACCACGACCTCATGCACTTGACGGGCGGGGTTATAGTGCGCCGCGCCGACTCGCAATAACCGCGTCTGATAATCGGGATACCAGCCCGCGCCGAGCGTCAGCTTGCCGAAAATATAGTTATGTCGGGCGATTCGCCAACCCGCGTATTTTTCGCCTTGCGCCATCGCGTCACGGATAGCGCCCGCCAAGTCTAGTGAGACGCGCTCGTCAGCGTCGATGAACAATACCCAGTCGGTTTTGCCTTTGACCGCTTCCAGTGCCGCGTTGCGTTGGCCGGGGTAGGTGTCAAATGGGCGCGATAACACCTCCGCGCCGCACTCGCGGGCGATTTTTACCGTGTCATCGGTGCTGTTGCTGTCGAATACCAGTCGGGCATCGCAAAAACTCAGCGCCGCCAGACAATCACGCATGTGCGCGGATTCGTTACGGGTTAAAATAATGGCCGTTAATTTCATCACGTATCACTCATCACTCGTATTTTGAGGTATGCCTCGCGCAAGTCAGGGTCGGATTCGGCGGCGGCTTTGCGCCCCATCCCGTGGGAAATCATCCGGCGGGCGAGGCGAGCCTTCCAGCGCGGGTGAATCGTCTCATATAGCGTGAGGCGGCTCGTCCATAGATTGACCAATGAGCGCGGCTTGGCTTGGCTGGTGCTTTTGCCGCTGAGGTGGACGACGTGCGCGGCTGGGGCGCACAACACCCGCCAACCGGCTTTTTTTATCCGCCACGCCCAATCGACTTCCTCGCAATACATGAAATATTTCTGGTCGAATCCGCCAGTCTGACGCACAACCTCGCGCCGGAGCATCATAGTCGCGCCCAGCGGGAAATCAATCTCAAACGGTTGTCCGGCGTCATATAACGCCCGCGGATAACGCCCGTTGAACCTGCCTTCCGCCAATCTGCCGTGAGTGGGGTAGAACTCCGCCCAGAGTTGGCGTAGGCCGGGGAATCCGAACCCGCCATGCTGAAATGACCCATCCTCATACGACAATCGCGCCCCGACCAGACCGACATCTGGCGCGGAAAACAGCGCATCGAACAGGACGCGAGTCGCGCCGGGGGTGGTGATGGTGTCTGGGTTGAGCAGATATGCGGCACGCGGGGCGTCATCTCGGTCAAAGAAACCGGCCTGTCGCAGCCCAATATTGTTGGACTTACCGAATCCGAGGTTGTCTGGGCTTGCGGTCAATTTCACCTGCGGATAATCCGCCGCCACAACATCTGGTGTCCCGTCCGATGAGGCAGAGTCGATGATATAGACTTCGGATGTCAAGCCAGACGTGGCGAGGTCGGCGTATAGGCTGTCCAATGCGCCGCGAATCAGGTCACGGACGTTCCATGTGACGATGATGATGGCGAGGTCACTCATTGTCGTCTGTTTCTTTGCTTGTCGGCGCGTCTATGACCTTGTGTGCGCCGACCCCGCGTTTGACCACGAAATGATCGTAATCACGGGCGACAATGACATTCGGGAACACCTCGCGGGCTTCGTTCAGCACATCGCGCTCACGATAACGGCGGCTGACATGCCATAAGATGAGCGATTTCGCGTTGGCGTCCACCGCCAATTGTGCGGCTTGGCGGGCGGTCAGATGCCCAAAGGCGCGGGCTTCTTCGGCATGTTCCTCTAAGAATGTCGCCTCAATCACGAGCGTATCGGCGTCGCGGGCGTGTTCAATCAGGTTATCGGTGCGTCCGGTATCGGCAATCACGATCAGTTTTGCGCCCGCTTCATCTGGCGCGAGGACATCCGTCGGCGCAATCACCCGCCCATCTGCCAGCGTGACCGCCTCACCGCGTACCAGTTTCCCGCGTTCCGGCCCCGCTGGGACGCCCAACGCCTCGGCTTTTTCGACCATAAATGGGCGGTGCGTACCCTCTTGGAAGGTGAATCCGAAATTGCCGCGCCCCCGGTGCGAGACTTCAAAGGCGAACACCTCGTAATGCTTGGCTTCGAGGATTTTGCCCGGTTTAAGGTCAATCATGTGGATGGGCATTGGGGATTTTTCGTCCCGCAATACCACGGAAAATAGGAGCGCCTCTACGCGGTCAAGCGCGGGCTTGCCGCCGTAAATCTCGACGAACTCAACGCCCTCGAAATGCGTGAAGCTAGAAATCAAGCCGCCGAGTCCGAGGATGTGATCGAGGTGGGCGTGACTGAGCAAAATCCGGTTGAGCTTCTTATAGCCCAGCCCACTACGCAGGATTTGGCGCTGTGTGCCTTCGCCACAATCCACCAAATAACGGTGTTCGCCCGCCATGACCGCCACCGAGGGCAAGCCGCGATGGACGGACGGCGCGGAGGCCGATGTGCCGAGGAAAATCAGTTCAAACATTAGGGGGTCGCCGTTACCGTGATGGGATACAAGATGAGGCGTGAGCCACGCGGAGTCAAGTTGTCGCCTTGCAGCACGCGCAGCCGCTCACCACTCTCTTGACGATATGCGCCAATCGCCAACATATACACACCGGGGCGCAATACGGCGGGCAAGGTGATGAGGTGGACTTGCAGCAAAATATCTCGCGCCACCAATTGCGACGGGATGGCGCTGATGGCGTCTTGATTGCCTATCGGCTTCGCGCTGAGGTCGTCATACAGGTGGGCGAATAGCGTCAGGTCGGCGGGCAGTTCTCCGTCTACGCGCCAATAGGTCACGACGGCGATGGTTTCGCCGGGGGTGACATCGGTCTGCTGGGACATATAGCCGAGGAAGGTCAGGTTGTTTTCCAGCCGAATCGGGGGGAACAATACCTGACCGTTGGGGTCGATTTCTGGTGACAGATACACAGGCGCAGAGGTGGTCATCAGGCCGGTAGCATCGGCCAGCGCATCGGTGACTTCTAGCGTGATGACATCACTGGTGATATTTTCTTCCCCTCGTACCAGCCATTCTAAGACGTTGGGGCTGGTGGTTAGCAATGATTCGGGGTTGGGCAAAATCACCTGTGAGCGTTCGCCACCTTGCGGGAAAACGAGGCCGCTAGAACAATCGACAAAAGCGCGCACCTGTTCTTGGCGGTGCAGCATCAGGCTCAAGAGGCGTGCGGCATTGATGGCGGCCTCGGCAGCCGGTTTGCGGATGTCACCCGTGCAGATGAAGGTCGGGAGGTCGGCTGCGGTCTGGTCTACATGCTGAGCCAGCATACCGAGTCTGGCGCTGTAGGCGGCTTGCGTCTCTGGTGCGTCCGCCCAACCGCCGAAAATATCAACCCCTAACCACGCGGCATTGAAAATGAGAATCCCGCCCGCCAGCGCGTAAGCCATCCGGCGGCGCGGCAAGCGTTGGGCGATGAACGACAGTCCCAGCCCATAACTCAGCGCCAGAATCGGCATGGGGGCGGAAAAGGCAATCCAAGACGGGCTGTTGGGCGCGAGCAATCCCAGCGGCAGCAGAAAGATGATGAAGGTGGCGAGGATGCTATAGCGCAGTTTCACCCCGCCGGACAGCGCAACGACAATGCCGACGAGGGCGATAATCGCGCTGAGGGGGTCGAGCAGCGGGCGCATCGGGATATTGAAGGCGGGGTTGCCCTCGCCGCTGATTCCGACTCCGATCAGGGCGCGATAGAGTCGCTCTGGTAGCGGGGTCGGCTCTGCGTTGATGCCGTTCAGCACGCGAGTCACGCCGTTTAGTTCCGGTGAATTGATGGTCGTGATAATATACGGCAGCACCAAAATCAGCATAATCATCAGCGTGAAGCCAATCGCCCGCCGAACGTTGTCTGATGGGCGGGGCGTGCCGCGCACGTTGTAACCGATGACGACGATGAGGGCGGCAATCGCGACCATCACCCCGGCGGGGTGCAGATATACCCCCAGCGCCACCACCGCGCCTAAAACCGCGAACCATGTGGTCTGGAAACTGCCGGTACGTCGGCGCAGATAAGCGGGCAACGCCAGAATCAGCGCCAATAGCGTCAGGATGACCAGTAGCGGTAGGAGAGTCTCACGCCCAAGCGTGCGGCTGAGGAGCATCGGCCACCAACTGAAGGCCATCACGCCCATCGCACCCAACCCGCCGAGGTCGCCATATAAGCGGCGGGTCAGGGCAAAGGTCAACGCCAGCACCAGCATCCCAATCCAGAAGGATAGGATGTGATAGACCACCGTGCCGCTGCCCATCAAGCCGGTATAGGTTGACAATAAGCCGGGGTAAAGGATTTCGCGCCCTTCCCCGCCAATATCGAAAAAGACTTGCACCGTGCCTTGCCGGACATTTTCGGCCAGCCGGAGGTCAATCACCTCTTGGCTGTGTAGTCCGGGCGGGAGTTCGGTCAGCCGGACGAGTCGAAAAAATCCGCCCATCAGCAGGATGCACACGGCCAGCACAAAGCTGATGCGGCTGTTTTTGGTCATAAGTTCGCCATATCTGACTTGTTGGTATCAATCAAATGCCGCACATTGTACCACGCGCTGCTTAGGCGGCGATAATTTGCGCTAGGAGCAGGATGGGGATGACGGCGTAACCCGCCGGGGCAATCCAGCGGACGGTGATGGTCTCTGGCGCACGGGCGGCCTTTGCCATCCATTGGCCGATGGCGTGGACGGCGTAGGTCATGAAGAAGACCTGAATCATCAACAGCGGCAACAGCAAGGTCGAACGGTCACGCCCGAAATAAGCCAACCCGAACGCGAAAAAGCACGCATAGGCCACGGTCATGACTGGGCCGAGGGTTGGATACCAGCGCGACATCCGCGCCAGCCCAATCAAGCCCAAGATGACCCCGGCGGGGGTGAATTGCGCCGCCAGTAACGCGAATGTATCGACCCAGCGTGCGCCGTCGCGCCAACCCTCAGCCACCAGATAGGGTAGTCCGCGCCGGATGAGCGATGCCGCTTCGGTGGTCATGCCCCACGCCGACGCATCAATATATGTGAGGATGATCCCGCGCAAGCCGAATCCCACGATGATGACCAGAGTCGCCCAATACCATGTCGGGATGCGGGTTTTGGCCTGTGCCAATCCTAGCGCCACCGCCGGAGTCCATAGCACGAACAACGGGTCATTGAGGGTGGCCGCGCCTAAAATGAGCAAGATACCGGCGCGATATGAGGCGCGTAGGCGGGCGGGGGGCAATTCGCCGGGGCGCGGATTGGTTTCGATGAGCGCTTGTGTGAGCAGGTAAATCAGCCATGCAGAGGCCAACACGGTCAACCGGAGGCTGCGCTGTTCGCCTATCCCGCTGAGGAATACCCCGGCGAAAATGACCAGCGCAATCGCGGTTGCCACATACGGGCGCTGGGCGAACGCGACCAATAATCCGACGCCCAAGATGATGGCCGCGCCCAACGCGAGGACGATGGTGGCTGGTGCGCTACTGCCGCCGCCGGTTTGCGCCCAGAACGCAGGGCTATAGGCCAGCGCGAGTCCGCCCGCTACGCTCATCGGGCCGCCCATCCGCCGCAGTGTGAGCGCGACCCCGATCACCGCCGCAGCCAATCCGCCCGCCCGCAGTACCGGAGTCTGGCCGATGAACAAGAAAGACAATCCGGCGATGAGTCCGGTCAGCATGGCGGGCGACCAATACCAAATCAAGGCGCGTAGGCGAGGGGTGAGGGTGGGCATGATAACGGGTTTAGCTCCCTGTGGCGGGCGCGATGCCCATACGTTCATTTTTCAGGCGGAAGTAGGCTTCGATGGTGGCTTTGGCTACCGGGAGCGCGTTTTTTGACCCCTCACCGCCGTTATAGACGAACGCGGTCACGAGGATTTCAGGCGGAATTTCGCCGGTCTCATCATACGGTCCATAGACCGTGAACCACGCATGGTCAGGCCAGTTGCCGATGTCACACTGACCCAGCGCGAAGGCGATATTGTCGCAGTATTCCGCCGTGCCGGTCTTGCCAGCCAATGCCACATAGTCTAGTGCGGCTGATTTGGCTGTACCCGTCACGACGGCCTCTCGCATCCCGCGCCGTACCCAACTCAGGCTTTCTTCACTGTAGAAGGGCGGAACGTAATCGGTATCGAAACGCAACGGCGAACACACCGAGCCATTGAATGGGTAGCCATACGGGACGTGGACGCGGTATTCGCGCAGGTCTTCAGTGAATTCGGCGGGGTCAATGTCCACTTGTGAGCGATATTGCGCGGTATACGCCACGGGGTCGGCGCAGCGGATGCCGTTATAAAACGGGCTGTTATCTTCGCAGGTGCAGGCGAGGCTGTTTTCGCCTTTGATAATCATGTCCTCTTGCAACAGCAAGGTGATAGTCTCACCGGGTTCAATGTCATCAAGGCTGACCGTGCGGGCGACAATCGGCTCGAATGGGCGGACAGGGTTGCCGGCCTCATCCAAGATTTCGCGTACTAAGGTCGGCTGATATAACTTGCCGGTGACCAGCGATTGTACCGAGGACACGAATTGCAGCGGGGTGATGTTGATATACCCCTGACCGAAGGCCGCGTTATAGGTATCGCCAGTAGACCAATTTTCGCCATAGACGCGCCGTTTCCAGTCGGGGTCGGGCATCCGCCCGGCCAACTCTCCGACCAGTTCCACGCCCAACTCACTGCCGATTCCGATGGCTTGGGCGTAGCGCACGAGGTTGTTAATCCCTAGACCGCCGGGGCGCAACCGCGACTCCGACACGGCTGGGTTGCCGCCGCCGATCTGATAAAAGTACACGTTACAGCTGTTAGAGATTGCGCCGATGACAGTCACGGATTGGTGGCCGGTACGTAGCCAGCACACGAAACGCTGCGAACGGGCGGGGTCATTGGGGGCGTAGCGATTCTCGACGATTAGATCGCCGGGGTCGAATAGGGTGGTCAACGGCTCAATCACGTTTTCTTGGAGGGCGGCGGCGGCGGTGATGAGCTTCCAACCGCTGCCGGGCGGGAACAGCGAACTGATGGCCTTATTGACCAGCGGCGTGAGCGGGTCGTTGAGGATTTGCAGATAATATTCGCCGTCAATGCCGCGTGCAAAACGCTGATTATCATAACTGGGGTAGCTGACCATCGCCAAAATTTCGCCGGTACTGGGGTTGATGGCGATGACCACACCGCGCTCACTTTGAACGCCTGTGCCTGCTGCCAGCGATGTCGCGTTGAGTTGGTCGATTTGGGCGGTCAGGGCGGCTTGGGCGGCGGCCTGTAATTCGACATCCAACGTCAGGCGCAGGTTTTGACCGGCGGACGACGGGCTGACTTGTAGCTCGCGCTGCACCTGTCCTACCACGTCCACCTCACGGGTGATTGACCCGCGCTCGCCGGCGAGGACAGCCTCCATATAGGCTTCGATTCCGGCGTAGCCGAGGCGCTCAAATTTGGGGTCGAATCCCAATTGGCGTAACCGTTCGCCTTCATCCGCGCCCACCGGGCCGAGGTAGCCGATGATGTGCGAGGTCAGCGGGCCAGTGGGATATTCGCGCACGCCGACGGTGCTGACGTTGACCCCCGGCAGGCTGACTCGTTCCTCTAACAGACGGATTGCGGCGGTACGGTCAATATCCGCCGCCACAGCGATGGGGCGATACGGCTCGATACCTTCCACTTCATTGACGATGCGCTCGATGCTGCGGACGAGGACGCCGCCCCTATCCTCACTGCTGAAGGTGGGCGGGACTCCGGTCAGCGCGGAGATTCGGCTGTAAATGGCGTAGCGGCCTTCGGTATCGGACGGCAATTCCGCTGGGATGATTTCCACCAGATAGGCAGCCGCGTTGTTCGCCAGTAATGTGTTGTTGCGGTCATAGATGATGCCGCGTGTCGCCGCAATCCCTTGTACGGTTAGGCGGTTATCATCGGCGGCATCTTTATAGGTATCGTAGCGGGCAACCTGTAGGTCATACAGTCGGATTGAAAAGACCAAAAACACGGCGAACATCAAGCCCTGAAAGAACATACCGCGCCAATTTTGGTACCAACCTGTGCTTCTCATTATTGTTACCCCCTCCTATTCGATGCGGGGCAGACGGCGTTGGAGCAGCCGCAGCAAGCCATAGACGGGTAGTATTGAGACGACATTATAGACCATCACAGGGGCAATCACATTGGCGATGTCATTGCCCCATGTGATATTAAACGGCGCGTCGGCTGGGATATACCCGAACAGTTGAAAAGCGTCTAACGCCGCCAGTCGGTAAAACTCGAACGCGAATGTCCCGAATAAGCCCGCTAACCCCAGTAACAGTAACCCCAGCCCATAAAACTGATTGAGCAGGATGTTAACCAAGAACACCAACAGGGCGAGGCCGAGGGCGCTCGTCCCCAGCGGGACGGCGGACAGCAAATCGCTGGAGATGCCGCCGACGATTGCCCAAAAGATGGCTTCTGGCAGTGGCGCGTTCAACGACCAGGCCATCACCAACAAAAAGACGAGGTTGGGGCCGCCGCCAATCAAGGGCGTCTGTGGGAGCAAGACGGCTTGTATGACGGCGGCAATCATCAAAACGGGGAATGCGAGGAAAATACCCATCGGGTCTGGCCTACTAAGGGGCGATGGCGGTTGGCTCGAACACCGACAGGTCTATCTGCTCGAACGATGTGACAATCAGCACGATTTCGAGGCGGTCAAAGTCTACCAATGAGCGCACCTCGGCGGACTGTTCGATGTCGGATTCAAATTGGCGCGTGCTGGTAATTTGCCCAATCACGATGTCCGGCGGCAAGTTTCCGCCGAGGCCAGACGTCAGCACGAGATCGCCGACTTGTACCTGTGCGCCTTGTGGTAATAGCGTCATACGGAGTGCGCCAGACGCGAGGCCAATCACCGCACCCTCGACTCGGTTGGTCTGGGTGCGTGAACTGATGGAGCTAAATTCCGAGGTGATGAGTTGGGCGCGGGCGGCATTGGCGGAGACGTTAATCACGCGCCCGACCAAGCCTTGTCCGGTCACGACGGGCATCCCGACGCGCACGCCATCTCGCGCCCCACGGTTGACCACGAACGTGCGGAGGCTACTGATGGTGTCGCGGGCGATGACATCGGCGGCCACCACCTCTTGGCCTTCATTTTGCGAGACATAATTTACGAGGTCGGCCAGTCGCTGATAGTCCCCGCCGATTTCGCGTAGCGCGACCACTTCACCTGTGATACGCGCCAATTGGGTCTCAAGGTCTGCGATGTACTGGGCTTGTTCTTCTGGGCTGCGCTGTCCGGCGGTCAAATCGCTGACGGCGCGCCCCGCCCCGCTGAACAACCCCGCCAGCGCATTAAGCGGGATGGACAAGATATTTTCCAGCGGACGCAACGTCCCGCCGCCGCTGAGGACAATCAGCGTCAGGCACACGCCTAGCGTGACCAGTAATAACGGGGTGCGGTTGACAGGACGGCGGCGCATCGGTATCGCTTAGTGCGAGGTGCTTCCGCGCTGTAACCCGACCAATAGGCTGCTGAGTTCCTTAAAGTCCTCCAGCACGCGCACCGCGCCACGGGCGACGCAGGTCATGGGGTCATCGGCGACATAACAACGGATTTGGAGTTCATCTTGTAGGCGTTCGGCCAGCCCTTTGAGTTGACTGCCGCCGCCCGATAAGCAGATACCGGCTTCGATGAGGTCGGCGACCAATTCCGGCGGGGTATCGTCGAGGGCGTCTTTCACGGTGTCGATGATGATATTGACCGACCCCGATACCGCCTCGCGGATTTCGATGGAACTGACTTCGACGGTGGACGGCAGGCCGTTAATCAAGTTGCGGCCTTTGACCGGGATAACGCGCTCAGTAGGCAAAGAATAAGCCGAACCGACTTCAATTTTGATGCGCTCGGCGGTAGGTTCACCAATCAAGAGATTATGTTTGGTTCGCATATATTGGACGATATCCTCGTCCATTTCGTCACCGGCCACGCGGATAGACCGGCTGATGACCACGCCACCCAATGAGAACAGCGCGACTTCGGTTGTGCCGCCGCCAATATCAATCATCATGCTGCCGCGTGTTTGGGTGATGGGCAAGCCCGCCCCAATCGCGGCTGCAACGGGTTCTTCAATCAAAAAGACCTGACGCGCACCCGCGCTCTCGACAGCGTCATAGACGGCACGCTTTTCGACCTCGGTCACGCCGGACGGGATACCGATGACCACCCGTGGCCGAGGAATCGGAACCCACGACTGATCGTGCGCCTTCCGTATCAGATGGTCGAGCATCGCTTCAGTTTCTTCAAATCGGCTGATAACGCCGTCCCGCAAGGGACGAACAATCAAGATGTTTTTCGGGCTTTTACTCCACATCTCTTTGGCTTGCGCGCCGATATACAATGGGGTGTTGGTCTTTTTATCCACCGCCACAAACGAAGGCTCGTTAATCACGATGCCTTTGCCGCGCACCGCCACAAGGGTATTGGCCGTACCGAGGTCAATCCCGATGTCGAGTGAGAATAACCCGAATAGGTAATCAAGCGGACTTAACACACGACCCCCTGCTGGCACAATCGGGCGGGATTATAACACGCGGTTAGAGGTTGGCAGTTATGAAGTTAGAAGTTGGCGGATGGAAACTGTAAATCCGGTCTTGGCGCACTGCACGTTACCCGAAAAATGCCCACCGCAAACTGCCGACTGCGAACCGTAAACCATTTCCCCGCGCCAGCCCAATACGTTACTATAGTGGCGTGGGGTGAGGTGCGTAAACCCGCAAGTTCCCTACGCCCCGCAGATTGTACCGGATGTTTGCCCTATGAACCCATCAAATTTGCTCCAACTTCATTTACAACGTTCCCAAGTTATCGGTAAGGATAGCGTTGGGGTGGTAGCAGTCAGCGGTGGCGCGGATAGTATGGCTTTATTACACGCTCTGGTGCAACTACGCCGCACACAACACATGATTCTATACGTGGCGACCTTTGATCACGGTTTGCGCGGCCAGCAAAGCGCCGAAGATGCTGCTTTTGTCGGCCAGATGAGTCAAGCATGGCGAACACAGTATTATATCGGGCAAGGTCACTTAGACCCCGCCGCGCCGGGGGTAGAAACCCGCGCCCGCGCCGCCCGCTATGCTTTTTTCGCTCAGATTATCCGTGCAGTCGGCGCGGATTGGCTGGCGACGGCGCATCACGCCGATGATCAAGCCGAAACTGTCCTGATGCACCTGATTCGCGGCTCTGGCGTGCGCGGATTACGCGGCATGAAATCGGTCTCGTCCGTCCCCAATGAACCAAACCAGACCCTCGTCCGCCCATTCTTGGGCGTCCGCCGCGCTGACCTATTAGCCTACTGTGCGCTGAACGATGTCCCTTACCGACATGACCCGACCAATGACGACCCAGTTTATCGGCGCAATTGGGTACGTCATATCGCCTTACCAACCCTCGCGCAAGCCAACCCAGACATTAACGGGGCGCTAGTCCGGCTGTCCGACGCGGCGGGGTTGGATGAGGCCTTGTTAGAAACCCTCACGCAGCCGGTGATTCAGGTCGCATCGGTGACGGAACATCGCGTCATTTTCCCGCGAGAAGCGTTCAGCACCTTACACGCGGCGTTGCGGGTGCGTGCCGTAGCGTGGGCATGCGGGCGTTTTGACTCATCTGAACCGCCGACCTTTGAGCGTCTTCGCGGGGCGGCGGCGCTGGCCGATGGGCAGACCGGCGGGCGTTGGGAATTGCCGGGGGGCTTACGCGCCCGACTCGAACATGACGCCTTCATCGTAGAGCGTGTTACTGCGCCCGACAGCGATTCCGTGCCGGGGTTAGAGGTGCAACCGGGGATGGTTTACCCGCTGACGCTGGGAGAATGGTGCGCCTTGCCGAATGGCGGGGCGGTCTGTTGGCTGGGGCAGACCGGCGCGGGCGGGGTCGAGTTCTACGCCGCGTCGGGGCAGGCTGTGGCGCTCAGGACGCCGCGCAGTGGGGAAAGAGTCAAGCTATTGGGGGTGGGCGGCCATTCTAAATCTCTGAAAGATTGGCTGATTGACCACAAAATCCCACAGCGGTGGCGGGCGCGTCTTCCGATTCTGACGGTTGATGATTCGCCGGTAGCCCTCTGGGATGGAAAGCGGTGGCATCAGTTTGGGGCGGATTTCCACTCAAATCACAGTTTGATGGTCAGATTACGTCTGTAACTTTTGTAATCTTTCGTCATGACAGGTTGCGCCTTATAATCACTATAGTTATAATTAAGTGAAAATAGCCTTGACCACTTTTTCTTTATCATGCCTTATGGAGCGTGACCCATGTTACCAGCCCCCACCACCCCATCCATGATGACCGCTTCCGCACATATCTTGATTGTGGATGACGAAGACTTGAATCGTTATGCCATCAGCAAGAACTTGCAAAAGGTGGGCTATACGGTCAGTGAGGCGTCGAACGCGATTGAAGCGTTAGACTTGCTGCGCCGTCACGAGTATGAGGTCGTGCTGACCGACATCAAAATGCCGGGGGGCATGGACGGCGTGGAATTGCTGCGGCACATCCGCACCGATTCACCGGATGCGGTGGTCATCCTCATGACTGGTTACGCCAGCCTGCCGTCAGCGGTTGAGGCGCTCCGCTTGGGCGCACATGATTACTTCATCAAACCGGGTTCGATTAACGATTTGCGGAACACCGTCGGGCGGGGAGTCGAACGCGCTAAGAGCCTCAAGCGGCGTAAGGCGTTGTTAGATGCTATCCGCCACGACATCTACGAATTGGCGCGTTCCGATTCCAACGAGGCGACACAGACATCTGCTGTCGCGGCGGTGACGATGGAAGCCGCATTTGAGGGCGGGCGCTGGCGCGAGCCGGAAGTGCCGGTGGTGTCGATGCAACTGGGGACGTTGACTGTCTATCCGGGGCGCTATCAGATCGCGGTGGGCGACCAGCCGATTGACCTAACCCCGACTGAATTTGAATTGTTGATGTACTTAGGCGCACACAGCGGGCGGGTCGTGCCATGCCATGAGTTGGTGCGCGAAGTCCGCAGCTACGCGGTAGATGAGGCCGAGGCGCGGGAGGTCATCCGCCCGCACATCTCCAATCTGCGCCGTAAACTCAAGACCGCCGGACAAAGCCCGGATTTAATCGTTAACGTGCGTGGGCTGGGCTATCGCATGAATGACCGTATGAGATGAGCGATGACCCGATTCTTATTTGTATTGACCCTCGCGCTGTGCATCTTATCCTCAGCAGGCGCGCAGGATGCTGCGGGCAGTGTTTGCCCCGCTGACCCCATCCAAAACCGTCCGGTGAGTTTCCCCCCCGGCGGCCTCATCCTGACCACGTTTGACCGCCGCAATTTGTGGGTGGTCGATGTCGCGGCGCGGACGCGCTACCCGATTGAAGGCGCGGTCATCTGCGGCTCGAATTGTCACTTATCACCAGACGCCAAAACTATCACCTATCTGGACGGAGACGAGGGGACATATAACGTCCGCGCCTTAGACGGCACGGGCGAACAGGTCATCTCGGATGCCGCGTCAGATGTGTTTTTCTGGTCGAACGATACGCTGCTGGTCTGGACGCCGGGGCAGCGCCCCTACCTGATAGGCGCGACTCAGCCGCGTTATGACCTTGACGCCGAAGGCGCGGTCAGCGTGCAACCGGGCGGTTTCTGGGCGTTGATGTTGACCTATACCGACGGGGTATTTAGTCGCGAGTTGGTGAATACCGCGCTCAGGTACGCCCCGGATTCCCCAGCGATTACGCTTGGCGTCGAGGCGCGTTATGCGAATGCGGCCATGTGGTCGCCAGATGGGACGGCGCTGGCCTATGCCCAAGCCGTCAGCGCGAATGACCCGACAGCGGAACTGTATCTCGTCCGCCCGTCTGACCGCACGCCCATCCAATTGACCGACCTGACCAGCGAATATGGTGGGCAGCGCATCGGCGGGACATCGACCAATAGCTTGAGTTGGTCGCCTGATTCGACTCGAATCGCGTTCTGGGCAGCGCCGTTGACTGACCCTGATTCACCAGAGACGGCAGGCGCGGCTTTCCTGTATGTCTATGACATCACCAGCGGTGAAACCGTGCGCTACTGCGGGTATTCAACTGTGGAACACATCCCCAACCCGCCGCGCTTGATGTGGTCGCCGGACGGGACGCATATCGCGTTTGCCGGCAACGTTGATGATGACCCACGCGGCTATCTGTTGCTGGCGCTGGACACCCAAACTGGCATCTTCTATGAACTTAGCGCCGGGGTGTACCCGGCGATGGGCGCGGCCAACGTCTTGGCGTGGGGTCTGCGCCCGTGAATTTACCCCCTTTGCCCAGTCGGGAGGTGTGGCACGCGCTGAACAATGCGCTCCCGCGCCACCCGTTGCTGTGGTTTGCGTGGGGCGGGAAAGATGATTTACTGCCAGAAGCCTCTACCAGCGGGGAGGTCATCCCTAGCGCATTGATGTTGGTTGGCGGCGCGGTGACTTTGGTCGCATGGGCGGTATTTGGCGTCACACCCCTGATTCTGGTGTTCTTGTTGCACGGCTATATCGGCATGACCGCTTCGCGCTCGGTTTCCGGGGGGATTGCGCTGGCGCGGCGGCGCGGCGTGTATGACCTGATGGGCGTGACGCCTTCCGGCGAGTTGGCCGGGGCGTGGGCGGTGGCGACGCGCTATTTCCGGCGTGATTCGGCGCTGGCAGGGCTACAACTCGCCGCGCAATATCTGCGCTTGGTCTGGCTGATGGGGTTGTTCCCGTTTGTCGGGCTGATGCTTTTGTCGATGTGTCAGGGGGCGGGCGTGACTTCGACGGCGCTGCAAGACTTGTTCAACCATCCGCTGTCGGCCTTCAACGGTTTTTTCATCCTCGGCGTGATGGTGTTGGACTATCCACAGGCGCTGGCGGCGGGCGGGGTGTTGGGCATGATTGCCCCGACTTTCCAAAGTTCGCGGTTTGAGGCACAAGTGGTCGCGCCTTTTTTATTTGTGACTTATCAGGTATTAAGCACAGCTGCGGTGCTGATTCTGCACTTCATCCTCTTTTTGTGGACGCAATCGGCGTTTGACCCGTTGCTTCGTCCGTGGTTTTCGACGCTGTTATGGGGCGGGCTGTTCATCGGCGTGCGTGAGGGCGGGCTGTTGGCGCTATGCCTCGTCTTTGCTTGGCGGATGCGTGCCACGCTGCGCGAGGTCTTGACCATCTACCGCCGCAGCATTTAAGAAAACAGTGATGAGTCCTGCGTGATGAGTAGGGGCGACTCATGAGTCGCCCACCATAACGAGTAATAATATGAACCGTTTACGAACCACCGGAAGGATAACGCATGAAAACGTGGCTGCAAAAATGGTTGTTGACGGCGCGTCTTTGGGCGCTGTTCTGGGGACGCACGCCACGCCATCCGCTGTTCGTGATGCGATTCCGCCATCTCGCGCCGATACGCCACCGCCCCCCGTGGTTGAACTCGGTTTTGGTGACAGTGCTTGGCACTTTCCTCGTTCTCACGATGTTCGTCTGGATACAAATATTGGTCGTGCTGTTTTTCGCATTGATATTGTGCATCCCGTTCGGCGGGACGTTGCGCGGCCTCGTTTTTTCGGTAGAGGTGGCTCGCGGTATCCACCGTGAAGGGCAAGATTCGGCGCGGATGGCGCTCTTTCAGATGATGCCGCCGGGTCAATTGGGGATTGCTTGGCTGTTGGGGGTGCGGGCAGTCCGCTTGAGCCGCGCCAACCGTACTTTCACGCTGGTTATACGGTTAGCCCAGTGGTTGGTCGGCGGCGCGACATTCCTGTTTGCTGGGATTGGCCTCGTCAGCATCATGACCGCGTTGATTGACTCAAATTACGCTACACAATCGTTCTACACTTGGCGGGCATGGATATTCCCAATCTTAGGCTCTGGGGTAATCATTTTGTGGATGGTAGTCGATAACCTACAAGCGCCGATATTGGGCGTGCTGTGCGGGTTATGGGGGGCGGCCACCGGGTCGCGGACAATGGTTGCGTCAGCCGTGGCAATTGGGGTATACCTTACACTTATGTTCTCATGCGCGTTAGGGACATCGCTCTTGATCGGGCTGGTCGGGGCGCTAACCCTTTCCGCACCGAATTCGAGTCTATGGGTGTATATAGCGACTTGGCTGATGTTCCCCGTCATCACGGTTGGCCTGCGCGAGATGGCGATACGTCGCATGTGGACATTGGTGCGCCGCCGGATGAATGCTGATGGCAGTGAATTGAGGTTGATATGAGCGTTTTAGGCTGGCCTCCCTTGAGTTTGCGCCTGTGGCGGGCGTTGTGGCGGGACACTACCGCGCTTGACCGCGCCGAACACTGGATGAATGTGATTGAGCCGCGTTTTCGCTCCGAGCGCTTCAAATCATTCGGGGCGGGTGACTTGCTGCAATTGGGCGGCATCACAGTGGTTTTATTGTTGTTAGGGCCACTCTTGCTGGGCGCGTTGGCGGTGGGCGGCCTGATTGCGGGGGTCGTTCGCGGCGCTCTGACGGCGGGGATTGTGGCGCGTCTATTGGCGAATCAGCGCACGACGGGGCGGCTTGACCTGTTGAGATTAACCCCCGGCGGGATATTTCAGGCGTGTTGGGCGATGGTCGTTTATTATCATTTGCGTAAAGAAAATCACCACCCGATTGCAGGGGCGGTACAGAGCGCCCAGAACGTCTTGACCATCATCGTCGGGTTGGGACTGGTCATGTTGTCAGCCGGCGGCTTATTGACCGTACTCGGCGGCGGCCTCTCGATGATGAACAACTCGGCGGGGCAAGAATTATTACGCGGCACGATGGTGACGGGGGCGTTGCTGCTGGCATTGCGTTATGACGCGGCCATCTCTCCCTTGATTGGGGCGGGCGTGGGCATGTGGGGCGGGGCAAGCACGACTCGCCAACTGGACGGGCGGATATGGGCGGTGACGGTTTATGCGGCCATCCAAGCCGCGATGCTGGTCGGCGGGGCGCTGGTCTGGCTGCTCGTGACGTTGGCGCTAGGACTGGAATTTTGGACCGCGTATTGGCTGTTGGTCGCACTATTTTTTGCGGTGCATGAGGTCGTCTTGCGCCTCGTTTGGCGGCGGGCGTGTACCGCGCTAGACATCCCGTATAGCATCGTCACAACTTTTAAGGGTTGAGGGATTGGTGTACAATTGTTAGCCATAAGAACAGTTTAATGAGGCTAAAAACCGATGCCCCTCCTACCCATCATCCGACCCGATAACCCCACCTTGCGTAAAAAAGCGGTCAAAGTGACCAACTTTGGCACAGAGATTCAGACCCTGATTGATAGCATGGTCGAGACCATGATTGCCGCGCCCGGCGTCGGGTTGGCCGCGCCACAAGTCGATGTCAGCCAACGCCTGATCGTCGTCCGCTTGCCTGATGACGAGGAAAGCAAGAAGGATCACGGCGAAAACGCCGGTAAATTGTTCGTGATCGCCAACCCCAAAATCATCAAGGCCAGCAAAGATTTGGTCGATGGCGTCGAGGCTTGTTTGAGCATCCCCGGCTGGTTTGGGAATGTGTTTCGGCATGAGGAAGTCATCATCACCGGCCAAGACCGCCACGGCAAGGACATCCGCATCAAGGCGCAAGATTGGCTGGCGCGGGTGTTTCAGCACGAGATTGACCATCTGGACGGGCGCTTGTACATCGACATCGCCGAAGAAGTTTGGAAGGCTGGAGAGCGCCCCGGCGAGGAAAAAGAAGCCGAATCAGAATCGTAAAACAAGGACACATCCCGCCCTCCAAAACCATCGCGACCCGTAGGGGCGACCCATGGGTCGCCCTTTTGGTGAGGGCTTTTAGATACCCGTATGGGTTGCTCGTATTCTGGATAATTTGCCCCATCCCACCCGATGCGGCATAATCCGACGCTTGTGGATGATCCTCGGATGTGGATGGTGTTTTGATGACGGATACATTTATTTCTTATCGACGCGACCCCAGCGGGTCATTGGCGCAACTTGTCCAAGAAAAACTCAAAAATTCCCACAAACTTGATGCGTATGTTGATACGACGCGCGCCGACAGCGCAAAGGTGCAGTTCCCTGAACGCTTGATGCAGGCGATTGAAGATGCGCCGGTCTTCATCTGCCTATTGGGATTGGGGACACTCGACAGCGAATGGGTGCTGAAAGAGATTCGACGTGCCTATGAACTTCAAAAACCGTGCATCCCCGTCTTTCAAGAGAAATACATCCCGTATAGCGGAGATGATCCGGCGGTAGTCTATTTATTGTCTCATGATGGCGTGCATGTTTTCGATGTGAAAAGCGTTCACATGGATTATTCTGTCTCACAAATTGCCGATATTCTGCGTAAGACGTGGGTTGTCCCAACCCCATCCGTTGTCCCGACGCCCAAGCCGACCCCGCGCAGTGATTTTGACATCCATGACGCGATTGACCGTTATGACGCCGCTGTAGATGCTAAAAAATGGGTTGATGCCCACCAAATCCTTGACGATATTCGCGTCAGCGGGCAAACTGCGCCCGGATTCCGGTTGGACAAGGAATGGGACAAAATCACCGGTATCATCACTAAAATTGAAACCGATGCCGCCCGCGATAAAGCGTATGCGTCGGTTGAGCGCCGGGCTGTTCGGTTGCCTGTGCCTGAACTCAAAGAAGCGTTGGCCGATTTCTGGCAAACCTATCCCGACCACGACCCGCGTTATCTGGTCAAGCCACGCCCGCACGTCTGGATTAAAATTCCGGCGGGGAAGGTAACTTTAGAAGATGGAGGGTATATTGATAAGCCTACTACTTTTGATGTACCAGCGTTTGAAATCGGCAAGTATCCGGTCACAGTGGCGCAATACGACTCGTTCATCCAAGATGGCGGTTATCAAAACCCAAAATGGTGGGATGGATTGGCGCTACGAGTTGAATCGCCTCGTAACTTACCAGACTTTAGCCGCCCAGACCATCCACGGGTGTATGTCAGTTGGTATGAATCGGTGGCTTATTGTCGTTGGTTGAGCGTTCAGACGGGCAAAAATGTTCGACTATTGACCGAGCAGGAATGGCAACGCGCTGCGCAAGGTGATGACAACCGTGTTTATCCGTGGGGGGATGAGTGGGATGGGGCGCAGTGTAATAACAGCCAGAATCATGATGGAACGACTCCGACCACATTGTATGAAGGCAAGGACAAAGGGGATAGCCCGTATGGGGTAGTCGATATGGCCGGGAATGTGTGGGAGTGGTGTGTGACGGATTATCGTACCGGCAGCGCAGATTTAAGCGGAGATGCGCCGCGCGTCCTACGGGGTGGGTCGTGGGGCAACGGCATTATTGATTACTTCCGCGCTGCGTGCCGTTACAGGAACTACCCGAGTAGTACGAACTACGATGGGGGGTTTCGTCTCGCCCGCTCTCAATAGTTCTGATTTTCTGGTTTCTGAAGTTCTGTTCTTCTGAAGGGGGTGTGGGGGCGAATGCCCCCACCACCAATCGCCCGCGTCAGCGGGCGCAAACTTTTTTGGTCGTGAGGCGAAGTAGGCGTGCACCAAGTTAAGCCCATATCTTAGATGTCGATTGAATATTCGACATCACACCAAATTTACTGTTGATTGACGGCGGGCGTTCAAGCGTCGCCCCTATGAAATTTCTCATGATGTATCTTCAAAATCGCGTCAACGGATGCCCTGTAGGGGCGAGACTTGTCCGCCCGTTCTGGCATCCAACGAGGCGAAAATATAATTCGCGCAAACGGACGCCCAGAAGGGCGTCCCTACGGGTTATTTGTATGACCTGAATGGCGAATCGGATTACCCGCCGATGCCCCAAACGCGAATCGGGCCGCGTGTCGAGAAAAATAACACCTGATAGCCGTCGTTCGTCCAGATGATTTCGCGGATTTCCACATCGGTGACTTGCAGCGACCCGCGCAGCACTGTCCCCTCTGCGACGTTGGACAGATTCCACAGGCTCGCGCCGCCGCCCAATGCCCCGACGAACATCAGCGTCCCGTCTGGCGAGGCCGCCGCGCTCACTCGGTCAGCGGCGGTGTCTGGCAAGGTGGCGGCCAATACACCCGTCGCAAGATTCCACAGCGTCAGCGGCGCAGACCCGCCGCCGTCCATCAAGATAGATGAACTGCCCGCGAATGCGAAAATCCCCGCGTTGGGCTGCTCCGATAGCCCGCCGAGGATGCTCAAATCTTCTATGGATAGCGCCAGCGTGCCGTCGGGGGTATCCGCCAGAATCACGTCGCCATCTGGTGTGTAGAGCAGGGCATTGACCGGGCGGGACAGGTCTGCCGTGGTTTGCATCTCACGGGTGGCGATGTCCCATGTGATGAGCGTGCCGTTTTGGTCGGCGGCCAAGACCGTCTGACCGTCTGGGCTGAAAATCAGATTGGTGATGGGCGATTGCGTGCCGCGCAAGATGGCGAGTCCGGCGCGGGCGGGCATATCCCACAATTGGACTGCGCCGTCTGTGCCACCTATCGCCAGAATCCCGTTGAGCGGGTCGTATGCCGCGCTGCCGTTATAGGTGTCAATCCCACGGAAATTTTCCACGGCTTCGCCCGTGTCTGAGGTATAGACGCGGATGAGACCTATCCCGCTGAGGGTATAGACGCGGCGGCGGTCTGGTGAGACGAATACTCGGATGGCCTCTTCACGCGGGGCGTTGAACAGGCGCTGGCCGGTCAGCAAATCCCAGCCTATCAGGTGGTCATTATTCAAGCCATATAAGCGCGTGTTGTCCAGCGTCAGGGCGTGGGCGAACACCGTGGACGGCGGCTCTGGGACGGCTAACGTCCCTAACTCGCGCAGGCCGCTGATTCCGCCTAAGATGATGGGCTTAGCGGCAGGCGTCCAACCGCCGGGGGTCGGAAGGGCGGTGGGCGTGGCGTCGGTCTGTGGGGGACGGTCTGGCGTCGGTGCGGCGGGCGCGCAGGCGGCCAAGACCCCGATTCCGCACAGGATGAGCAGGTAGGTTATGAGGTAGGCGCGGCGTATCATCGAATCTCCAACGCGCCTTCGACCACATCCATTGAGGCGGCCACCAACCCATATTGGCTGATTTGATTCAGCCCACATTCGCCCTCGTAGGGGTCAACCGCGCCGCTGACGTTTTGGTCTACGCCCGTTGAGAGGATGTCTGCGAATCCGGTTGAGATGGTCATTTGTTCAGCGGCTTCTTCCAGCGAGGTAAAAGTCAACATCGTCTGTTCCGCCGAGATGATTCCATCGCTCCATAGGCGCACATTGTCGATGCAGACGCGCACCAGTTCCGCGTCACTTTGCAGAGAAGGCGCGGCGTTGGGCGAATTGATGGCGGCTTCGAGCGCGACGCTGAGGTTATCGAGCGAAGTGAGCAAGCCGATTTGCGTGCCGGGATTGAGTCCGCGCCCGTTGCCGTCATAGTCTTGCAGCCCGCCGCGCAGGATGTTGATGGTATGTTCGGCGTGCGTCCGCATGGCGGCGACATTGGTCGAACGGGCGGCCAGACCCGCGTGCTGAGTGGCGAAACGCGCATCGGCCAACGCCGTCTCAAGCAAACCTTTTCCGCGCATCCCGAAATCTGAGGCGACGAAAATGCTGATGAGCGCGTCGGTCATCTCGACGGGCAGCAAACCGCTATAGACCGCTTCGGCTGGTGAGGTCGCGTCTCGGTCTGATTCGATGGTCAATAACAGGGCGTTATACAACGTTGGCAAAAACAAGCTGTCTGGATTGGTATAACTCAGCGCACCGTTGCCGATGGCGTCCACGGCCAGCGTCCCGATTTTCAGGAAATCGCCGCTGCGGGTGTTGAATAGCCACGCGGTATAGCCCGTGCCGGGGGCGGTTGAGCGGACATCTTTCAGGCTGATGGTCACGCCGTCGCCGGGGGTATTGACGCTAAGGAAGCTCAGGCGGCCAAAATTGGGTTTGGCCTGCGCGACCAATGTCTGGGTGATGGTATCGGCAGCCGGGGTGATGGTCGGTTCGATTCCTGCTGCGATGGCGGTTAGCTGGTCTGGCGGTGTGACGGGCGGGGCGCTGAGGACGAGGACGACCACCACCAGCGCAATCAGCATCACCAATAATGCGCCGCCCAGCACGAGCGTCGTGGTGTTGCTGCTCTGTTGGACGATGATGGTCTGTTGCGGCGGGGGAGTCTGTGTCCCTTGCGGATAGCTGTATTGAGTCGCCCCTTGATACGGCGTACCGGATGTGAAGGTCGGCATCTTCATCGTTGATGCTTCCATCACCGATGTCTGGGGAGCCGTGGCAGGGCCGCTTTTCAGCGCGTTGCTGAACGCATCATAAAAGAGCGTGGCGGTCTGGTAGCGGTCTTTGGGTTCTTTGGCGAGGGCTTTTTTCATCACCGCATCGAGGGCGGGCGGGATGGAGATGCGTTCCGAGATGGCGGGGACGATTTCGGTGACGTGCTTCATCATCACCATCATCGGGTTTTCGGTATCGAATAGGCCGCGCCCGGTCATCATCTCCCAGACCAGCACGGCCAGCGAGTACAGGTCGCTGCGCGGGGTGAGATCCATCCCTTGCGCCTGTTCCGGCGACATATAAGCTGGCGTGCCGACCACGCCAGTGCCGGTCAAATTTGCGCCGCCCGTGGTCAGTTTGGCGATACCGAAGTCTGCCAGCAGCGCGTTGCCCTCGGTATCGAGCAAGATATTGGCGGGCTTGATGTCGCGGTGGACGATATTCTGTTTGTGGGCGAGGTCGAGCGCCCCCGAGATTTCGCGTAGGATGCGTTCGACGCGGGCAGTGGGCATCTTACCCTGTCGCATGACCTTATCCAGCGAACCGCCACGGATATAAGGCATGACCAGATACAAGACATCATCACTGGTCGCGCCGTAGTCATATAGCGCGAGGATGTGCGGGTGCTGTAGGTTGGCGATGGTACGCGCTTCTTGCTGGAAACGCTGTTTGGTATCCGGCGACATGCCGGGGTGCGGCGGGAGGACTTTGATGGCGACTTCGCGGTCTACGTCGGCGCGATAGCCCAGATAGACCGATGCCATGCCCCCTTGACCGAGCAACGCCCGTATTTCATAGATGCCTAACTTACGGCCCACCAATGACGACATGGGCGAATTACTCCTACTAGGAAAGGAATGAGCTATACATACATCGTCTGATTATAGCCTAAAAACAGACAGGGGACGCGGCTGCGTCCCCTGTTAAGGATATTCGTTGATTCAGAGGCGACTGGATTAGAAGTCCTCTTCGTCCGCCTTGCCCTTGCTGATGACTTCCGGCTCCATCGACGCGGCCAATTCTGCGGCCTCGTCCAGTTCCGAACGTGCAGCCGAACTCTGGCTGATGCGTGCCAACAGTTCTTCTGGGTCGTTCAAGATGGTGATGCCCGCGCCCAATTTCAGGTCGCTGACGTGCAGCGCAGCGCCGACTTCCTTCAGTTTGCTGATGTCTACTTCAACGTAGTCAATCAACAGGCTGGGGAGCAGTTCGATGTGTAGGTTGGTCGGGCCGGTCAGCAGCACGCCCAACTTGAGGTTGACTGCGGGGCTTTCGCCAACATAGCGGATGGGGACGTATGTCTTGAGCTTGGCGGTCAGGTCAAGCGCGAACAAGTCGACGTGCAGCATCCGGCGGGTGATGACGTTGCGCTGGACTTCACGCACCAAGACGGTATAGCTCTTGCCGTCGGCCTGAACTTCGATCAAGTGCGTGCCGCCAGCCTTCGCCAACAGGATTTCCAGCGGGCGATAGGCCACCTGAAGGCTCACAGGTTCGAGCTTCGGGCCATAAACGGTCATAGGGACAAAACCATCGCGACGTAGTTGGCCGACTTTTCTGCCAAAGGCGGTGCGGTGTTGTGCTTCAAGGATGTAATCGGCCACGGTTTAAGAACTCCTGAAATTTGGCGCACGACTCCTGTTTCAAGAGCCTTCGCGGACATTTCCAATATGGGGGATACAGGTTGTAAGTGGCGTCATTTTAGCCGCCGCATGGGGCAACGTCAATGCCGCGCCCGCAATACACAACAAAATCGCCCGATTAACCGGGCGATTTTAATTGAAGCGGGTAACGAGATTCGAACTCGTGACATTTTGCTTGGGAAGCAAACGCTCTACCAGCTGAGCTACACCCGCGCCTCACAACAACTATTATAACGTAGCACATGCGGGAGTCAAGGACGGGGTGTTCGGGTGTTCGTGAGGCAGGGCAAACGCATCAAAATCTGGATGAAGGAAGATATGCCAGAGAAATTTTCGGACGCCCAGAAGGGCGTCCACCCTCACAGAGATTCCTAGGGACGGCATTCTTGCCGTCCGCCGTGATTTATCATTTGATGCGTTCGCCCTAGTTCGTGAGGCGTATTTCACGTTGCTGGAAAAACCCCAATGTCGGCGGGCGAACCCGTGTCCCCGCCCGCATGTATTTGAAACACCTATAACCCAAATATCCTACTTTAGGAGGGTGTCATAGCCCCTACAAAGACTGATGTCTGAGTGAATACTAAAATTTATACTTAATAATATCGGCGGCATCGCTGGCTGGTTGGCGAGTAGGGTCATCCCGACGGACTTGGGGATTGCTTGGCAATATCATGGATGATGAAATTAAATAGCAAGCCAATGTTTGCTGTCAACCGATCATCTAATAGGAGAACGTGTATGCAAAATCCAATGGATCGCCGGATAAAGCGGCTATGGTTCGTTATCATCACTTTTACATTGACATCATTTCTGCTGACCCTCAGTAGCTTCGCAGCATCAGCAAATCCTCTCTATCAGGATGTGGTCGCGACGCCAGAAGGCAATAATGACAAGGACAAGGACAAGGACAACGGGCAAGAGGATAACGGTGGTGAAAAGATTACCATTTGTCATGCGACTGGTAGTGCCACGAATCCTTACGTGCTCATCACGATTTCCGTCAATGGTCTGAATGGGCATGATGGGCATGGCGATATTATTCCCGCCCCTGCGGATGGCTGCCCAACCACTGTTATCACTGTCACACCGACGGCAATTCTATGTGGTGACGTGGACAACGATGGCGGTTTTCCTGTGATCGGTACTGATAACTGTCCGCCGGATACCAGTGTTGTGTCGCGGCCATCTTGGGATATGGTCAGCATAAGTAGCGCTGTTTGCACTGAGTGGCTGGTTTACCATACGGATGTCACCGGCGATTGGGAACTCTTCCGCCTTGATAGTGCTGCCAGTAACTTTGAACCCAATCTCTCGCGTGGTATCGGCGCTGGCGTGTCTGATATCAGCCCGAGCCGCTCACCCGATGCACAATGGATCGTATTTACGAGCAACCGTGATGGGAACTGGGAAATTTACCTCTCAGCGGTTGAAACCGATCACATCCAGCGAGTGACCTATAACACAACGGCTATTGATAGAGATCCCACTTGGTCTCCAACGGGTAACTTCATTGTTTATGAATCCAACCGTGATGGAAACTGGAACCTCTACCTTTTCGATGTCGCATCGGGTGTGGAGACACGTCTCACCAAATCGCCAAGCAATGATATTAACGCTTCTTGGTCGAGTGATGGTGCAAAACTGTTGTTCCAAAGTGATCGCACAGACGCTTGGCAGATTCTCGAGCTAACGATTGCCACCGGCGATGTAAGGAAAATCGGCGATGAAACGGGCAACGATATTGATCCGCAGTACACCCCGGACAACTTAGGCATCGTCTTCCGCTCGTTCCGCACTGGAGATAACAGTGTGATCTACCGGATGAATGCAGATGGCTTGGATATCGAGCCTGTGTCTGATCCCGCCGGATACGCCAAGGATCATGGTATCTCGCCACAGGGTGATTACATTGCCTACACATCGAATATTGATGGTGATAACGACATCTACGTCTACGAGACGGCGAGCAAACTCACGCGGAAAGTGACTGACACCACTGAAGACGACTATGCGCCGACTTGGTACTGTGGCAACACAAACCTCGCCTTTACGTCGGAGGTGACAGCGAACGCAGACCTGTTTAGTACTAGCGCCTTGCCGATTGATGCGCCGCCGATTGCTGTTATGACTGGAGCCAATCAGCTCACAACGAGTGAAGCAAACGATCGGTATCCGATGCTGTCACCAGCCGAAGAAAATGCGAGTCGCACCGAAACACTTCCATCTCCGGTGACGAATCCCTAGATAGGAACCTAGATGAAAAAAGGCTTCTCGAAAGAGAAGCCCTTTTTTTACGCATGGCAAATATGCCTAAAACACCCGCGCATAAATCTCTGACAGCGGTAAGGCGCAGCTAATCACCCATAATTCCAGTATATCGGTCAAATCTTTTACTTCTGACAATACCCATAAGTCGCCGCTTTGACGGGTATACATCTCAATGCGCGGCGACTCTTGTGACACTAAAATATAAACTTGCAATGAGGATAAGGTGCGATACTGTTGGAATTTCGCGCTGCGATCATAAAGCTCAGTGGATGGCGATAAAACTTCAATTATCACAACTGGATTCAGCAATGTGTCGCCATGCGTATCTTCAAAGGATGGCGTGCCACAGGCCACCACCACATCGGGATAGCTGTAACCCGTTGCGCTGGTCTTAACGCGCATATCACTGACGTAAACTTCGCATGGCTGCCCATGAAGTCGGTTGATTAAAGCGGCGGTGAGGTTCGCGCTGATAAGATTGTGTTGGCGGCTTGCGCCAGTCATTGCGTAAATATCGCCTGCGATGAGTTCATGTCGCGTTTCGCTGGCACGTTCAAAGGTCAGATATTCGGTGGGTGTCCAACCTCGATTGCGTGGGAGTGCCATGTTTCACTTTGCTGTTTAATGGGTCTTATCAGTAGCAAAAGTATACCCCAGAGCATCGCGCTGGGGCATTATGACTTGGGCTATATATTTTAGATGGTTTGGGGCCGGTGGGATTCGAACCCACACGCACTCTCGTGCAGAAGTTTTTAAGACGCCCGTGTCTGCCATTCCACCACGGCCCCAGAAAATCAGTGATGCGTTTTGAGGGGTGAGTCCTGAGAGTCACCAGTTAAACATCATCCTGAAAGTTATTCTAACGGGTAACGTATCAAGATTCAACGGGGGAGCTTATGATTTCTGCCCCAATCTTAGGGTTTAACCTGAGACTTGATTGCGACTTGACGTACCTACCACCTTAGCGATACTGCACTCATCACTCATCACTCATCACTTGATGTGCTACTGTCCTAAAAACGGCTCGACGTAATATACGTCTAGGTCGCCTTCGGCTATCCAGCCTTCCAAATCGCCGGTATCGACTTCATACCACGCATAAATGTTGGAGCAGACTGGGCCATCCAGCACAATCACGACCTCACCGACGCGCAACTTACCAATCGGCGTGTTGTCCTCGGTTGCGCCGGGTTCTGCCCGCACATTCAAGTCGGTACGGTCTTCATCGGTGATGCGGGCGCGTTCCCCGATAATCAGGCGGGAAGGCGGCGCACTGGCGCAGATCGACGGCACTTCTACCGTGGGCGGAAACGTATATGGGGACGGGCTGGGCTGCGGCGTGACGACAGGGGTGGTCGTCAGGCTGACCGAGGGACTAGGGTTGAGGGTATCCGTCGCCACGCTCTCTGGGTCACGCTGGCAGCCAGCTAAGAGGCATAGGGTGAGGCACCCGATGAGGCCGATTACCCATTTTAATTTGTGCTGCATCCCATCGCCTCCCATGCTTCGCTCAATAAGGTGTGCCGTAATATCAAACCGTCTGTGTATAATACCTTAGCTTTCAAATCACGGGAGTCAACCGTGGGTAAAAACGGACGTGTTCTGGCGCTCGGTGCGCTGGTCAGCGGTGTGGTGATTTTCTTCATCGCCGGACAAATTGATTTTGCGCTGCTGTGGGGGGCGCTTCGGACGGCCAACTACTGGTGGCTCATCCCAACGGCGCTTGTCGCAACGCTGGGCTTGTTCACCCGCGCCATCCGCTGGCAGGCGCTGCTGGGCGGCGGGCTAGGACTGACTCGGGCGTTTCATATCCTGAATATCGCTTATCTCGCCAACGGTATTTTGCCGTTCCGGGCGGGAGAGGTGGCGCGGGCGTATCTCGCCAGCCGAGGTGAGGACGGCGTGCCGGTCTTTAAGACCGCTAGCACCATCATCGTCGAACGCCTGATTGACCTGTTGACCGTGGGCGTATTCATCGCCTTAGCATTGGGGTTGGCGCAGGGCGTCGTCCCAGATGAGATACGCAACGCCGGATTATTATTTGGGGCGCTGGCGCTGGGCGGTTTCCTCGTCTTGATTGGCTTGGCGGCGCGGCGTGGGCTGGCGTCCCGTTTATTCGGGGCGGTGATGGGGCGAATCCCCGGCCTCCGCAGCCCGACCTTATTGCCGCGCCTGAGTGGGTGGTTTGAGCAAATCCTAGACGGGTTGCAACCGTTGACCAACCCAGTCTCGCTGTTTAAGGTATTCTTCTGGAATGCGGTCAGTTGGGCGCTATCTTGGCTCAATGGCGCACTGCTGATGTTGGTGTTTTATCCTAAAATTGACGCGGCGGCGGTGTTTTTGCTGATTGCGTCGGCCTCGTTTGCGGTGGCAGTTCCCGCTATCCCCGGCAATGTCGGCCCGTATGAAGGGGCGATTTTGGTGGCGATGTATGCTTTCGGGTATGGCGTCAGCGAACAAGATAAGGCGACGGCGCTGGCGTTTGCGCTGGTCGTACATTTCGTGAATCTGGCCGTGAATGCTGTCCTCGGCATTATCGGCATTGTGGCTGAGGGCGTCAGCTTCAGCCAATTGACGCAGGGCGGGGACGACCCAGCCGCGTCTGCACCCTGAACGGACATCATTAACCTATGAACGAGCGTAAACTCAAAATCCTAATCTGCCTCCTGTATTACCTGCCGCACCGGACGGGGATGCAGCTTTATATCCAGCGTATCGCTGAAGAAATGGCGCGGCGCGGCCATACCGTCACCATATTGTGCGCCCGCCACAAACCGGAACTGACCAACGATGAGATGGTTAACGGCGTGCGAATCGTCCGCTTGAATGTGCCGCCGATTGCCGTCAGTCGTGGCATGATTATGCCGGCTTACCCGTGGGCGGCCTATAAGCTGATGCGCGAACACGATGTCGTGAATCTGCACACGCCGATGGCCGAAACCGCGCTGTTGAGCGTCTTGAGCAGCATCACCGGCACGCCCATTATCCCGACCCACCACGGCGACCTGATTTTGCCGTCGGGGTTGGTGAATCGGATTATTCAGTCGGCGATGTTCGCGTTATATCGGTTCATGGCGTGGCGTGCGCCAAAAGTTGTGGCCTATACGCAAGATTACGCCGAGAACTCGTATTATCTCAAGCCGTTTCTGGATAAGGTCGAGGTGATTTACCCGCCCATCACCATGCCGGAGCCGAATCCCGATAACGCGGCCAAATTACGCGCCGAGTGGCAGCATGAGGGCGGCCCTTTGATTGGGTTTGCGGGGCGGTTCGTCCAAGAGAAGCGCCCAGATTTGCTGATTCGTTCGCTGGACGTGATTCTAGAGAAATATCCCAACGCCCGCATCGTGTTCGCTGGGCAATATGACATCCCCTACGAAAAAACGTGGGAACTGTATAAGCCGATTGTGGATAAATATCGCGACCATCTGATTTTCTTGGGCTTGCACAGCGATATGCAGTTCATGGCCGATTTCTTCCGCGCCGTAGATGTCTTGGCGCTGACCAGCGATAGCGAGTGTTTCGCGCTGGTACAGGTCGAGGCGATGTTGTGCGGGACTCCGGTTGTCATGACCGATACCCCCGGCGGGCGCGTGCCGGTTCAAGCGACGGGGATGGGCAAAATCGTCCCACGCGGCGACCATCAGGCGATGGGTCAGGCGATCATATCGGTACTGGATAATCCGGCTGCTTGTCGCAAATCCCGCGCAGAAGTTGAGGAAATCTTCAACTTCCAACGTACAGTAAATCAGTATGAAGCGCTGTTCCGGGAGCATGGGCGGGTGAAAGGATAGGAGGCTAGGGAATGCTAACTTTACCGTTTGGAACGCTAAATATTACTTCGGATTATTCGGCAGATGCCAGCGCCGTGTTACACCACGGCGATTCACTGGCGTTTGTCCGCACGCTCCCTAGTAATTCTGTGAAGTTGGTAATTACCTCACCTCCATATAACATCGGCAAAGCATACGAGAAACCCACCGAACTCACAGCCTATCTTGAGGCACAATCGCAGATTATCCCTGAATTGGTGCGTGTTTTAGCTGATAATGGCAGCCTGTGTTGGCAAGTAGGTAATTATGTCGATTCTGGAGAAGTATTCCCCCTCGACATCTTCTATTACACGTTGTTCAAACAGCAGGGACTAAAACTGCGAAATCGTATCATTTGGCATTTTGAACACGGATTACATGCCTCTAAACGACTTTCTGGACGGTACGAGACCATTTTGTGGTTCACAAAAACGGATGACTACACCTTTAATCTCGATTCGGTGCGTGTCCCATCCAAATACCCCGGAAAACGCCATTACAAAGGCGACAAAAAAGGGGGGCTATCTGGCAACCCCAAAGGCAAGAATCCATCAGATTTATGGACTGTCCTACAAGAAGATTGGGATAATGAAATATGGAACATCCCGAATGTAAAATCCAATCACCCAGAGAAAACTGATCACCCATGCCAATTTCCCGTAGAACTGGTTGAGCGTTGCGTATTGGCACTTACTGATGAGGGAGATATGGTATATGACCCATTCAGTGGGGTTGGCTCATCGGTGATTGCGGCCATAAAACATCTTCGACGTGGTGTCGGCAGCGAGAAAGAAGCCGATTATGTAACATTGGCACGCGAGCGTATAGAGAAATGGGATGCCGGTGTTTTAAAACTCCGACCATTGGGGAAACCGATTCACCAACCGACAGGGCGCGATAAAGTGTCTCAGAGACCCACAGAATGGGATATGTTTGATAATCAAGGTGAAGCGGAATGAGAATTGCTGGAAAGTTTTCATTTAATCGTGGGCTTGAAACCATCCAAGAGCAATATCCATGGGTGTTAGAAGAATTACAGACGGTTTTGGCGTCGGTGGACTCACTTCAATCATTGACAAAAGCAAGCCGTGAGAAAACCATGCTTGGGAAGATGCTTTATAACCCTAGGGCATTAAATAAAGGGTTTAAAGCTAAATTCCATGAACTGGGATGGAAAAGTCATAAAGTTTTATGTGACTATCCAACAGAATTTTATACTTCAGATTATATTCCTAAGAAGGGTTTCAGAGGCACATTTCGTGAGATGGATTTTGTCAAAAGTCGCGTAGGAATCGAAATACAATTCGGTAAATATGCGTTCATGGTGTACAACGTATGCGTCAAGATGACTATTTTCCGCAATCTGGGATTGATTGATGTCGGGATTGAAGTTGTCCCTGTGCGTGAATTTGCCAAGCAGATGTCAAGCGGTGTGTCATATTTTGAACAATTCGTATGGGATTTAAGTCAACGAGGTGTTGCTGATATTGATATCCCTGTGTTAATTGTTGGAGTGATTTGATTTTCTATGCCCATCGACAAATCCACCAT
>DAOTTP010000336.1:0-8224 GCA_034437835.1 Anaerolineae bacterium | reverse complement strand
AACAATGATGCGGAGATGTGGTAGGGGCGACCCGGCGGGTCGCCCTCACGATTCTTACAGATGAATGTGGTGTAGACTCGTTGCGACGCGGTGTCCAGCTCCTTAGACCTATGTCCTGACGGACCTGACCCACACGCGCCGCTGGCTAAAGCCAAGAACGCTTTCATCCACTGCCACTAAAGTGGCGTGGTTTTCTCGCGGGCTAAAGCCTTATGGAGGGATGAGTTAAAATCCAAACGATCTTTGATCGGGGTTTTAGCATGAAACACACCCAAATAATCGTTTGGATTTGTTTCGGTTTCCCCATTAAAAGGTAAATGGGTACAGGCGTTGTGGCGCGTTACTGGTCGTGAAAAACTCATAACTTCTTTCATATTTGGTAATGGCGGCGGTATACATCTTCAAATGCCTACTAGCCAGCGCCGTCGTGTTATAGCGAGTCACCCATCTAACTGTGTGCGCCCAAATAATCATATACAACAGCAGGCCGGGTACGATTCCAGACACGCCTAGCGGCAGCCACAATATCAACATGCTCACTGCACAGCAGGCCGCCAGCCCCATCATAATTAAATGCCATCGAGGCATGTTCGGTTTTAAGATACGATAGGGAGGGTCTGTAAACGCTTGGTCGATACGCACTTTTAACGCTGAATCAGGCAAACGGTAGAGTGCGAATACGATCATTCGGAGCGCGGCTTCATCGAGCAACGCGGTCTGACCCAATGGGAGTTCGGTTTCACCATCACGCCCGATGATTTGGCCGCTGGCGGGCTTCCAGAATACCGGGATGGATTTTTCTTGCCCGACAAACCATATTCCAATTTGGGACTCGTCCCTATCCAGCAACAAAAACGAGGTGATCAACCGTATCAGCAACGCCCCGAACAACGTTCCGATTATCTCAAAACTAAAATCGGCATTGGTCGCCCAACTGTGAATCAGGAATCCGGCTGCCAGCGCCATGCCAATACTCATAAACAGGATAGGCGAAATATCTTTACGCTTAATTGGGCGTATCACCCGTAGGGCATACCCGGCTAAGAAATAACAGCCGACGACGAGCAGCATCCAAATCAGCGAGGCGAAATCTTTTCCGGTATATTCGCCGGGTATAAAAGTCAAAATCAGTTTACCGGGGATGAGTACCCCAGCGATAATCGCAACACCTTTGAAGATTTGCATAAATCCACCCCCGAAAATTCCACATCTGCCCGCTATACGCGGAATGGGTTTTAATATGCAATAAAAAAATCACGTTGTGCGACGGGATTTTTTAGTTTTACGTTTTTCAGGATGATAGAAATTCACCCTGTTCACCATATCTTCTGCGCCATATCGACTATGGAGTTGGCTTAAAGTTTTTACCCAACTTCCGATGTTATGGCTGACACGATTGCCTTTGACTATCCCAGCGTGTTGGGTTCCCTGACGGGCAAAATTCACAAAATCGCTGTCATAAGTGCATAAGACGGGTCCTTGTTCCGTAGCGTTTTGTAACTGAGCCTCATCGCTATCGCCTCTCAGACCTAACTCCCTCACATGGACGGCATCAACGTTACGACGCCGTAGCTGATTAGCAATTTCCAATTCGAGGTTTTCATCAAGGTAGAAGCGCAGTTCCGTCACGACGTTGTTGCTCCTTGAGTCTGTTATGGTCATCGGACTCAGCGCGTAGTTGTGCGTCAATTTCAATTTTATGTTCAAAATAGTAAGCCAGCGCCGCGTGGACTTGTGCGAGGGTCACATCAAAAGCAGAGGCAATCGCATCGGCGGAATGACCGTGGAATGTATGACGGGCTGCAACATCCGCTACCTCTAAGCGCGTACCTGAGATAATTGGGCGTCCACTGCGGATTGATGGGTCGGATACAATGCCGGGGAGGATGAGGGTTTCTATCATTTCAATGCCCAGACCTTTTTTATATTTTCTAATTATAGAGTATAGACGACAAAAAATCCCGTTGTGTGACGGGATTTTTTGTTGATGTGATGGGGCTGTATCGGGTTAGACGATTTGGAATTTCTGGTGATAGCCGGTTGCGCCGTCGGGGCGGACGGGGTTCTGAGCCTCGGTCTGAGCGACGCCCAAGCCATCAACGCAGCGCACGACAAACGTATGCGCGCCCGCCACATATTCCCAATCATAGCGCCACAGCAACCACGTCCGGTCAGATTGCGGCTCTTTGAGGACGGCCTCTTGCCACTCGCCGTCGTCTACCTTGACCTCGACCTTGCTGATGCCACGCGCCCCAGCGTTGGCGATGCCGCCCAACGGGATGAACTTTTTGCCGTCAACCTCAAAACTCTCGGTGGTGGCGATGGTATCAATTACGGCGGTAGACTGCACCTGCGCGATGGCCGACCAGCCGCGCCGCACCCAGTAGCCTTCTTCCCATTGATCTACGAACTCAAAGTTGGTAATCCACTTGGGCTGCTTCATCCCATACAGGTCGGGGATGTGGATGCGGACGGGGAAGCCGTGCTTTTGCAGCAAAGCGCGGTCATCCCACGCATAAGCCAACATGATACGCGGGTCGCCTTGCAACAACTCGATGCGGACATACTCATCAAAACCGTCGGCGCAGGTAATTTTGAGCGCCACCGCGCCCGCCTTTGGCTTGACTTGCTCCAGCAGGTAACTCATCGGCACGCCCGTCCACTTGGTCGTGCTAATCAGGCCGCCGCCGACGTTATTGGAGATGCAGCCCATCGTGAGGATTTGGGAGACGGCGGGCATGGCGCGGAGGTCATCCAACGTCCACGCGATGGGGTTCTCGACCAGACCATTGACCGGTAGCCGCCACGCCACACCATCAATTTCCGGCGGGTTCTGCACGATGTCGATTCGGTAATGGTCTTCCAGCGGCGTATATTCGGGGCGAGTCCCCGTTGCCGTCTCGAAATCCTCGGCATAGGTCGCGGCCACCGTCTGCGCGACAGGCGCAAGCGTCGGCGCGGCTTGAATATTTGCCAGCGATTCATCAATCTCAGGGATGGCTTCTGTGTTTTGCCCCCCCGCGCCGACCAGCCCGACCACCGCGCCGGTAACGGTCAAGACAGCAGCACTACCGCCGACTCGCACCAAGAATTGGCGGCGGTCAAGGTTTTGCGCGGTCACGGCGGCGGCGTCTGCTTTGGGGGCTGACAACGCGCTCAGGCGGCCATAAATCCAGCCCGCCGCATAGCCGAAAGCGCTGAAGGTTAAGAGGATGAAGGCGGCGTCAAAGAAAATCGCCCCGCCCGTGCGCGAAAATTGGACGACGGGCAGTGCGCTGTGAATCAGGGTCATCAGGAGGCCGAGCAGAAGGCCGCCCGCCAGCGGATAATTCATGCCCGCCTTTTCATTGGTGCTGCGGCGAGCGAGGAAATAGGCCGCGCCGATGACCACCGCGCACAGCCCAATCAGTGTCACTGTGCCGATAATCAGTTCGGCGGGCTTGGCCGCCGCGTCGATACGCGCAAAATTTAGCGCGGTTAAGACGTTAATCATGGTTTGCTTGCCGAAGTTGAGCAGGTCAACCGGCAAGACATTCGGTAGCGTGTCCATCAAATCGGACGGCACAAGCGGCAGCCCTAACAGCGCGTTCACCGCCGAGAATATTCCGACCAGCGGCAACGCCAGCAAAATCCCGATACCGATGCCCGTCAATAAACCGGGTTTCTTTGTTTTTGACTCCATGATGAATCCCTATTCTGCATTTACACTAATGAGGTGATGGAACGATGTTTGGACATTACAGTAATATTCCAAGCATACGTGCCATTCCCATAGATGAACCGAAAGATATTGCCAAATGCTTACGCGGTTGTGATTGGCGATTTACAATAACGTCACTTTCCCGGTAAAGTACAGTTAGTATGCTAAGAGAACAAACCTCATGCCCCCCACGATACTGCTTGACGCCCACCAAGACATCGCCTATAACTTCCTGAAGTATGGACGCGACTATCGTAAGAGCGCCTTACTGACTCGGCGAAATGAGCCTGCCGACATCGACCTCGCCACGATCGGCCTTCCCGAAGCAATCGCTGGGCGGGTAGCGGTGGTCTGTTCGACGCTGTTCGTCGCGCCTCACGACTCGACATGGAAACCCGTCGGGCGGGAGAAAACCTACGAGACCCCGTTACAAGCATATTCGGCGGCCATGGAGCAGTTGGATTATTACGAGCGCATCTGTGATGAATCGCCCGAAAAACTGCGGATGATTCGCACCGTCGCCGACCTCGACGCGGTGCTGGCGACATGGGCGGACGGGGTGGACATCCGTAAGCGCCAGCAAGGTCTGATCGTCTTAATGGAGGGCGCAGACCCCATCATTGAGCCGCGCCAATTTGAAGAATGGTATGGGCGTGGGGTGCGGATGGTCGGCACGGCATGGGAAGCGACTCGCTATAGCGGCGGCACATCTGAGCCGGGTGGATTGACCAAGCTAGGGTTTGAATTGTTGGACGTGATGGCCTCGTTCAACGCGGTCTTAGACCTGTCGCACATGGCCGAACAAGCCGCGCTGGAATCGCTTGACCGCTATTCCGGCCCGATTGTCGCCAGCCATAGCAACCCGCGCAAATTCAAGGATACGGATCGTCACCTGCCCGATAACACCATCCGCAAGTTGGCCGAACGCGACGGGGTGATGGGCGTGGTGCTGTATAACCGCTTCTTGGACAACGACTGGACGCGCACGGATCGTAAAGACGCCGTGACCATGAAGCGCGTCATCGAAATCATCGACCACGTTTGCCAATTGACCGGCTCCGCGAATCACATCGGACTCGGCACGGACTGGGACGGCGGATTCGGCTCGCAACACATCCCAGCGGAGTTCGACACCATCGCGGATTTGTATAAGGTCGGTGACGCCTTGCGCGAACATGGCTTCAGCGAAACCGACATCGACAACATCCTCAACGGAAATATGCAGCGCGTTTTGCGCCGCAGCCTGACATCATAGGACACACACATCAACCATGACCACCACCACCCTACCAGCATCCCGGCCTCTCTTGCACTACGCCCCCTTACTCGTCTCGTTTATTGTCGCCGTCGCTTATGCCCTGCCGATGGGGATTTTGGGCGTCGCGTGGGATCAAATCCGCACCGACCTCAATCAGCCGTATGAGCGACTGGGTATTTTGCTCACTGCTGGGCTGATTGGGCGCGTCTCGATGACCTTGTTCGGCGGGCAAATGTTGGCGCGACTGGGCGTGTGGCGCTGCATGATGATCGGCATCATCGGCATGATGATAGGCTTCTTGTTCTATTTGACCGCCTCATCATGGGAAGCGCTCTTATTGGCCGCGTTGGTCGCGGCATTGGGCAACGGCGTGATGGACATCGGCCTGACGCTGGTGGTGGTCTCGCGCTACCGCGCCGGTACGCTGAACTGGATGCACGCGGTCTTTGGCGTCGGCCTGATTATCGGCCCGTTGCTGCTGACCTATGTCAATGATATGGGCTGGGGCTGGCGTGCGGCGTATCTTCCCCCGTTGGTTTTGGTCGGTGTGGGATTGATTGCGGTTCTTTTCACCCGCAATGAGTGGGGATTGCCGGTACATCGCAATACGGACGGCACGGAGAATAAGCACGGGCCGTCGGTGTTTTCGACGTTGCGGCAGCCAGTGGTTTGGCTGTGGGTGGCGATTGCCTTCATCTATGGTGGGATTGAGGTCAGCGTCCAACAACTCGCTAAAGATACGCTGGTATTTGAGCGTGGAATCGGCCTCGAAACAGCCGCGTATTGGTTGAGCCTGTTTGGGCTGGCCTTCACGATTGGGCGTATGGTGAGCAGTTTTCTGATGCGCTATCCGCCGCAAGTGTTGCTGCGCGTCTACGCAGCCGGTACTGTGATCGGTGCGCTGGTGTTGCTCATCCCGAATCCGACTGCGGCGCTGATAGGATTGCTCATCCTCGGTAGCGCGATGGCCGGATTCTTCCCGACTCAATTGGCGATGTTGCCCGGACGTGTCGGCGCGGCGCACGCGCCCAACGCACTGGGATTCACCATCAGCGCGGTGAGCGTCGGCTTGACGGTTTTGCCGGGGTTGGGCGCATGGTTGGCGTCTATCAACGGATTCGGGGTGATTCCGCCTTTCTTCCTCGTCATCACCATCGCGCTTTTAGCGATTACGTTTGCCGTGCGCCCGACCACGCCTGCTCAAACCGCATAAGAACCCATCTGAATCTTCGACATCAGACCAGAGGCAACGTATCTCATGGGCGGGGCGCATCGCGATGCGCCCCTACTAGACTCGGAGAATATCTAACCGGTGAGGGTTATTCTTGCAGCGCCTTGCGTGCAATCACGAGACGTTGAATCTGGCTTGTGCCTTCGCCAATGCTCATCAGGCGCTGGTCGCGGTACATGCGCTCAACCGGATATTCGCGGCTGTAACCGTAACTGCCGTGAATTTGAATCGAGTCGTGGCAGACCTTTTCCGCCACCTCAGACGCCTTGAGTTTGGCAATCGCCGCAATCTTGGTGAAGTCGCGCCCAGCGTCCTTCATCCACGCCGCCTTATATACCAGCGTGCGCGCGGCCTCAATCTCAACCGTGGCGTCGGCAATCATCCATTGGATCGCCTGTTTGCTGGCGATTGGCTCCCCGAACGCCTTGCGGTCTTTGGCATACTTGACCATCTCCTCGTATGCGCCCTGCGCCAATCCCACCGACAGCGCCCCGATGCTGATGCGCCCAGAGTCGAGCGTCTGCATGGTCTGGGGGAATCCATTGCCTTCTGGGCCGAGCAGATTCCCCGCCGGGACGCGCACGTTCTCAAACGTCAACATCTGAGTCGGAGAGCCTTTCAGCCCCATCTTCTTTTCAGGCGGGTGGATGGTCAAACCGGCGCGGTCTGTCTCGACCAGAATCATGCTGAACCCGCGTGACCCAGCCTCGCGGTTCGTCCGGCACAGCACGACAATCACCGGCGCGTACATCGGGTTGGTAATCCACGCCTTATGACCGTTAATCACCCAATCTTCGCCTTCGCGGTGAGCGAATGTCTGCGCCCCGTTGAGCAAATCGCTGCCGGCTTGCGGTTCGGTCAGCGCCAACGCGCCGAGATGTTCGCCGTCGGTCAGAATCGGCAACCAATGGGATTTTTGGGCGTCCGACCCCCAGCGCACAATCGGGCCGACTCCCAGTCCATTGTGGGCGCTGATAGACAGGGCGGTGCTGCCGCACACGCGACCCAATTCCTCCACCGCAATCGAGGCCGAAATCGTATCGAGCGCCGCGCCGTCGTATTCTTCTGGGACGCCCATGCTCAACAGGCCGAGGTCGCGCATCTTGCGGACGGCCTCCCAGCGCATTTTGCCGGTCTCATCGACCTCATGGGCATACGGCTTGAGTTCAGTCTCGCAAAAATCGCGCACGATGCGCTGAAACATCTTTTGTTCGGCGTTTAAGTCGAAATCCATGTGATTTATTCCTTTTATGGCCTATTTGGCAAATTTTGTGTGATTATATCAGCGCCATGCCATTTGGGAATATAACACAGGAATAACTTATTATGCGCCTGACCTATTCACGCCCTCTGACGACGCGCTGGCCTTTTTGTTTACCTTTGCTTTCGGTGACGATAGTGTTCTGCCCCTCCTGACCCGCGTTTTGATAATAGATGACCACCCAATCATGGTTTTTGTGGAATTTGTGCGCCTGTGCGGTGTTTGAGAACATCGCTGTGAAATCCCAGTCGTTGCGGGTGATATTGAGGATGGATTATTATCTATCCTACCCTAATTCTTTTCTCTCGCCCGCAAATCGTGCATCGGCGGGCCTTCAATCCATTTGCCTGTAGGGTTGAACCGGCCACCATGACATGGGCAATCCCACGTTTTTTCGGCGTTGTTCCAATCCACAATACATTTCAGGTGAGGGCATACCGCCGAGTTGAGGTGGATCTGACCAGATTCATCCCGATAGGCGGCAATCATGTCACCGTCAATTTTGACGATTTTTCCCATACCCGGCTGGATTTCATCATAGCTATGCTCATAGCCACGCAACCGATCAGCGATAAATTGAGCCGCTACATTCAGATTCTCTTTGAGATATTCTTCCGCAGAGGCCAATAGCTTGATGCGGGATACACTGTAGATGTCGTTCACAGGGGTTTCTTGCCCCAGAATCTGATTACTGACCAGTCGCGCAGCGATATTGGCATAGGTCATGCCGTTTCCAGAGTAGCCAGTGGCGATATAGATATGCTTAGAAGTTGG
>DAOTTP010000335.1:0-97738 GCA_034437835.1 Anaerolineae bacterium | reverse complement strand
TGGTCGGTGCTAAAGCCCACGCCGTCACCAAAGTTCCATTCCCATGAGGCCGCGTTAACCGACAGGTCTTGGAAGCTGACGAGCAAATCGACCACGGTGAAGGTGAAACCAGCTGTCGGCAGCGGGGGTAGGGGAGCGTTAACGACCACATCCTGCGAGATGGAGTTTTCGCCGCCTACGTTACGGACAATCTGTGTGACAGTGTATGTCCCCGGCTGAGCATAGGTGTAGGACGGGTTCTGGTCGGTGCTAAAGCCCACACCGTCACCAAAGTTCCATTCCCATGAGGCCGCGCCAAGTGACAAATCTTGGAAGCTGACGCTCAAGTCCGTCACGGTGAAAGTGAAACCAGCAGTAGGCGCGGGCGTTACCGCAGTGGGTACTGTTGTAGCCGTCGGTTCAAGCGTTGGCTCAACGGTGACTGTCGGTTCAAGCGTCGCGGTTGGCTCTAAGGTCGGTTCCAGCGTGGCGCTGGGTTCAACCGTTGGCTCTAGCGTTGCCGTCGGCTCGATGGTGTTGGTGGGGATAAGAGTCGGCTGTAACGTATTGGTCGGGGTCAGACTTGGCACAGTGGTCGGAGTCGGCGGCAAAGTAGCCGTGACCGTCGTGTTGAACGATGCTGTCCCGCCAAACGTGTCAGTAACGGTGAGGATGACCTCGAATGTGCCGGGATTGGCATAAATCTTCACCGGACTTTGCTCGGTACTGCTCGTGCCGTCCCCAAACGTCCACGCCCAAGCGGTGATCTGTCCACTGGACTCATCGGTGAACTGGAAGCTCATCCCCTGCGGCTCGCTGAGAGGCAAGACGCTAAAGGATGCCGTTAGCGTATCGGACACGTTGATATTGGCTGTCGTGGAACTGTTCGGGCCGCCGGGGCCGCTCACCGTCAAACGGATGGTAAAGCTGCCATTAGTGGCGTACTCATGACTGAATACCGGGTCTGTGGTCTGGGCGGTTGTCCCGTCGCCAAAGTCCCAGTTATACGTCACATTATCGCCCGCCGATTGGTTGGTAATCTGGACGATCAGCGGGGCTGAACCGGCACTGGGTAGCACGCTAAATACCGCGCTAGGCGGAACCAGCGGTTTGGTCACGCGGATTTCAACTTCTGCAAAGTCACTGAGGTTATTCTGACCGCGTGCAGTTAGGCGGACAAGATATGACCCGGGATTCGAGAAGATGTGGGTGGTATCAGTATCGGTGCTGGTCGTGCCATCCGCAAACTCCCACAGATAGCTGGTGACATCGCCAGTCGTTTGGTTATCGAAGAACACCGTTAGCGGTGCATCGCCACTCAATTTATCCGGCGTAAAGATTGCATCGGGCGCTTGGGGCGCACGGATGACATTCATCGTGCCGAGTTTGGTGCTAGAACCGCCGGGACCGCTTACGGTCAATTTAACAGTGTAGATTCCAACCTGTTGGTAGGTATGGATGGGGTTGGCATCGCTACTGGTCGCGCCGTCACCAAAATCCCACCGATAGGTCGTGATTTGACCCGTAGAGGTATTGGTGAATTGTAGATTGAATGGCGCATTCCCGCCGGTATTGTCTGGCGTGAAGTTGGCGATAGGGGCGGGAATTTGCGGATTGACCACGGTCACAACCGCAAAGGCACGGTTAGAACCGCCGGGGCCGCGCACGCGCAGGAAAATATTATAGTTCCCCTGTGTGCTGTAGGTGTGGCTTGGGTTACGGTCTGTGCTACGTGTACCGTCCCCAAAATCCCAGAGATAGTCGTTGATTTGCCCCACCGAGCGGTCTGTAAATTGGACGACCAGCGGGGTTGTCCCTGCGGTTGGGTTATATTCAAATGAGGCCGTCGGTGGGTTGATGAAAACATCAATCACTTGGGTGACGTTTGACTGACCGCCGGGGCCGATAACCGTCAGTTTGACCTCATATTCGCCCGCGCCACGGAAGACGTGAAGTGGGTTGCGTTCGGCGCTACTGCTACCATCGCCAAAGTTCCAGTTAAAGCCGGTGATTTGGCCGGTTGACCGGTTGCTGAACTGAACCACTACCGGCGATTCGCCAGAGGTACGATCAGCGGCAAAGGCCGCGATTGGGCGGGGTATGGACGGCGTGTTGGTCGGGACAGGGGTCGGCGCTGTGTTTTGCACGCGCAGGCTGCCGACCACCGTCTGAGGGGTGCTTCCATCGCGCAGATAAACCCGCAGCCGCAGCTGATAAGTGCCATCTGGGATGGTTTCGGTCTGCCAAATCCCTAGCACGTCATTGAGGGTAGGGAATTGGCGTGCGCCGCCGATTGCGTACCACAAATTATTAGGGTTGGGGTCTGGTGCGTATTCCAACACATACTGCAAGAAATTGGGATGGATAGCTGACCCCAAGACCTGCACATTCCGTGCAACGTAATTGCCGGGGATGGGCGATAATATTACGATGCTGATGGTGGAGGGTGTGGTCGTGGCCGAAAAACCCAATGGGGTAGGGGGGATGAACCCAATTGAGGTCGGCGGAGCCACCTGTGTAAAGAACGGCAAGGCGGTAATTGCGACTCCGGTTGGGATGCCGCCTAATGTCGCTTGCCCTGCAATAGTCGATGTACTTGTGGGCAATGCCGTTAAGTCAATTGACTCCGGCTCACCAGTGAGGTTACAGGCTGCCAAAAGTAGCGCTGCGACCATCACCGTCAGTAAAATGGCAATTCTTCGATGTAGTTTCATGCTGTACGCTCCTAAGTGTTGGGGGACAGCGAGTCCAATCACACTTTAATCATACTGCATCTTGTGGCGTTGGCTTTGGTTTACGAGATGACGTTTTGCCTACCCCTTGCCGATGCAAACTTACGGTAAACATCGGCAAGGGGCGGTATGATTAGGGGTAGCGCGGTATGCTCAATCAGCTAGGATACCTCCTTTGGAAACTAATCCAGCCTATAATCCACCCTCAACCGCCACTCCTGAGGGGAGTCTGGCGCGGACGGTGCTGTATGTCATCTGGGTGGCCGCCTTTATTTGTATGGGCATCGCATTAAGCCAATTTCACCTCATTTCCGCATCATTCTCACCAATGATTTTCCTCACTTATGTGGCGATGGCGGCGGTTTCCGAGGCGCGTCCCTCACGACTCATCAGCGGGCGTATCGCTTTAACCCATGCTGTCGGCATTTTGGCGTTCGTATCCAGCCGAGAAACGGCATTCGCATCAGCGTTTGCGGCCTTGACGCTTGGCTATACGCTCGGCACGGTGATTTATGAGTTGCAGCGGCCACAAGTCGCGGATAGACGGACATTCACCTTACGGGTGGCAGAAGAAGTGATGTCGGCTTCTAGCGCTTTCATGCTGGCTGGGATCGTGTTTATCGCCCTCGGAGGGGTCATCCCAACGGGCGCGATTCAAGCCAAAGATAGCACCAGCGGCATGTTGATTGTCGCCTACGCCGCGCTTTACAGCGGGTTTATCGGCGTATTGTTCGCCGTCAGACGAATGGCACGCGGCCAAACCGTAGACCGTGCAGACCGGTTGCGAATGTTGGCGATGATTATCCTGCCCGCCATGCTCTCGGTTTTAGGGGGTGAGGTAGCACGCGCAACCGGCTCATTTGGGCAAATTTTGCTGTATATCGGGACGGTTTTCGTCTTATTTCTGCTGTATGACCTCAGTAACGCCGAGACACGCCTGCGGAAAGACCTCACGCTTGAACAGGCGATGAGCAATGAAAATCAGCGCCTCTATGAAGCTCAAAGTGGACAAGTTGAGCAACTCGCGCTCTTAAATCGCGTGGTTGGCTCACTGGGCGGCACGTTGGTGACGGATACGCTGGTCGAACACCTCATCTCATCGGCGTCCATCCTCAGCAACGCCACGGGTTTTGCGATATATGTTCAATGGCCTGATCGTCTCGAACTCACACGTTGTGTAGGATTAGGCGATGATTTCTCGCTCAAAGCGCCGCCGCCGATTAATATCCCGGACGCGAGGACAGCCTATGCCGCGCACCCAGTGGTGGTGGATAACCTCTCAACTGATGCGCGGGCGGCGGCGTTACGTACCGCCAAATTAGAGACGCTTTTCCGCGGCGTGGTCGAATTCCCAATGGTGGCTGGTGGTGAACTGATTGGGATATTAAGCTTGTTCTATGCGGCGAATGCGCTGCCTACGGTCAATCAGATTGACATGCTGCGTACCTTCGCCACCCAAGCGGCACAAGCCCTAGCCAATGCCCGCCAATATCTAGACGCGATAGAAGCCTATCAACGGCGCGGCGAACGCTTGTTAACCCTAACATGGTTGAGTCGCACCTTATCCAGTTCCGTCGATATTCAATCGATGTGTGAACAGGTCATTGATGTCGTCCTATTGGCAACTGGAGCAGAAATTGGGGTCGTCCTGCTGCTAGAGGAATATACCAATCTCTCGACCTTGACTATCGGCGCACAGCGCGGGCTGGTGAAGGGGATTGCAGAGATTTCGGACATCTTGGGAGATTTCGCCCCATTCCTCAGTCCAGACCGTGGCACGATGATTGTTTACCGGGAAAATGCCGTGGAAAACGGCCCACCGTTCCTCAGTCAACACAGTCAAACCCTTCTAATCTCGCCGATGGTACAGGGTGGATTGTTATTCGGTGCGATTTGGCTAGAGACTTCTTCCTCAACAGCTTTCAATGCCGACGATGTACGGTTCATCGAACAAGTCAGCCACCAATCTCTCATCGTCTTGGAAAATGCGCGATTGTTCCAACGGATTGAAAGTGACCGTGACCGGCTAGCAACCCTCTTAGATACGATGGAGGAAGGGTTGATGATGGTAGACCGGCAAGGGCGGATTGTGATTGCCAATCCGCAAATCGCTATGTTGGGAATCAACCCAGACTTGTTGATTTCCACCGGTTACTTCGACTTATTGCTCGACACAGAACTTGACTTGGCGACGCGAACGGGGTTTAACTCGGTACAACAAGCAGAACAGTTCATCGCTGACTTGACGGCTGTTGGGGTTGAACTGCCACCGCTTGATTACAATATCCAAACCAGTTCGGGCATCAGATACATCGAACGGCGGATTGTCCCCATCCAAAACGATGACAAAGAGGCGTTGGGCGCAATGCTGGTTTTTTATGACCGCACCGCGCAGCATGACCTCGAACGCTCGCGTGAGGAACTGACACACATGATTGTCCATGACCTACGCAGCCCGTTAACGGCGGTCACAACCTCGCTCAAGCTGATTCACGCCAGCGTGCCGCAGGACAGCAAATACTGGCCGGTTATCGAATCCACAACAGAGGTCAGTCGCCGTGCCATCCGCAAAATCCTGAACCGAGTCAATTCGATGTTGGATATCGCAAAGATGCGGAGTGGTAAAATCGCCTTGACATGCGAATACGCCAACCTCGGCCAATTGATTAAAATGGTCATCAATGAGCTAGAACCCATCGCAATCGACATGCACGTTCGGTTGGAATTTGAGCCAATGGGCGACATCCCAACGCTCAATATCGACACGGATAAGACCGAGCGCTTGATGATGAACCTGATCGACAATGCCCTAAAATATAGCCCAGACGAAGGAAAAATCATCGTTCGGGCATATAGTGAGGGGGAATCAGGCGCACATCAAGGATTTGTTAGGATAGATGTGATTGACGAAGGCCCCGGTATTCCTTCAGAATACAAATTGAAACTCTTTGAGAGTTTTGTTCAAGTTGAGGGGAGTAAACCGCGCAGGGGCGGGGTCGGACTAGGTTTGACCTTCTGTAAATTAGTCGTCGATGCACACGGCGGGCAATTGTGGATTGAGGATAACCCCGGCGGAGGCAGTATATTTGCCCTAACACTCCCCGTCACACCTTTGGCAGATTTGGACATTGACCTCTATGATGAAAGCGCAGAATAACCTATGCGAGTATTAATTGTTGACGATGAACAGAGCATCTGCGATGCACTGGCAGCCCGTCTAATGGGTGATCGGTTGGAAGTGGTGACGCGCAATAACGGACGCGATGCTATGAAGGTGTTTGAGGCATGGTCGCCAGATTTAATCGTTTTAGACATCATCATGCCGGGAGAATTGAACGGTTTAGATGTGTGCCGTGAGATTCGCAATATCTCTGAAGCCCCCATTATGATGATGTCCGCACAAGCCATCACCGAGGCGGACATCGTAGAGGGGTTAGAGGCTGGGGCTGACGAATATCTGGTCAAGCCAGTGCGCTTAAATGAGTTTGCGGCACGAGTACACGCGCTTTTACGGCGTAATGCGCCAGCCTCGGTGGAATATGATGACGGCTACCTGAGCATTGACCCGCAACGGCGGCATGTGCGCGTGATGGGTAAGCGCGTCCACCTGACACCCACCGAATTTAAGTTATTGATTGTCTTGCTGGAAAACGCAGGCCGTGTAGTGACTCAACACGATTTGTTGGAGCAGGTCTGGGGGCATGAATACGTGGATGACAAATATTATCCACGAGTCTATATCAGCCAACTGCGGCGCAAGGTCGAACCCGATGCCGCCCGTCCCATCTATATTTTGACGGAACATCGAGTCGGCTATCGCTTCGAGCGACAATCTACCAAGAATAACGCGAACAACAGCTAACCCCGATGGACAGCAACGCCAGCCTCATCAGCGTGCTTTTTGACGGTGTAACGCTTGCGCTGGCGTTCGTTTTCCTTTTGCTGCTGTTATGGCATGACCGTCGTAAGCGTCAAATTCAAACGCTGACCATTTTCCTGCTCGTCCTGATGGCTTGGAACGCTGGTTTGATGATGATTCGCGTCAGCCTTCTGGTCGGGCAAAATTCCGCGACCTTGCTGGTCGGTATCGCTTTTATCGAAGGCGGTATCGCCGCATCGAATGTGGCGTTCTATGCGTTCATATCAACATTGGTCGGCAACCGTTCACCTCGATTGATACAAGTCGCGGCTATTTCCATCACAGCGGTGGTGGCAATGCGCTTGACGTTCACAGTGTGGATATGGAGTTCAGCCGCGTTTATGGATGTGGTCGAAAGGCCGCGCGTCGATGGTCTGCCAATCTTGTTCTATTTGTTTTATACAGGCATGGCGCTCAACACGCTTTACAGCCAGCGGAGAAAAATCACCAGCGGTTTTGTGCGGGTTGGCAGCCTGTTATTTGCCGCTGGTCAATTTTTGGCGATGGTGAATACCAACGTTGGGATATCGTCATTCGCCACCAATGCCAGTACATTGGGCGCATTGTTCATCGTCCTGAGCATCGTCGATGCCGAGATGATTCGACCATTGGCCGAGCGTGACCGTCAAGTCGCTGCCTTGCACAAGGTCGGGCAAGATATTGCCGGGCAGCCGCGCTTAATCCCTGTGCTGGAAGAAATCGCCAAGCAAGCGGCAGAATGGGTTGGCGGCGATGCAGGCGGCGTCTTTTTGCGAAATGAGGACTCGCTGGTCTTTGTGGCCGGCTATAATCTGCCGCCCGCTTATATCGGCCATCGGCTGTCGCTTGATGCCGGAATAGCGGGGTTGGTGGTACGGACAGGCCGCGCCCAGCGGGTCGAGAATTACAGATTAGATTTGGCCGGTGGTGAGCCAGATTTCCCGCACGCGCCCATCGCTTTTGGGTCATTGATTGCCGTCCCAATCGTGTCGCGCAATCAAGTGTCTGGTGTGCTGATGGCTGTGACCGGCACACAAGGGCGGCTGCTACGTGCGGATGATGTCTATCGACTGGAATTGCTTGCACCACAAGCCGCGCTCGTGATTGGCTACACGGGTCTGCTTGACCTCAAGACCACGCTGGCGGATGCTATTGAGGATAACCGTCAGCAATTAGAGACGGTATTGGTCAGCACCGAAAGCCCGGTGATTGCAGTAAATCGTAAAATGCGGCTGATTTTTGCCAATCCTGCCGCCACGCTCATCTTAGGGTTAGCTGAGGTACAGGTCGGGGATGACATTATCACCAAACTGCCGGTTGAGATGTTCCCGCCAAATCTGCGGGCGCTGGCGCAAGACCTCAAGACCAGCAATGGTCATATCTTTGAGGTGATATTGAACAGTCGAACCTATCAATGTCATCTGGCGCGATTAGGTCAACTGCGTGGCGGGGGTTGGGTGGCCGTCCTCAACGATGTGACCCAACTCAAAGAGTTAGACCGGATGAAGGGCGAGATGATTCGAATGGTCAGTCATGACCTGAAGAATCCTCTGATGGCGGCCATGCTGCAAATCGACCTGATTCGCTACCGCAATAATGGCGAGTCGTCGGAGTCGGTGGACATTATGGAACGCCAAATGGAGCGCATGAACCGTATTATCCGAGGAGTTTTGGATGTTGAGCGCCTTCGGGGTGGGTCGCTACGCTTAACCCCAGCCTATGTCGCACCCATCATCGAGAAAGCAATAGATGACCTCCAGCGCTTGGCAGATGAGGCCGGAATCACCATCGACTATGAGACTTCCGAGGATTTGGTCATCCTATGTGATGAAGACCATGTTGAACGAGCGATTTCCAACCTAATCGAAAACGCCATCAAATTCACCGCACGCGGCGGCAACATCTCGGTACGCAGCGTGGCACAAGAGGAATCGGTGATTGTAATTATCCGCGACAGCGGGGTCGGGATACCGGAGGAGATTCAACCTAAGATTTTCCAGCGATTCTTCCGGGGACAGCAGCGCGGTTTCGAGTATGCTACGGGGACGGGGCTTGGATTGGCGCTGGTGCGGGCGATTATGGACAATCATAAGGGGCAGGTCTGGTTTGAGAGTCGGGACGGTGAGGGGACGACTTTTTATCTGCGATTCCAGCGTGCAGATGAACTCCCCGATTTCTAGGCATCAAATCAAACGGGAGGCTCAGGATAAACCCCCGAACCTCCCGTTTAGATGAGCCTTTGGCCGTTTTTAGAGGCCGAACATGCTCTGAATCTTAATACCCAAGCCCATATCGCCAATCACTTTCAGTTTGCCCATCATGAAAGCATTGATGACATTGGTTTTACCGGCTGCAATGTCCATCCATGTATCCACGGATGATTTGATGGTGATACGAGGATTCTCGACGCTGCCCGCGCCAGAGGTACAAGTCCCATCGACAACCTTAACCCAGTATTGACCGCCTGCGTCGCCGCTGAGTTCAAACTGCATTAAAGCGTCAATCCCTTGCGCCTTTTCGGGCTTGAACCGGGTGTTCATTTCCTCAAAGATTGCCGAAACTTCCGCGCTTGACGCCATTGTTTAAAGACTCCTCATCTGGTTCATCATTACACCAACACCAATTACGTGATAGTGTACCTATAATCACAAGTCTATCCAAGACTGGTATTTGGTGGAGGTTTTGATGAAGCGTATTGGTAGTGTTCTCGCACTTATCGGATTGCTTTTTGGCCTAACATTCAGTGTCAGCGCTCAAACCTTTGACCTTCCCGGCCATATCGCGGTGCTTGGGAGTGATTTCAATGTCTATGTGGTTGGGGGAGAATTCACCACGCCAAGCCCTTTAACCCGCGATGCGGACGCGCTAAGGCATTACCAGTTCCCCACATGGTCTACCGATGGGCGGCTGGCGTTTTTTTGTTGCGATGCGTTGATCTCGCGGGAAATCGCCATTGAAGCCTATGTCACATCTGATGATTTGACCGCCGCCAAGCTGATGTATACCGCACCCAATGAGGGATACACCTACGGGGCTTGGTCGCCGGCAAACTGTCAGGAAGGCGACCATTGCCGCGATCTCGCATTGCTGCTGACGCGCCCCAATGATTCATTTAAGGTTGAAATCATCCGGCAGAATGCGCTTGGCGTCACAACGCGGACGGCAGCGACAGGTACACCTTTTTACTTTAGTTGGAACAGCGATGGCGAGCAAATGGTTTGGCACCGCAACAATCGATTGCTTTCATTTTTTGATGTCGAGGCCAATACCATCACCGATAATCCCATCGTACCGCGCTTTTTCCAAGCACCGGCTTGGTCACCGGTTGATAACCGTACCGCTATCGTCATGGAAGATACGCCATTATCGACTAAATTAGTGATATTGGACGGTGATGAGCAGCAGGTTCTAAAAGGCGGTCTGCAAGGGTTGGCAAATTTCAGTTGGTCTCCCGACGGGCGCTATGTAGCCTATCGACTTTTGACCAATGACGGGATTACGACGGTACAAGTGTTGGATTCACAGAGCGGTGCTGTGGTGGCTTTCAGCGCACAACCCAACGTCATCGCGTTCTTCTGGTCGCCGGACAGTTCACGATTGGCTTATCTGACGCCCAATCAGGCAGGCGGCGCATCAGGGGCGCAATTCATCAACACCGCTCAGGCGCAACCCCAACGCATTGTGTTAAATTGGAATCTGCTAGACATCACCACTAATCGCAGCCGGGTCATCGCCAGCTTTACACCGACAGAGACGATGGTTTACCTTCTGAGCTATTTTGACCAATTCAGCCAAAGTCACAATCTCTGGTCGCCAGACAGCCGATACTTGGTATATGGCGAAGTGATAAACAGCGCACAGCCCACGTATAGCGTTTCATTTGTCGATACATTGACCGAGGGAGCCAGCCCGGTCAGTATTATGCCGGGAGAAATAGGGATTTGGAGCTACAACGAATAGTGCAGCGATTGGCAATATTTCTATTGGCGATGGCGCTCATCTCATGTAGTAGTCCGCCGTCACAAATTGTCTATATCACCGCAACGCCCTTGCGTGAATTAATGCCGACAGCCGGAGGGGTCAACGGTGAAAGCGTTACACCAGTCACATCCGTTGAGGCCGAGGTAGCATCAACTAATGTACCTGTGTCTGACCCGCAATTAGGTGAGGACGGTTCTTACGTCGTGGCAGCCGGAGATACACTGTTTGGCATCGCACAGCAGTTCAATACATCTGTCGAACGACTGGTAGCCCTCAATAGCCTTGAAAACCCAAACATCTTAGTGGTCGGCCAAATTCTGATGATTCCTAGCGGCAGTGGGAGTTCTACACCTGCGAACATTTTGATAGGCGATTACGATTTCGTGCGCGGCCCAAATGCGCCGACTCATATCACCGATTTCATCAGCAGTAGCACAGGCTATATCAGCCAAGTACAAGTGGAGGTTACAGAGCGCCGTGCCGATGGATCGGCCTATACAATCTCATTATCTGGCTGGGATACGATTGACCGGGTATCCCGCGAAACCAGCGTCGATGCACGGATATTGACCGCTATTCTGGAATATCGCACCGGCTGGTTAAACATCAACCAACCGCTTGAGTTGGATTTCCCGTTGATTAGTGAAGAAGCGTCGAAGGCGGTTGGGATTGACCGAAAAGGCTTATATAAGCAGCTTTCTTGGGTCGCCAATGAACTCAACAGGGCATATTATGGTTGGAAGTTTGGCAATTGGACGGCCATGGAGTTTAAAGACGGGGTACGGGTCAGCTTTGATGAGTCGCTCAACGCCGCATCCGTCGCACTTTACTATATGCTGCATCTCGAACGCGACATTGATGCGTGGCAAACTGACATCAGCGCTAATGGGATGATGTCGGTTTATACGCGCCTGTTTGGAGCGCCCACACGCCTACCGTCGCCGACCTACACGCCCCAACCGACGCTTCAATTACCGTTCCAACCCAATGAGCGCTGGTATTTCACTGGTGGGTCACATGGCGGATGGGGTAGCGGCAGCGCATGGGCGGCGGTAGATTTTGCTCCCCCAGATGAGCGTTTATCCGGCGGCCTATGCTTCACCTCCGCATTTGCGACACGGGCGTTAGCCTCAGGGAAGATTGCGCGTAGCGAACCGGGCTTAGTCGTCCTCGACCTTGACGGCGACGGGGATGAACGTACAGGATGGACGGTGTTATATTTGCATCTCGCATCGGCGGGACGTATAGCGGTTGGTAGTACGGTTGCCGCCAATGATGTGATTGGCTATGCGTCATGCGAGGGCGGATTTTCGACAGCAACCCATCTGCATATCGGGCGTAGGCTCAATGGCGAGTGGATTCCGGCAGATTGCACCCCATGCGGAGTGTTATCGGACGGTTCATTCGTGATGAGCGGATGGCGGGTTTACGGTCTGGTTGGTCAGGAATATCAAGGGACGCTACAACGCGGCGGCGAAATACGCACCGCTGAACAAGGCCGCACCGACCCGATTAACTGGATTTCTCATTAACATCAAGTCGAACGATTGGAATACCTTCTATGCGAATCCCTCTCAACCGGCTGGCCGCCGCGCTCCTCGTCAGCGGAGTCGCCTATAGCCTGAGTCACATCTCAACCCTAACATCCGCGCAAGACAACCCAACGCCCATCGTCGTGCAGTTGGCGTCACCGACGCCGTTGCCGGTCATCGGCGCTGGCGCAACTTCAACCCCAATGCCTACGCCAACGGAAACCCCGATTGGCCCAGTGCAGGTTCAGGTGGCTGAAGGTCAAGGCAATGTCAACGTGCGGAGCGACTCCGACCCAGAATCAGAGATACTTGGGGTGATTGCACCTGGCGAGAGTTACCCCGTCACGGGGCGCTATTATCGTTGGATACAATTCCGCTTCCCAAATTCACCCAACGGTCTCGGCTATGTTTACGATGAGTTGATACAACTCGTCGGCGATTTGGCGCTCATCCCAGACTTGACCATCGTGGATACTGTCTCAGATATAGCGTCAGCCTCGGTATCGGGATTAGATGTGATCCCGATTCTCCCCGGCGCAGACGCGACAATCACCGCCGAGGCGCGTGTTTTGGTTGGCCCGGTTGGCGTAGACCCCGATGCAACGTTCAGTGAAACCAGCCTCAACCCAGAAGGCGGCGTCCGCCTTCCGACTTATACGCCCGTCCCCAATTTGGGCGATTTGCTCTCCGCCGCAAATTTAGAGCCTACGGCCACCGCTGTGCCTGACTTGCTTAACATCCGCGAGACCGCCTCAAATCTACCGCCAATTGCGCCAATCTTGCTGCTTGGCGGTATTGGTACGCTGGGGCTGATGGTCAGCCTATTGCGGAAAAGCTGAGGGCAGACCTTGCGTCCTCCCATTGTGTCGCTATGATTGGTTACTGACTGATAGGCGACACGGAGTATGTCATGGGATTTTCCCCAGAAAAGTTCCAGCGCCACCTCGCGCTGGCTGGATATGAGCAGCGTGAATCGCCTTTGATTGGAGAGGTAGAAACCTTCCTGACCAAAGGCGGAGACCGCGTGATTGAACGGTTGGTCACGTTTGAGCGTGGGAATCGTGCTTATGCGTTGCGACCCGAATTCACCGCTTCGGCTGCGATGGAATACGCGCATGAAGGACAGGGTATCAAACGCTGGCAGTTTTATGGGCCGGTCTTTCAGGAACCAGAAAATCCAGGGGAATCCTTTGCACGACATCATCTCGGCGCTGAACTGATTGGTTGGGGTGAATCGTCGGCAGATGCCGAACTGCTCGGATTGGTCTTTGAGGCGCTGATGGCGCAAGGGCTATCCGAGATACGTCTGGTGATTGGTCACGCCGGGTTGACTCGTGAAATCCTAGAGTCATTCCAAATCGATTCACAAGTCATCCAATTTCTACTCAATCAGCGCGGGCTACTGGCGGCTGGTGGTTTGAGTGTTGTGCGCGAGAAGCTCAAAAAGTTCTTGACCTTCGATGCTTTGAAGGAAGGCATCTCCAACGATGCGGATGAGGCGATTATCTCAACCATTATGGGGATTACGCCGCGCTCGTCAGCCTTTGGCGGGCGTACCCGTGAGGAAATCGCCCGTCGTCTTGTCCAGAAGCGCCACCGTATAGAAGATGTCGAGGCGATTGAAGCCGCGCTAGTCTTTTTGGATCATTGGGTGCAGATCGAAGGCTCACTAGAACACGCCTTTGACCAGATTAAACCACATCTCAGCAGTGACCATAGCAAAACCCTCTATGCGGCATGGAAACGCACCTTGACCCTTTTGACGGGGTATGGCGTGTCGGCGGATCAGATCATCCTACGCCCAGACCTCAGTCGCGTCTGGGATTACTATACCGGCATCGTGTTTGAGGTGCGTACTGCAAGCGGATTACCCTTAGGCGGCGGCGGGCGCTATGACGGCCTGATGCGCCTATTTGGTGATGTCAATGACACCCCAGCTATTGGTTTTGGGCTGGATGTGGATGCGCTGTATCGGCATTTTGGGGACGACCATAACGCCTATCCAGCCACCCGTGTGACCGTCACTGCCGAGGCCGGTGGCGAACAACACGCTATCGCAATCGCCCGCCAACTCCGGGCGCAAGATATCCCTACCGCGCTTGACGGAGATGTCGCAGCACACCACGTCCAAGTATTTCCTGATGGGACATTGTTGTTGAACGGCCACGCCTATGCTTCCGTCGAAAAGATTGCCGCCCGCTTGGAGTCTGAATAGCTCATGTCGTCTCAATCCGTCATGTTAGCCTTGCCCAGCAAGGGTGCAATCGCAGAACCAACCCTGAGTTTTCTCAAGGACTGTGGGTTGCGCGTCCACAAACCCAATGAGCGCCAATATACCGGCTCTATCCCGGCTGTTCCGGGACTTGGCGTGTTGTTCCAGCGCGTGAAAGACGTGCTTTACAAAGTCTCGGACGGGACAGTTCAGCTTGGCATCACCGGCTATGATGTGGTCTGCGAAAATCCACACCCTGACCTCGTGGTGATTCATCCGGCGTTGGATTACGGTCACTGCCGTTTAGTCGTCGCTGTGCCGGAGAGTTGGGTTGATGTGGAAACCGTCTCTGACCTGAGCGACATCGCCAATGATTTACGGCGCGACCAACAGCGCAGTCTGCGCGTAGCGACGACCTACACATACTTAGCGCGTCAATTCCTCCATGCCAACGGCATCCATCACTTCACGATTGTCCGAGCGGAAGGCGCTATTGAAGCCGCACCTACGATTGGGTATGCCGACATCATCGTAGACTTGGTGCAAACCGGCACGACCCTGCGTGAAAATCACCTGAAACCTCTCGACGACGGCACAATCGTTGAGGCGCAAGCGTGTTTGGTCGGCAATCTTCAAGCACTGCGGAATAATCCAGAGACGTTGGCCGCTGCACAAATCCTCCTAGAGTATTTCGATGCAGCTTTGCAAGGCAAACGTTACCGCCAACTCACGGTGAATATCTGCGGCGAATCGGCTGAGGAAGTGACGCACAAGGTTGCCGCTAATCCGCTGACTCGTGGCCTACAAGGGCCGACTATCGCGCCTATTCATGGGATAAACGGCAACGGGCAACAATGGTATACCGTCACCATCAATATTTTGGCGAAGGATGTACTGCTGGCGGTTAATTATCTGCGCGAAATTGGCAGTTCTCAGGTCGTCGTATCGCCTGTGAATTTTGTATTCCAGAGTGAATCTCCGAATTTCGCCCGCCTAAAGCAATTCCTCGGCGTTTAATACACCTCAGCCAACAACTCCGGCATCTTTTGCGGCGGCATCCAAAAGCGTATCAATAACGCTGCGGACGCCGCCGCTTTCGTCACCCATCTGTACGCAAAATGACGCGCCCAATAGGGCGATTTCCGGCGGAAAGGTCGTCAAATTGAGGGTTAAAAGCGGACAGCACATCAGAGCCAGCTTGATTTGACGCCGCCAATCACCGCGCAACCAGCCTCGTTGATTCAAGAGGCGTAAAGTAGGAATGAGAGTGCGTTGCAATTTGCTATCTAAAAACATTTGGCGCACCGGGTTCAGGTCGTAATCGTGCGTCACACGCCAGACATCTGCATCAACATCAACTTCGATATGTAAATTAGCGCGTTCCTCATCGCGGAAGTACATCCACATCGCAAAAACGTTGTGGAAAATCGGCTTTACGATGTCGAGTAAAGGGTGATGCCGACCTGCAAAAGCTGGGTCGAAATATCGCAAAGAATCGCCTTCAAAAAACACATTGCCGTTGTGCGCGTCACCATGCCCGATGATGCTGGAGCTGGCTTGTACGGGGTTCAACACCTCAATCGCCTCAGCAATCAATTCGCGCAAGGTGTGAGCATAACTTGCGCCGTTAATGACCCAACGCACATCTTTTAACTGCCCACACGTAACGGTCTGGTGTGGCAAGGTCATCGGGATGGAGTCGGCGTAGAATCGCTCAAGACGCCCACCGGTCAGCCGGTGATAAAACAATTGATGTATAGCGACTTGGGCAGCGCTATCCGGTTCTTGCCATGCCAGCGTGCTTTCATAGAGGGCATACAATTGGTCATCTGAGGTATTTTGGGCGATTGTTAATGCCTCAAGTGTTGTACTTGTAGCGCGACCCGTTTCAAGCGCCCGTGCTACATCGAATACCGAGGGTGATGCAATCACTGGGTAGATGAGCAATTGCTGTCCGGCAGAGGTTGAACTATACAATGGTCTGACCACCGGATACCCAGCTGCATCCAGCATTTCAGCGTTGTAGTACTCCGAAATGGCATTATCTTGTTCGGTGTGAGTCTTGAAAAACAGGCGTGCGCCATCGGCGAGGTGCAAAAAGCCATTGAATGAGTTCAATGAGGTAGCCTGTGGGCGTAGTTCCAGTGATTGGATGCCCAATTGAGGGAACATCTCGCGCACAAATGAGAGGAGCAAGGCCTCGGCCTCACTCCTCTCATTGAACTGCAACCGCTGAATCTTCAGTAGTAAGTCGTGGTCGCTCATATCCCTAGGATTTCGTTACGCTTGCGGATAGCCATTGCGTGGGCGGGGAATCCCTCATAATCGGCAAGTGTCGCCACTGCGCCCTGCAAACTCTCGTAGCCCTGTCTGGACAAGTAGCCGACACCGCTACGCTTGAGAAAATCCCACACACTCACGGATGAGAAGGTACGGGCAAATCCACCGGTAGGCAGAATCGCATTCAACCCCAGCGCATAATTCGCTGTCGGGATTGGCGTCATGTGGCCGAGCAAGATTTCACCAGCATTCTTGATTTGATTCAAGGTGACGAAAGGCTCTTGCGTGAGCAATTCGAGGTGTTCTGGCGCGTACTCATTGGTGAACGCGATGGATTCTTCCAACGAGCGGGTCAGCAGTACACCACCGTAGTTGGTCAGCACATTGGTGACGAATTTCTGACGCCACTCTGGGAGTTCAGCGATGTATTCCGGCAGAATTTTGAGTGCGGCTTCAGCGACCTCACGGCTGTGTGTGACGAGGATTGCGGCGGACTCTGGCCCGTGTTCGGCCTCGACCAATAAATCGAGCGCTGCAAGACGGGGGTCAACATGCTCATCGGCCAAGATAATCGATTCAGACGGGCCAGCCGGTAGACCCACGTCGAATGTGCCGAACAACAAGCGTTTTGCCGCCGAGACATAACTGCTGCCGGGGCCGGTCACTTTAGCGACCTTGGGGATGGTTTCCGTCCCATAGGCGAGCGCGGCGATGGCTTGCATCCCACCAACGGCATACACCTCATCAATCCCACAAATCTGCGCCGCGACCAAAGAAGCGGGGTCAGGTTGACCATCCGGGGCAGGCGGGGTGACGACGACGATGCGCGGGACTTTGGCAACTTTTGCCGGTATACACAACATCAGCATAACTGACGGAAAAGCACCTTTACCACGCGGGACATATAACCCAGCGCTGCTTATCGGCGTGATGCGCTCCCCAGCCATAATGCCGGGCTTCACCTCGGTAAACCACATCGCTTCCGGCATTTGCTCTTCATGGAAGATTTTGATGTTCTCATAAGCGAGTTTAATCGCCTCGATAACATCGGCTGGGACGCGCTCCCATGCCGCAGTGAATTGTTCTGGCTTCACGCGCAGCATTTCAGCGGAAAATTCTTTCGCGTCGAACTTGCGTGCATATTCGACAACCGCTTCATCCCCGCGCTGGCGCACATTTGAGATGACTTCTTGTGCCAATGGTAGCAAATCGCTGATGTCTTGCTCTGCGCGGCGCATCAGGCGTGCGCGTTCCTCAGCCGTCAGGCTGGCATATTCCCACAATTTCACCATCAGAACTTGTCCCTCTGCGGCTAGACAACCTCGTGAATTTTGCCACAAACTTAGCGAGATTCGTAGGTTATAACGGCGAGAAATCCGCAATAAACCCACAAACCGCCATCAGTTCAGCATTTTGGATGCTGCTGCCAGCCGCGCCGCGAATGGTGTTATGCGACAGCGCGAAAAATTTATACCCCAACAGCGGGCATTCGCGCAGTCGCCCAATCGCAGTCGCCATACCGTTACCAATCATCCGGTCACGACGTGGCTGCGGGCGGTCAATCTGGGTGAGATATTCAACAGGTCGGGCAGGGGAGGTTGGCAACGACGGTACTGGGTCAATCCCACGGAAATTCGTCCATGTCTCGATGATTTCATCAAAGGTCGGCGCGGCTTCAAGTTCCAGTGAGATGTGTACAAGATGACCGTCAATAACCGGCACACGGGTACAAGACGCCCCGGCACGGGTGATAAGTGGCAGAATGCCTTCGCCATTGAATGTGCCGAGCATCTTCAACGGTTCGCTTTCCATCTTGCCTTCATCGCCGCTGACATATGGGACGACGTTATCAATGATGTCCAGAGACGATACACCGGGATAGCCCGCGCCACTGATGGCCTGTTGACTAACCATGTGAATTTTCTTGATGCCATATTTTAGCAAGGGCTTGAGCGCCATCACAACCGGCATAGTCGTACAATTCGAGTTAGCGACCAATGCGCCGGTAGACCAACCGCGCTTCTTGCGCTGCACATGCACGAGGTCGAGATGTTCCGCGTTGACTTCTGGGAGCAGCAACGGCACATCGTCAGCCATACGGTGCGACGAGGCATTGGTCGCGACGATATGCCCGCGTGCGGCGAGTTCCGGCTCAATATCTACCGCTGCTTCTTTGGGCAGGGCAGAAAACACAAGCGGGGAGTCGAGTTGTGCGCCGAGCGGTTTCACGATCATCTTGGCGATGTTCGCAGGGGGTTGTCCATCAAGAATCCAATGTGCCGCCTCGCCATAAGTTCGCCCAGCGCTCCGCTCCGAGGCAACCACCTCTGCGACCTGAAACCATGGATGGTTTTCAAGCAGTTGGATAAATCTCTGTCCGACTGCGCCGGTAGCGCCTAATATTGCGACATTGAGCTTGCGTGCGGCCACTCTTGATTCTCCTTAAATACCGACTGAATTGTTCCGAACCGCTGGGTATGACCCCAGTAGTTTCACAAAGGAAGCGCGCAAAAGCAATTGCGCGAGCGCGGCTTGGCAGTTTGGGTCTTGCCAATGCCCCTCAAAGTCCAAATAGAACAATGGCTCCCACGGTTTGTTGCGTCGAGGGCGGGATTCTATTTTGGTGAGATTGAGACCGCGTGAGGCAAATTCGCCCAAGCATTCATATAATGCAGCAGGGCGGTGACGAGTTGCGAACACCAGCGATGTCTTATTGTAATCGCCAGCTTGAGGGGTGTCATGCCCAAGCAACAAAAAGCGCGTAAGATTGTATTGTACATCCTCAATATCACTCATGAGCGTGTTGAGGCCATACAATTTTGCCGCCAATGAACTTGCGATAGCAGCGACGCCGGGCGTAGGGCTGGCGGCCAAGTCTCGCGCTGAGCCTGCTGTATCATAGGCAGGGATGGCTTCAATTTTATGACGGCGTAGAAATTCTTCGCATTGCGCCAAAGCCTGTGGATGGGAACGAGCCTGCTTTATATCCGCCATCACGACACCTTCTGGGGCGAGCAGTGCGTGGTGAACATGCAAAATCACCTCAGCCTGAATCAACAGGTCGGATTCCATCAGCAACTCGTAGGCTTGTGATACAGCGCCTGCCATTGCATTCTCGACCGGGACGAGGGCAGAATCGACGAGATTAGACTGAATGGCCTGAAATACATCTCCCAGCAACGGGTAAGGAATCGCTTCGGCGGTATCGCCGAAATGTTGGCGTATGGCTAATTCGGAGTTGGCTCCGTGGACACCTTGGAAGGCAACGCGCAGTGGCATGTTGAAATCGGCTTTGTTGTGAAGATTGGCACAAGTTAGTAAGGATGCTAACATGCAGCCAAACCTTTTGCAACGTGTTGACAGCCCAACTACTGGGCATCTACGATATGTAAAAGATCAAAAGACGGTGAGGGATGGTCATGCACGAGACGCGCAAACAAATTTTAGATGTCCTAAGCAGGCTCGGTGTTGCGACTGTCGATCAGATCGTCACAGAGATTCAGCACAACGCATCCCGCGAGATCTCCGCCGTGACAGTACGTTATCATTTGGGGATTTTGCAGGAAGAGGGGAGTATCGGGGAACCAAAGCACCTCGAACGTGCATCCCGTGGGCGTCCTCAGCATGTCTTTTCGCTGACACCACAACCCAATGCCCCTCAGAAAAATTATGCGGATGTGCTGCTCAAGCTGTTTCAAGCCGATACAAGCACCAACGGCAGAATAATGGCGGAAGTGGGGAGTCAAATCGCCCAAGAAGCCCCGCATTTCAGCCATTTACCCGTCGCAGAGCGTTTTGATGCTGTTGTCGCGTTTTTGAATCAACGTGGCTATAGTGCCTCGTGGGAGGCAGCACAGCGTGGATTTGTGCTGACCACTAGCCAATGTCCATATCACGACATCGCCAATCAAACTGAGCATCTTTGTACGATGGATATGAGCTTGATTGCCGGGTTGGTTGGAGCGCAGCCGCAACGTTTGACCCGGATTGCAGGGGGAGATACCGCATGTTCATACTGGTTCGACATCTCCACAATGGTGGAATAAACCAGATAAAGATTAGACTTATTGACCAATCTACCGTAATTCGGTAGAATCTATTGTATGATTGGCGCAACAGGATAGGGGAGATACAACATGGATTTGCTTGAAAAAGAACTCATCAACATCCCACAAGTGACCGTTCCGACGCTCACATTGACCCAAGCGGCTGCTTCTACCATCCACACACTACTTGAGCAACGTCGTATTCCGGGCTATGTTTTGCGCGTTTTCGTGCAGGGCGGGGGCTGTTCTGGGATGCAATATGGCATGGCGTTCGAGGCTGGGCCAGAAGAATATGACACCGTGGTCGAAACCGATGGCGTTCGCCTCGTGGTTGATTCCAACAGCATGAATTATCTGCTTGGCGCAACCATCGACTTCGTAGATAGCTTAATGGGCGGCGGTTTCCGCATTGACAACCCGAACGCAGCTTCAAGCTGCGGCTGCGGTCACTCATTCAAGAGTTCGAGTGGTAGCGGCGGTGAAAGCAGTGGCGGCGGTTGCTCGTCTTGCAGTCACTAATCCCATAAGATAGTCAGCTCTAAAAGCGGTTGATAAATTATCAACCGCTTTTGGGTTATCTAATTACTTTTGATAAGGGCCATTATCAAATACAAATTTAAAATTGACCATACATCAACTTGAGATATACACTCTGGATGGTAAATGATCGTAAATGGGGTGTTGAATGCAAAAACCTTATTTCATACCATCCGAATCTGTGACGATTGAAACCGAGGTTTCGCGTTCGAGATTCATTGCCACGATTCACTTTGTTGAATCAGTCGAATCTGCGCGGAATCTGCTTTCGCAACGCAGACTCGAAATGTCTGACGCGAATCACCATGTTTACGCATTTCGTGTTGGACATGGCGCGTCCGTCATTGAAGGTCTCAGTGATGATGGTGAACCATCCGGCACATCAGGACCGCCAATCATGGCTGTACTCCGTGGTGCAGATCTCGGCGACACATTGGTCATCGTCACACGCTATTTTGGGGGTACGAAATTGGGAACCGGCGGTCTGGTACGCGCTTATAGTGAAGCGGCGACATTAGCACTCCAAAAAGTTCCCCGTGTGTTGAAAATCGAGAGGGCAAAAGCAACCGCCCTTCTCCCTTATTCAAGCTATACCGTCGTAAAACGCATTCTGGCAGAAGTTGGTGCAGAAATCCTACGCGAAAATTTCACCGATTCTGTAGAGATTGAAGTAGAAGTCATCGCAGACCGTCTGGATGACCTCTATTTACGACTTCGCGATCTGACATCAGGCGATTTGGTTTTCGAACGCCTACCCTAGCCTATTCATCATCCGCATCCGGCTCTTCATCTTGGATGCGACGCGTGACAGCAACGATACGGGCATGATACGGGCTGATGGCGTGCGCTCGACGCAACAAAACTTGAGATGCCTCATCATCATCAGATAGATATGCCAACAATGCCGCCTGTGCCAACAATGGTACATTGGCCGGAGCAAGGTCTAATCCTTTCTGGACGTTTTCTATCGCAAGCGTTAACTCATCTTCCTGCTCAAAAAGTTCTGCTAAGGCGAGATAAATTTCCGGCGTCTTCGCCGCCTTCTCAGCATCCAACAACACTTCCAACGCCGTGTTTGGCTCATCTAAGCCGCGATAGGCCATCGCAAGCGCCAAGTACCCTTCTGCGTAATCAGGGGCGTTTTCGACGACATACTCCAAGAATTCCAAGTCGCTCTCGAAAGCCTCCCCACCCTTCTGTTGGAGTCGCCCTAAAATATCCGCGAAATCGGACTGTAAGGTGGGTGTTTCTAGCTCCAACAACACCAATTGGGCATCAGCGCGCTGAGCGAACTCTTTAGCAGCCTCTAAGGCGTTTTCGGCCGCTGTTTTGGCGCGTTCCTCATGTCCCGCCAGCAATGAAGCCTTAGCCAGATTCACCCATTGCTGGAAACTACCCCCTACCGTCGCCTTTTCCAGTGGGTTCAACATCCAATCAATGTCATCCAAATGCGCTAATTGTTGGATGACGATCTCCATAAACTTCCCATCAGCGTCGTTTTCAGCCAGACGTTCAAACGCGACTTGGACTTCAGACAATTTCTCATGTTTTGCCGCCTCAATCACATATTGAGATAGGCGTTCAGCGTTCGATTTAGGATTGTTACCAATGCCCAATTCAAGGCTCAAGACACGTTCTAACTGAACTTGTGATTCTTCAGGGGCATCTGTGGGGGTCAAAACCAGACGATCTACCTTGAAACCGGCTTCCAAGACACCAGCTAATGCATCGGCATACGCAAAGTAGATGATGTCTTCCCGAATATCGGCTTCTAATGCGCGTTGGCAGACATCAATCGCTAAATCAGGACGTTTCAGCTTGTTATAGAAGATAGAAAGCGCGACCCAATTGGTCGTGATATTCGTCGAAGATGTAGCAATGGCCTCAAGCTGTTCCAAACACCATGATGTTAACGCCGCTGATGCTTGAGGGTCTGAGATGTCATTTTTCATGACCGTAAAACTAAAGATGGCTGCCCCGTCTTCCCAATGGGCAAGCTTTTCTGGGTAGGTTTGATAGGATTCGCCATCGCCAAGCAAGCTTAAATGGTCACGTAAGACCGTCTCATATCCCAGTGTCGCCGCCGCACTCCATGTCGTTAGCGGCAAACCTACACGATTGGCCGCTTGTAGTAATTGCGACGATGAGGGGAAATCTTCAAGGCCCGTCTCATTTAGCGCCGCTTTCAAGATGTCGCGCTGGAACGCGAATAATGCCGCGCTAAATGCCTTAACGTCTTCATCTGCTACATCTGTAGTGAGTTTGGCCGGATAGGAAAACTGACGGTGCAGCCCCAAATCGTCTGCTATCTCTCCGGCGAGGTCAACGATGATATTAACGAGGTCGCACCAATTGTCAGCCGTTTTTTCAAAGGTCGATAGCTGTCCATCGGCAGCGTCATCTTCAACCATAACGCGCAGTGTCCAACCCTGAGCATCATTCTGTGTCAGACTCCCCCAGATGGCTGTGTCATCATTCAAGTCGTCCAAAACCCATTCATCGGGGGTAAACGGTGCATCGCTTATCTTCTGATCGTCGTCCAGTCGGAACAAGACAGGATAAACCTCGATATTATCAGCGCCCGCTAATAGATGCCCTAACATTAGGAGTAAGCCCATCCCTGCCTCCCCTGCCCCACTACACGGGTAGATAGAAATTCGATGTGTATCATCATGCGATTCGATGGCCGACGACATGCGTCCGACTGAGCCAAAAATCGCATTGTTAGACGCCAAATCCACATCGGACGATTCTTCTTGTTCCCGCCCTTTGAGGATTGCCGCATATTTATTTATCATGAGTAAAATCGCCCTTCCAGTGAAATATGTTAGACGTATGACCGCAAACACACGCGCCCTGTATTTCGACAGGGCGCGTGGAAAACGTATGGTAAAAACTGACGGGATTTAGCTACCAATCACAGGGATTAGGCCGGTATTCCCTTTCACAACTACGAAGTCGGCTTGAACCCAACCGATGCCGACGGGGGTCGTAAGTTGAACCCAGAGCGAGTCTGGAGTCCGACCAATCACTGTATATTCGCCCGGCGCGCTCAATGTACCAACGATGCCCAGAGTCAAATTCGGCGCGGCATACAAGGTAATGGTGCGGCTCAATTGTGCAACCGGCAACGCGGTCTCACCACCTGTATTGGTGATAACTGGGAGGCTGCTGGCGTCGCCCCGGAACAACACGTAATCACTGTTGACCCAACCACGTCCAAAGTCGCCAGAGACGAGAATCCAGACCCCATCCGGCGCGAAACCGACGGCGGCAAAACGTGTACCACCCGGCACACTTGCAACACTATTGAATTGTGCGCCAGCGCCGGAGCGGATATTCAAGTACCCTGTGTTGACCACGACATAAGCACCGGCAAAGGTCGGGGTCGTTCTGCCCACACCCTCACCACTTGCGCCTGTACCTTCTGTTACAACGCTTACTGCACTAACACAGGCAGGCGCTTGAACCTTTGAGGCGTCACGAATGGTGAGAGACATACTATCAACCCAACCAATTGCACCACTCATAAGTTCAATCTTATACAGGCCGCCTTTGATGTCCAATAGGTAGGCTTCTTGACCCGCTGCAATCGACTTCTCTTTGTCCCCGCCCGTACCATCAGGGCCAACCGAAAGGTCTCGGCTTTGGGTCATCACAACCACGCTGAAGCTGCACCCATAAGGGCGGAAAATGGACTTGGATAGTTCAACCCAGACCAAACCCATCCCCGGCACACTGATTTGTACCCATGACACGCCATCTGCAGAAGCGGCATTGGTTACTGCATAAATCACACCATTGCTGTCGAGGAAACCGATGCTTGCCCCTGAAAGACCAGCCGTCGTGTGGACATCATGACCCGTGATAACGGACAGACCCCATTGACGACCAGAAGAGAACCCGACATCTGCCGCGCCATCATCCGCTGCGCCTGCCCCACCAGTGAAGCTAGGTGCGACGGCGGCTTGAGTGATGGTGGGAGCTTCAACCTGCGGCACATATTGGAAGTTACCGCGAGGAAGCCCGTATTGGGAATTTAGCCACCCTACCCCGGCTTGGGTAGAGACTTGGAACCAGACACCATCCGGCGCAATCCCTAGCACCGGCAACGTACTACCGCCCACAACCGTAATCAACACGGAATATTGGATACCCGGCCCAGTGCGGATATTCAAGAAACTGGTGTTGACCACGACAACCGGCGTCGTATATCGCGCATCCTGCGATGTCGGCGCTGCGCTGGCAATGCCCGCCAGCGACATAATGCAAACCATAACCATAAGCACGAGCAGTTTCAATCTTACGTGGCGACGCATCATACCCCTCCTAAAGGTGTTGGATTTTCACGCTCACAAGCATAGTTTAGCGCACTTCACATCTATGCGGGAACCCACCCGATGAGACAAGTATAAGGATTGTCGGTTTTAGGGGCAAATTTCGGGCGTATAGCACCCGTATAAGAGCCGTATCGTATCTGTCAGCTTAGCGTGGTTGAGGCAATTCATGTGTATAGCGTATGCTTATCGTATCTACTCAGCTATTGGTATTTCGGAGCTAAATCGTGAGACGCGCAATCCTCTTAAGTTCTCTTATCGTGCTATCGGCATTTTTCTATACCCAGACCGCTCGTGCTTCTGATACACCAACATGCTCAGTGGGAGTGGATTGTGAAACCGGCGACTTTGGCCTTTCCACCGAAGAAATCGCGGCTTTCCCCGCGCCAAATGTCAACACCCTTTACCCCGATAACGGGATTATCTTTGATCGGCGTTATCGCCGAGTGACTGGCGCAACCGATTTATTCGATGCTCCCAATGGAAATGTGGTTGAAACACTGGGAAGCGGATTCAATTTCGTGACCACAAACACCGAGGAAGGCGGTTGGACGCGCACCGCCAGCGGTAAGTGGCTCAAAAGTGACGTCCTTACCGATGAAGTCGCCACATCTCGCTATTCGGGCGTCACACTACCGGAGGAGGGTCTAAAATACCCCGTGGCGTGGCTTTTGATACATGTACGTCCGGCGCTGACACCGGGTGGTGAATTTACAGACGCCAATCCATTGATGCTTCGCTATACGCTGGTCAACATATACAGCACTGTCGCTGTCGATGGTTGGGATTGGTATCAGGTTGGCGATAATCAATGGGTCAAACAGGTACAGGTCGCTATGATTAAGCCAGTTGAGCGACCAGAAGGCGTCAACACCGAGCGTTGGGTCAGTGTTGACCTCTTTGAGCAGGTATTGATCGCCTATGAGGGGACACGCCCAGTCTTTTCGACGATGGTCTCATCCGGTATGGCCGATTGGCCGACCAATGAAGGGTTGTTCAATATTTATGTGCGCTTCCAACGCACCGTGATGGCGGGCGCTTATGGCTTGCCGGACTTCTACTACCTGCAAGAAGTCCCGTGGACGATGTATTTTGATAACGACATCGCGCTGCACGGCGCATACTGGCATGACGGGTTTGGCTATCGCCGCAGTCACGGCTGTGTCAACCTATCTATCACGGACGCCAAGTGGTTGTTTGACTGGTCGTCGCCTGAATTTGACTACACCGTCCCAGATGATGTCGGGCCGTCGGTATTCGTCTACAGCAGCGGGACATACCGCTAAGACTTTAGGTTTGAGGAGCGTCGGTTGGGATGGGGAAAAACAGGTGAAAAACCGTCCCTTTCCCAATCTCGCTCTCAACGCGAATCCGCCCCTGATGCGCTTCTACAATCCCATAACTGACGAACAGCCCAAGCCCACTACCAGAAGGTTTGGTTGTGACAAATGGGTCGAAAATCTTATCCAGCAACGCAGCAGGGATACCATAGCCCGTATCACTGAATGTTATTTCAAAGTCCTGACCATTCCGTTTGACCGTGATAGTCAAAACCCCTTTTTCCTGCATCGATTCACCCGCATTTAGCGCCAAGTTGATAAAGACCTGCGTGAGCGCATCCCGATTGCCCCGAATCATCGCCTGTTCATCCATTTTCAAGATAATTGTCTTGTCGCTTTGTTGAAACGTCTTGCGCGTGAGGTCAACCACGTTCTGGCAGACTTTGCGGATATCCACCCACTGTGAATAGTCATGCTCTCCCCGATGTCCCTCATTGAACCGCAGCAATCGCTTTACGAGGTCTTGAATCCGCTCAACACTCTGCAACGTCACGGTCAAAAGCTCAGGGTCTATTGGCATGTTTAGCTGCGCGTCTTCTATTAGACTTTCTAGGTTGAACTTTATCGGCATCAACGGATTATTGATTTCATGGGCGATACCGGCAGCCAGCCGACCAATCGAAGCCAAACGATCTACTTGAATAAGTTGGTTCTGGGCGGCCTGTAGTGCGCGGGTGCGTTCCTCGACCTTTTTTTCCAGCTCCAGCGCATAATTCGCTTGGATACGATAAAGTTCCGCGTTCTGGAGTGCCAAGCTAACTTGCTTACATAGCCCTTCAAACAACTGTTGGTGGTGTGTATCGAATGGTACATCCCCAATCAGCAGCAGTGCCGCTTTATATTCGACATCGCGTGAGAATGCGATGTCGTTAAACAGGATATAACCCGGTTTTTGGTCAACTTGCAGCGTGATGGTTGTGTTGGTGACGATCTCAGGCGGTGATATCAAGAATTGTTCTATCATCTTAGTGATTTCGGGTTGGTTTTGTTCCGGCGTGATTTTCAGCAGTGTGAGTTGTTGCCCATCGCTGACGCCGAAGGCCACCAATTGCGTGGGCAGTAAATCCGCCGACAATGCCAGCGCAAGGTGTGTAATAGCCTCCCATGAGTGGAATTGGCTCAAGGCCTCGCTAACGCGCAATAGCGCCTCAAGATCGCGTGTGCGCCGTGTCAGGGCTTCATCGAGGTGATATGCGCGAATTTTCGTCTCGGCGCGGGCTAACAATTCCCGTGGGTGGACAGGTTTACGCATATAGTCATCCGCGCCAAGCCTCAGCCCTTCGATGATTTCCGGCCAATCGGTTGCTGAGGTGAGTAAGAACGTCGGTATCTTGGCGGTTTGCGGTATTTCCCGCAATTGCTTAAGCATCTGGATGCCATTGATTTGGCCGCCCAGCCGCGTTTCCAAGACAATCAAATCTGGACGAAGTGCAGTAGCAATTCGCAGGCCGGAAGTGCCGTCGTTGGCGGTCTCGACCCGGTAGCCCTCATATTCAAAAACGCCGCGTAGCAATTGCGTGGTAGAGATATCGAAATCGACGATTAAAATCAATGGCGGGTGAGAAAATAATTGGCTCATGAGGATTGCCTACCGATGAAATAGCGTAATTATTCCTCCCTAGACAATATCATAGGTTGGCATAGCATACCGTATGGCCTGATTGAGAATTAGGTACAATGATGTCGGGAAGATGCGCTACTTAAAACAAGGGTCAAGAGATTACACATGAGGGATACCACAAAATCAATCGCTGTTGGGGCGCTTATTGGGATTGGGATTGCTGTCATCTTTGTAGCGGGATTCATCACACGCGATTTGATTGGGATATCGCTCCTTCCTTCTACGCCGGGGCAAACGAGTTTTGCTTTATTGACCGAAGTCCAGCAGTGGATTAACCGATATTACTTGCGAACAGTCCCGACAGATCAGGAAGCTGTCTATGCAGCCGTGACGGGACTTTTAGCCAGCCTAGAAGACCCTTATACCTATTTCATTGCCCCACCTCAAACCCAAGTCGAAACCAATTCTTTGGCTGGGGTATATGGTGGCGCAGGCATCAAACTACAACGGACGACATCCGGGGAATTCCGAATCATCCCGTTTGAAGATAGTCCCGCGCAAGCCGCCGGAATCCTCGATGGGGATGTTTTACTGGCAATCAATGGTGAGGGCGTTGATACGACCCGCTCTGAACCAGAGATAGAATCCAAACTACGTGGCGAAGTCAAAGATAATTCTGGTGTAGACCTGCTCATCCGCCGGGATGAAACGCAACTTTCCATCTTTGTGCCATTCGGCCTGATCCAAGTTCCATCGGTGTTTTTCCGAGTCTTACAAGAAGACTCACGGCTGGGCTACATCCAAATCACGGATTTCAACAACAATACGCCTGACCAGTTTCGGAACGCTGTGACGAGCCTCAAACAACAAGGTGTGCAAGCTATCGCGTTTGACCTGAGAAATAATGGCGGCGGGCTATTACAAGAATCGCTTGAGATTGCTGGAGAATTCATTGAAAGCGGGTTGCTATTGGTCGAACGTAGTAAAGATAGTGAGCGCTCATACGATGATGAGGTTGAAGGTGGTGTCTTGACCGATTTGCCGGTGGTATTCATCGTCAATAACTACACCGCCAGCGCATCAGAAGTGCTGATCGGTGTAATCCGTGATTATGAGCGTGGCTTCATCATCGGCCAAAAAACCTACGGGAAGGGGGTAATACAGCAAATTTTTGGGCTTTCCGACCAGTCCTCTATTCACGTAACCTATGCAGAGTGGTTAACACCGCTGCGCCACAGCATTGATGGGCAAGGTATTGAGCCGGATATTGCGCTAACTGCTTCGACCAGTGGAGCCGATATTGAACTCAGCCAAGCGATTCAAAGCCTACAAGAAGCATTACCCCAATAACAGAACCATCCAACAGATCGGATAGCTATTTATCATGTCAGACGCCCGGAAAGTCGTTGCCCGCAATCGTAAAGCCTCTCATGACTTCTCATTCTTAGAGATATTTGAGGCCGGAATAGTCTTGCGCGGCGTTGAAATCAAATCGATACGCGCCAGTCTCGCCAATTTACAGGAAGGCTTCGTTGAGGAAATGGGCGGCGAACTATGGTTGCTCCAAGTCCATATCAGCCCTTACCCTCAAGCCAGTGGTTGGGATTCACTTGACCCCACCCGCCCGCGCAAGCTGCTTTTACACAAGAAAGAAATCATGCGACTGACCAGTGCGCTGCACGAAAAAGGTCTATCGGCAGTCCCGCTTCAGCTTTATCTCGTCAACGGTAAGGCAAAGGTCGAAATCGCGCTCGCACGCGGTAAAAAGGAATATGACAAGCGAGACGCCATCGCCAAACGCGATTCCGATAGGGACATTCAACGAGCGCTACGTGAGCGGGAACGTGACCGAGAGTAAGGTCACGACCCCGAGTTGCGTCTTGACATGGCGCATCGAATTACTATACACTTCGCCCATCGTTTGGCCCATTCGTCCAGAGGCCTAGGACGTGGCCCTCTCAAGGCCAAAACACGGGTTCGAATCCCGTATGGGTCACAATTTGAAGTGATAGAAAGGCGGTGCAGCACCTTGCACCGCTTTTTGTTTGCCCGCAAAAGGCAATATTTCATCTTGCGCCGCTTCATTGGCGTATTTACCATTCTGCTATGCACGATTAGCACTCCAAACTGGAGCAATCCTTGTGAGCGAACAGAACAAGAAAATCCGCGTCGCCATTATCGGGGTTGGCAACTGTGCCAGCTCTTTGATTCAGGGCGTTCACTATTACCGGGATGCTGCCGATGAAGGCTTCATCCCCGGCATCATGCACAACGTCATCGGCGGGTATCGTATCCGCGACATCGAGTTTGTAGCGGCCATTGACATCGACTCCGAGAAGGTCGGTAAAGACCTCGGTCAAGCGATGTGGTCTGGTCAGAACAACACCGTCAAGTTCGCTGAAGTGCCAAGCCACATGGGCGTCACGGTTGAACGCGGTATGACCCATGACGGTCTCGGCCCGTATTTGTCGCAGAAAATCACCAAAGCGCCGGGCAGTACCGGCAATATTGTTGAACTGCTGCGCGATAACAAGGTTGATGTCGTCATCAACTACTTGCCAGTAGGCAGTGAGCAAGCGACCAAGTGGTATGTCGAGCAAGTCTTGAATGCTGGTTGCGGTTTGGTGAACTGCATACCGGTCTTTATCGCCCGTGAGCCCTATTGGCAAAGTCGCTTCAAAGAACGTGGTCTGCCGGTGATTGGCGACGACATCAAGAGTCAGGTCGGCGCGACCATCGTTCATCGCGTATTGGCGAATCTGTTCAAGGAGCGCGGCGTCAAGCTAGAGCGCACCAGCCAACTCAATGTCGGCGGCAACATGGACTTCTACAACATGCTTGACCGTAGCCGCCTTGAGAGCAAGAAAATTAGCAAGACCAATTCAGTTACGAGTCAGTTGCCGTATGATATGGGCGCGGGCAATGTTTACATCGGCCCTAGCGACTATATCCCGTGGCTTGAAGACCGTAAGTGGGCTTATATCCGCCTCGAAGGTCGTAGCTTTGGCGACGTACCTCTCAATATCGAAATGAAACTGGAAGTCGTGGACAGCCCCAACAGCGCCGGTGTCGTGATTGATGCGCTGCGCTGCGCGAAGCTGGCGCTTGACCGTGGGATTAGCGGCGCTATCGAAGGGCCTAGCTCGTACTTCTTCAAGTCGCCCCCGATTCAGCCCTCGGATGACATTGCCCGCGCCATGCTGGAAGCCTTCATCCGTGATGAGAGCTATGTCTGGGAAGGCAAAAACCGTACCCGTCCGTAACGGTTTTTGCCTCTGATAGATACCCGAAAGAACACAAAACGCCGCTAGATGTATCACTCTAGCGGCGTTTTTCTATATCCCGTGGACATTGCGACTCTGCTGAGACGGGTTAGAATTGAATCATGATTTTATTTCTAAGTGACGAAGGTTTTAACTCATGAACGTCGGAAGTCTTATCACACACCACGCCCGCTATCGTCCTAACCATATCGCGGTAATTTTTGAGAACACCCGCCTAACTTACGCCGATTACAACCGGCGAATCAACCGACTTGCTAATGCGATGTTGGCGCAAGGCATCATAAAAGGGGATAAAGTAGCGACCTTGCTGCCCAATAGTTTAGAGCTTATGGAAGTCTATTGGGCGGCTGCCAAAATAGGGGCTGTCACCGTCCCACTGAGTAACCTGCTACGCGGCAAGGGACTCGCGACCTTGCTCAATGACTCTGACACTAAAATGGTGTTTACCGACCATACGATGGTGGGAGAGTTGAACAGTATTCGCGCAGATTTGCTCAATCTCTCGGATTCCGGATTCGTCGTGACTGATGAGGTCAATCTCGACGGTTATCTGGACTACCCTACCCTATCAGCCAATGGGTCTGAGGAAGAACCGCCATTTGCCGATATTCAGGATGATGACCCGTTCAATATCATCTATTCCAGTGGGACGACGGGTCTGCCTAAAGGGATTGTGCTGACCCACTATGTGCGCGCACATTACTGCACCCAATTTGCTGCGTCATATCGCATCACGCCGGAAAGCATTGTCGCTCATGCCGGTGCGTTGGTGTTTAACGGCGCGTTTTTGACCTTTATGCCGACCATGTACCTCGGCGCAACCTATATCTTGCTCAAGCAATATACGCCAGAAAGCCTCATAGAGACGATTGAGCGCGAAAAAGTCACCCATATCAAGATGGTTCCATCGCAGATTATCGGGTTGCTCAATTCCCCTAAGTTCTCGCCCAACCGTCTCGAATCGCTCCAGATGATTGGCTCAGTCGGGGCGCCACTTCTGCGAGAACACAAAGAATCGCTCAACAGTCAACTTCCGAGGCGTTTTTATGAGCTATATGGCCTAACCGAGGGCTTTATGACTATCCTTGACCCGCATCACCCCGCCACAAAACTGGATTCAGTGGGTGTCCCGCCCCCTTTCATGGAGATTAAAATTATGGATGATGAGGGGAAAGAACTCCCTCAAGGCGGAATCGGCGAGATTATCGGGCGCGGCCCAATGCTCATGTCTGGCTACTACAAGCGTCCCGACTTGACGGCGCAAGCAGTACGTGATGGCTGGCTGTTCACTGGCGACGTAGGATACCTTGACCCGGACGGATTTTTATATCTGGTTGACCGTAAGAAAGACCTCATCATCAGCGGTGGCGTCAATGTCTACCCGCGTGATATTGAAGAGGTTATTGTGCAGCACCCGATGGTCAAAGAAGTGGCCGTTTTCGGCGTACCAAGTGAAAAATGGGGCGAAACCCCCGTTGCCGCCGTGACTTTGAAGCAAGATGGCGGTATCTCGGCTCAAGACTTATGTGATTGGGTTAACAGCCGAGTCGAGGCGCGTTATCAAAGAATCAGCGAAGTCATTATCAAAGAGGATTTTCCCCGCAGTGCAGCCGGTAAGACGCTCAAACGCATTATGCGTGATGAGTTCTGGCAAGGGCGCAAGATTTAGCTTCATATATCAACCGAACAAAAAGGCCACTGTTGAGAAAACAGTGGCCTTTTTCTTGCGATTCGGAGTGCTAGAAACTTAACGAGTGATATTGCGATGGACGCCGCGAAGCTGTGAGGCGGTCAGTGTACCTGCCGCAAAAGCACGGGCATCCTCAATTGGGACGACGACATACCGCATCAAACTGTTATCGGTGCAATTCAGGAATTTTGCGCCGATGAACTGCGCTTCGGCGGGTGCTTCGGGACTAACAGATGCCAAAGCGGATATGGCCGTCGGGATTGCGGAACGCAATTCCCCCTGATTTTGCAAGCAGATTGAACCGCTAAAGGTCTGGCCGATTGTGGTTTGGTCTATAGCCATACTGTTTGGGAGGACTTCAAAAGCTGCAAGTGCAGTATAGAAACTCACAAACTCCGTTCCGCTGGGCGTCTCTGAGATGGTTGCTGCGTCTTCTGTAGCAACAGGAGCGCCTGTCGCGTCCGGAACTGTTACGGCAACCTCTACTGACGGTTCTGGCGACACACCTATGATGACTTCATCTGGAGTAATTGTTATCAGTGACGAAAGGCTGGGGTCTGGGGTGATACTCAGTGTGGTCGCTGGCAGCGTCACTTGAGCCACATTAGTGGGTTCGGGCGCAGAAGTTCTGCGTGGCAGGAAAATAAACACCAGAATCACCAAAAAGACGATCAACGCGAATCCGGCCAATGCGACGAGAACCCGACGGCGCGTGAAGCCCGACTCATCATCCTCATCTTCGTCATCTAAATCATCGAGGTCGTCGAAGTCATCATCATCCAGCGAAACATCCGATTTCGGTGTCTGAGTCGTTGAAACAGCAGGATTGTCTCCCAACTTACGGATGCCTGCCGGTTGTGTCGGCAACGTTGCCGAGCCAGCAGACTGGTTTAGCTGTACGAGCAAATCACTCGCGCCGGGGTACATCGGGTCAAGCCGCAAAACGTTCTGTAGCGCACTCCGCGCCTCATCAGGAGTCTCGGCTGCATAGCTGTACAACCACCAAGCATCGGGGTCGTTAGGTTGACTGACCATGTAGGCGCGTAAAATCTCCCGCGCTTTGGGCAGTTGATTGGCATGGATTGCCTCGTAAGCATCACGTAAAGGGCCGCTTGTGGCATCGGACATCCGAATCAACTCCTATCATATGGGCGCATGTTTAATCATAACAAGCTACAGTGTAAATCGGGAACCAAACTCTAGCAACAAAAAAGCTCGCCGAATTCAGCGAGCTTTTTTGTTTATAGTGCCCTGAAGAGGACTCGAACCTCCACCCCGTAAAGGACATGGCCCTCAACCATGCGCGTCTGCCAGTTCCGCCATCAGGGCGACTTGAATGTAAGGCATTATATCGTTAAGCTAAACGCTGGTCAAGCGGGGACTTGGGTTTTACAATTTAATCCGCGTATTCGGCAGTTTCTGCCTTAAGGATGTTCATGATGCGTATCGTCGTTGATGCGATGGGAACCGACAATTGTCCTGCCCCTGACGTTGAAGGGGGTGTTTTGGCAGCACGGGAACTCGGTGTAACGGTCATTTTAGTAGGTGATGAAGCGGCAATTAAAACCGAACTCGCCAAATATGACACGTCTAGCTTGAAAATCGAAGTGCAGCACGCCGCTGAAGCGGTCACAATGCACGATAAACCTAGCGCCGCCATCAAGAGTAAACCCAACTCATCTATGCACGTCGGGATGGAATTGGTCAAGACGGGCGCGGCGGATGCTTTCGTGACGATGGGCAACACCGGCGCAGCTCACGCCATCGCGATGTTGGATAAATTGCGACGGATTCCGGGCGTCAAACGGCCTGCCCTATCGGTGGTATTCCCTATCTTTGGCCGCCCAATCTTTTTCACCGATATTGGCGCTAATTCCGACTCCAAGCCAGAGTGGATGTTGCAATACGCGCACATGGGCGCGATTTATGCCCAATACGCCCTCGGAATCAACAACCCGCGTGTTGGGTTGCTTTCGAATGGTGAAGAAGAAGGCAAAGGCAACGACCTCATCCGTGAAGCTGCGGCTCTGCTTCAAAATTCGACACTGAACTTTGTGGGCAATATCGAACCCAAAGAGATTTTCAGCAAAGAAAGTGCCAATACCAAAGCCGATGTGATTGTCAGTGACGGTTTCACCGGTAATATCCTGATAAAAACCTATGAAGCCAGCACCCGCTATATGTCCGATAACATGCGCCAAGTGTTAAAGACGAGGTTAGATTGGCTGTTGGGTGGCGCGCTGATACGGTCTGCCTTAAAGGTAATCCGTAAGAAATTGGACACGTCTGAGGTTGGAGGTGCGCCACTCTTGGGCGTGAACGGTGTTGTTATTATTGGACACGGCAGTTCTGATGGTCGCGCCGTGCGAAACGCAGTTCATCAGGCGAGTTTGGCGGTGAAGGGCGATATCGTCAATCTGATTCGGGAGAAAATCTCCCAAATCCCCGCCTCTGACAGTAAACAGGAGTAAAACTCATGGATCTTCTTCGACGCGGGCGTTCCCGCGTTGTCATTACAGGGATGGGCGCGGTCTCGGGATTGGGACCGGTCAAGCAGCTTTGGGAAAATCTGCTTGCGGGTCGCTCAGGGGTACGCAACATCACCACCATCCCAACCGAGCATATCCCGGTCAAGATAGCCTCAGAAGTGCGTGATTTCGACATCGGGGATTACATTGACCATAAAGAGGCGCGCCGAATGGGGCGTGCCTCGCAATTCGCGGTCTACGCAGCACGCCAAGCGATTGAAGATGCGGGCTTCACTGTTGAAGACATCGAAAATAAAAGTGAGCGCGTCGGTGTCGTGGTCGGAACGACGCTCGGCTCTCACGAAATGTCTACCAATAGCACCTTCGACTTCCGCACCACTTGGCGTAAGCCTAACCCGCTGGCGTTGATTAACTCATTGCCGAACATGCCAGCCCACTATATCAGTCGCTTTTTACGCGCACTGGGGCCATTGAATACGCCCTCAACAGCGTGCGCGGCTGGCACGCAATCTATCGGTGAGGCGTCCGTCCTCATCCGTGATGGGCGTGCCGATGTCGTCATCACAGGCGGTGTCGAGGCCATCCTCCAAGACTATACCGTGGCGGGTTTCTCAGCCATGACCGCGTTGGCCGATGAGTATAACGATTCCCCAGATAAGGCCAGTCGCCCGTTCGACAAAAACCGTTCTGGCTTTGTCATGGGCGAAGGCGCGGGAATCGTCATCATCGAATCACTGGCTCATGCCCTCAAGCGCGGCGCACGCATCTACGCTGAAATCCTCGGTCACGCCTCATCGTCAGACGGCTACCATATCGCTGCCCTTGACCCCACCGCATCCGGCGCGACTCGCTCGATTAAATGGGCGATTGAAAGCGCACGTATCAACCCGGATGAAATTGGCTATATCAACGCGCACGGCACATCGACTCCACAAAACGACGCAATGGAAACCACCGCCATTAAGCGCGTGATTGGTGAAGCGGCTTATAACATCCCCATCAGTTCAACCAAGAGCATGATTGGTCATGCTTTTGGCGCGGCTGGCGCGCTTGAGGCCATTGTCTGTGCGCTGTCGTTGGTACATCAGCGGATTCACCCCACCATCAACTACGATACGCCAGACCCGGAATGTGACCTTGATTACACGCCGAATATCGCCCGTGACCTCAAAAACCTGCGCTATGTGCTGTCCAATAGTTTTGGATTGGGCGGTCAGAATGCGACGCTGATTTTGGGCAAAATCTAGCGACATCACGCGCAGTGTGAACCCAATGACAGGCCGCCTTCATCAGTGCGGCCTGTCATGTTTCTGGTGGCATAATCAGCGCTGTTCGTGTATTGTGGGGGCAACAATATCGTTTCTGCTTAGGATTTTGATTGGGCTGTGATGACTATTCGACTTGACGAGATTGAAGGGCTGCTGCGTCAGCGCAAAATCAAGACAGCAGAAGTAAAAATCACACGGGCGTTGCGCGTCACAAACCCCGCCCAGTTTCAGGCCAAATTGTTGTTGCTACGCGCCCAAGCCAAACTCTTGACCAGTCGCCCAGAAGGCGGCCTAGAAGACATCTCGCGGGCGGCTTTGTTGTCTCCAGACATTATGACGCTACCACACGCGCAAGAGCTTCAGGCAGACTGTTTTTTCGCACGCTATGAATTATCGGCGTTGGGTTTTGCCGAACGTAGCGATTGGGCAAATGCAGAGCGACTCTATACCCATCTGTTAGCGCAATTCCCAAACTATGAAAACTACGGCTGGGTGCTATATCAATTCGGACGTCTTTTACTTTCCGGCAGCCAAGTTGAACGCGCCGTCGATTCATTCCAACGCGCCTTGATGAAACCTTCTCACGTCACCGCCTTAACCTCGTATGCCTATGAGCGGTTGGGATTCACAGCTTTTTATGAGCAGCGAGACTTCCGACAGGCATTAATCTATCTGGAAAAAGCCATTCAAACCTACCCATCTAGCGAAGATCGCGCTTGGTTGATTCAAGCCCATCTCTTGAATGGACGTATCCTGCGCGATATGCACCGGCTTGATGAGGCGGTTAAATCGGCCAATATCGCGCTTAAATTAGCCGCATATCGCGGATTGGCACGGGCAAGCGTATTAGAGGCACTCTTCACTGCCTCTGAAATATTCTCCCGCGCAGAAGGGCAAGAACAGCGTGTTATAGAAGTTTTGGCGCAATATTTCCAACTTTCCAAGCGCCCGCCGGGGATTGATGTCACATGGTCACGCGCCTATGAAATGTTGGGCGATGCTTGTTTCTTGGCTGGGTTATATGAGCGTGCTGTGACGGCCTATCTTGCCGTCCTCCAATACAACCCATACCACCCGTGGGAGATCTCAATTTACCTACGGATCGCACGCGCCTACTACCAGCAAGGGTTATATGAAACCGCTGCACAGGCCGTACAACGCGCCATCAATGATGCAAAGGCCGAGGAACAGACGGCTGATTTTCAAGCCTATGACTTACTAGGCAGCGCCTACTACGCGATGGGGCAATTTGAGAAGGCTGCAACGGCCTTTGATGCGGCACTGGCGATGATACCGGCCAATGACCCCAGCACTGCCAAAATCACCCAATACCGGCAATATGCCATCAATGCCGCCAAGCAGAACCCTGTCACCCCGTAACTGGGCGCGTTAAAATAAAGCGATAGGCTAAAAGAGAGATATACGTAGACAATGACCCCTAAAATTCATGTGATTGGCGGCGGATTAGCCGGCTCAGAGGCGGCTTGGCAACTTGCCGAGCGTGGTCACGAGGTGATCTTATACGAGATGCGCCCCGTGCGTTCTACCGGCGCACACGTTTCTGACCGTTTGGCCGAATTGGTATGCAGTAATTCGTTGGGTTCAAAACTTGCAGACCGCGCAACCGGCGTCCTCCAAGCAGAACTCCGACTGTTTGGGTCAAAACTAATACAGACCGCCGAGGCGTGCGCTGTGCCAGCCGGTGGTGCATTGGCGGTTGACCGCGAGGTATTCTCGCAGACCGTCACCGACTCGATTGGCAACCATCCCAATATCACCCTTAAGCGCGAGGAGGTCACAGAATTGCCAGAGGGTCCGACCATCGTCGCCACTGGGCCGCTGACCTCCCCCGCTCTATCACAGAAAATCGCGGCCTTAACCGGTCAGCAATATCTGTATTTTTATGACGCGATTTCACCTATCGTCGTTGCGGATACGATTGATATGGGATTGGCATTCGCCGCCAGTCGCTATGACCGTGGCGACGATGACTATATCAACTGCCCGATGAACAAAGAGGAATATTTCACGTTCATCAATGCGATTCGTGGGGCGGAACACGCAGAATTACGTGATTTTGAGCAAGAAGACCCTCATTTCTTTGAGGGCTGCATCCCAATTGAACAGTTGGCGTCGCGCGGTGATGATACCTTAGCCTATGGCCCGATGCGCCCAGTAGGGCTGCGCGACCCACGTACTGGTAAACGCCCTCATGCGGTGGTGCAACTCCGCCGAGATAATCTCGCGGGTAGCCTCTATAACATCGTGGGCTTCCAGACCAATATCAAATGGGGCGACCAAGAACGCATCCTCCGCCTGATTCCCGGCCTCGCACAAGCAGAGTTCGTCCGTATGGGGCAAATGCACCGTAACACCTTTATCAACGCTCCTACCCTCTTAGAGCCGACAATGGCCTATCGGGGACGACCAGATTTATTCTTTGCCGGTCAAATCGTCGGCGTTGAGGGCTATGTCGGCAACATCGCAACCGGATTATTGGCGGCCATCAATTTGTCTCGCCATCTCAACAATCAAGCCAGCCTTGTTTTGCCGCCGACCAGTATGTTGGGCGCACTCGCGCATTATGTCACTCACGCCGAACCGAAGCATTTTCAGCCAATGAAGGCTAATTTTGGCATCATGCCGGAGTTGTCGGATAAAGTGAAGAACAAGCGGGATCGTTATGGCGCTTATGCCGAACGCGCCCTTGCTGACTTACAGGCAGCTGCCATAGCAGTCAACGAGCCGGTATACCCCGTCACATTACCTGTAGAATAGGAATTTTCACCAAAGAAAGGGTCTTAGCCATGCCATCAGTAGCCCAACGCCTCGCCAACCTCCCTACCTATGTCTTTGCAGGGATTGGGGATAGAATCCGCGTGATGCAACAGGCAGGGATCAAGGTTCTGCGCTTAGACATCGGTAGTCCAGACGCGCCGCCGCCTTCCGATGTGGTTGATGCGCTCTACGCGGCAGCCTCCAAACCCACGAATCATGGTTACGCGGGCTATCGCGGCTTGCCAGCGTTTCGTGAAGCCATAGCCCGCTACTATAAGCGTCGGTTTAATGTGACCATCGACCCGAATACCGAAGTCCTCCCCCTCATCGGGAGTAAGGAAGGCATCGTCAACCTGTGCATGGCGTATTGTGACCGGGGCGACCTCGCTTTAATCCCAGATGTCGGGTATCCGTCTTATATGCAAGGCGTCCGCCTCAGCGGGGCGGAAATCGGATGGGTTCCAGTCGATGCTGCACACAACTACGAGGTTAATTTCGACGCCATCCCACCAGAACAGCACCCGGCAAAACTCATTTGGGTCAACTACCCCAATAATCCTACCGGCGCAGTCGTTGGATTAGACTTTTACGAACGTGCCGTGGCCTTCTGTAAGAAACACGACATGCTGTTGGCCTCAGATAACCCGTACTGTGAAGTCACATTCGACGGCTACGACGCCCCTAGCGCTTTACAAGTCCCCGGCGCGAAGGATGTCACGCTAGAGTTCGTCTCGCTCTCTAAGAGCCACAATATGGCGGGCTGGCGATTGGGCGCGGCGGTTGGCTCATCGCAAGCCGTAGAAACGCTGCTGAAAATCAAGAGCAACATCGACAGCGGCCATTTCAATGCCATTTACGCAGCCGGGGTTCATGCGCTGGATAACACGCCGCAAAGCTGGATTGATGCGCGTAATGAGACCTATAAACGCCGCCGCGATAAATTGATGGCCGCGCTACCGGACATTGGCCTAGTCGCAGAATGCCCGAAGGCCACATTATATATCTGGGCGAAGCCCAGTCGGATTAGCGCTTCACAATATGTCGAAGAAGCGCTGACCGAGGCACATGTATCGCTTGCACCCGGTGATGCTTATGGCCCCGGCGGCACAGACTATCTCCGTTTTAGCGTCGGGGTGACGGACGACGAATTTGACCAAGCAATTGAACAGTTAAAGGCGTGGTATTCAACCAAATATGCCTGATATCCATTTCGCTACCCAAATTGAGCGTGAGCGGGCAATCCTTGTCGCGGCGTCGATAAGCATCTCTCGCCCGCTTATGTCTATGGAAGATTCACTGGCCGAGTTGCTCCAACTGGCCGATACTGCCGGTATGGATGTGGTCGGCCAAATCACGCAAAACCTCAAGAGCATCAACCCGTCCACCTATATCGGCCCCGGCAAGCTGGAAGAAGTCCAGCAGTTAATGATTGATGCCAACGCCACCGTAGCCATTTTTGACGATGAACTCTCCCCACGCCACCAACGTGGGATTGAAAAGCATCTCGGCGAAAACATGAAGGTCATTGACCGTTCAGCCCTCATCCTAGATATTTTCGCTCAACACGCCAATACTCGTGAAGGTGGGCTACAAGTTGAGTTGGCGCAGTATGAGTACCGTAAACCCCGCCTGACCCGTCAATGGACGCATCTTGCGCGTCAAGCGGGCGGCAAAGGGTCGTCATCGGGCGTAGGCTTGCGCGGCCCCGGCGAAACTCAGCTTGAGGTTGACCAACGAGAAATCAGTCGGAAGATCATCAAACTCAAGCAAGATTTAGAGGTCGTGCGTGGGCATCGCAGCAGACAGCGCACCCAACGAGCGCGCAGTGGTATCCCTGTCATCGCGCTGGTCGGCTATACCAATGCTGGTAAATCAACCCTCATCAATACGCTAACCGATGCCGGTACGTATGTGGCAGACCAATTATTTGCCACGCTAGACCCCACTACCCGCAAACTGACACTTCCCAGCGGGCGTCAAGCCATCATTTCTGATACGGTAGGATTTATCCAAAAACTGCCGACATCGCTGATTGCGGCCTTCCGCGCCACATTGGAAGAGGTTGCCGAGGCGGATATGCTGCTGCATGTGGTCGATATGTCGCACCCCAATGTCGCGCAACACATCGAAGCCGTCGAGGACACCCTCGCAGAGATTGATGTCCCGGCCATCCCGCGTATTCTGGTCTGGAACAAGGCTGACCAATGGCCGTCTGGGCAAACCCCGCCTCTCCCAGAAGAACGCCATTATGTAGATTCGGTCATCATCTCTGCCCACCAGAAAACAGGGATTGATAACCTGCTCCATGTCATTGAAGAAAGTCTGGCACATTCTCTGCGTACCATAAAGCTGTCTATCCCGTATAATCGTGGTGAGGTGGTTTCAGCAATTTACCAACACACCACCGTGATGGAACGCAGCGATGACCCCGAGGGCGTCACCTTGACGCTTCGCACCTCCGCAGCGTTAGCAGATTTTTACGCAGAGTTTCAGGTGCATTAATGTTCAGACAAATTGATCGCTCTAAGCGTCTTGGGAAATTGATTGACGTCACCTCGTCCGGGTTGTCGAAACGGCGTGGCTTACCAATGGTCATCGGCATTTTGCTGGTAACGGTGGCATTGTTGCTTCAAATCCTCGGTTATATCACCGCATCACGGGCGTTAGACATCGTTGCAACGCTCATCCACAGCATCGGCGTGTTGTTCGCGCTGATTGGCTTGACTGTCTCAGCGCCACTTGGCAAATAGGCAAAAGAAAAACGCGGGACGCTGAAAAAGCATCCCGCGTTTTTGATTCCAGTTTAGGCGATGTTATTCGCTCTCGACTGCTGGAATCGGAAGTTGCACCCAATAGATTTCCGGGCGGAACATGGTATGCACGAACATCCGCATATCATCAGAGATGGTTAAGCCTGACAACGGCGCAGATAGGTCGGTATACAACACCACCTCAACCTGATCGTTATCGCAACCACCAGCCTCGGCGCACACTTCTGGGTCGATACGCCCGACTACCCCGCGAGTCCCCAACCCATAAGAGAAATACAGATATCCGTCCGGCGCAAGCACCATCCCAGAGGTGTTTTGCAGCCCGCGTACCAGCGCTTCCGGCGTAACACTTTCACCCGCCTCTACCGCAGCGCGATCTAGCCATTCAATCGAACGGCGTGCGCTGCCACTATTGGCGATATACACACGCTCGCTATCAACGGCTACGCCCGTCGGAGAACGGAATCCCTCTGCCACTGGCGTAATATCGCCGTCACGAGTGGCGCGCACCAACGAATCTGCGCCGAGATTGGTGATGAGGAACGATTCAGAATCCAATACTGCAATCCCCCACGGGTTCGTATACCCTTCAGAGGTTGTTTGCGCCGCACGGACGGTCTGGACATTGAGCAATCTCTCGGTGTCGAAATCGGGAACCCACAACGTCACAACATCTTGGTCATCAGCCTCTGCAACCAGCATGTGACCGTTTCGCACACCGTAGATATAGGTGCGAGTAGTGCCAGTCACCGAATCGACCTCATACACCGTCCAGTCGCCAGTGCAGATGATATACAGCTTATCGTTGAACCAGACCATCCCATTTGGGCGCTGAACATTACCTGTGATTACGCTCAAGTCCGCCTGCGTTAGCGCCTCGAATGGCGGTGTATCGCTGGCCTCCTCAACAACAGGTGTCACGTCGATGGTCGGTGTCGGGACGGGCGTCGTTTGTGACAGACCTCCACCCCAAACCCAACTTAGAATAATTAGCGCCCAAGTCATGTCATATCCTCACGATTTCAAATCGAAGTCATTGCCGAAGCCGTAGACTTGGCCTTCTGAAACACTGGCCGCGTCCAGCGCTTCTTCCAGCAAGTCCGTTAGCGCCTCATCGTCATCCTCATCAGCCTGTTCCATCATGGCTTCCAAAACGCGCAGCGCCTCTTTGCCACCGATTTCGCCCAATGCCCAGATGGCGATATTACGGACTTGCCCTTCATCTTCCAATGCCAACCGCGATAGCTTTGGCACGGCTTCAATCAGATTGAGTTCACCAGCCGCCCGTGCTGCCTCATAGCGATTGGCCGGTTGGCGACTGGCAAGCTCATCAACGATGACTTCACCCCATATCTCATCACTGCTCGCGCCCATCGCAACCAGTGCCGCCGTCTTCATGCGGGGTTCTTCGCCCTCATACGCCCGTTTAATCTGCGCGGAAATGGTCTCATGACTGCTGTGTGCCACGGCCTCCAGCGCACGAGCGCGTACCAGCACATCGGTTCGACGATCAGCAAGCAGCGCCAAGAGATAATCAACCACCGGTGCGACTTGATCTTCCGGCAGTTTACCCAGTTCAGCATCAAGGATGATGGGGCCTAGTGCTTGGATCGCCGATGCACGGACATCATCAACCCCGTCATGCTGTGCCATATCCAACAGCCGTGCCATGTGGACTAGGTTGATTTGTTCGCTCAAGAGGTCAATGGCGGTCTGGCGCACCTCCGCATCTGGGTCGGTCAATGCGAAAATGCCGAACGCCGTGAAATCCAGTTCAAAGTCGCTCGCCGCAGCCTCGACCAACGCTGTCATGATTTCGCGCCGATCATCTGTCGCCAGTGCCGCCCAAACGGTGATGACATCGGCCATTTGAGACGGTAGGACTTTAGACAAACCTCTAATAATGAGGTCGGGGACGCGCCGCCCAGCGATGAACTGAGACAACACGGATAATGTATGGCTGAAGCCCGGATTAACCGGGCGGATTTCGTCTTTTACTCCCACGTTTTATTCCTTCCGTGATGCACCGTTACCGAAGCATATTGATGATCGGGTCTCGGATGTCGTTGATGATGAAGACAACCCCCAAGACCAACATCAAGAGGATCCCGGTCATCATAATGGCGTCTTCAAGACGCTGTGAAAGTGGTTTACCCCGCACGATCTCAATTAGGACGAACAAGATACGTCCGCCATCCAAGGGCGGGATGGGTAGCAAGTTGGTGATGCCCAGCGCAATGCTGATGAGGGCGGCAAAGCGCAAGAACGGGTAGATATTCCCACCCTCGATACTGCCCTGCAATAGCACCCCGCCCAATTGACTGATACCGACGATACTAACCACTCGGCTCTCTTCAGGTTCAGCATCCCCGCTGAGGATGCGGGCGGGCATTTGGGCAATCTGTTGGAGGACACTGCCCACCTCATTAAACCCGTACTGTATCGCACCACCCAATCCCAGCGGCGTATAGGCCATGACATCTTGACCGTTGATGGCGGATAAGCCCCAACGCCCCGCTAGAGTGACGATTTCGATACCAGCGCCCAAAAAGCCTTCAGAAGGCTTCGGATTCACCCGTGGCGTAACCAAGAGGTTAACGGTTTCGCCATCGCGTTGAACTTTCAGGGTGTATTCTCGGCCTTGATTGACCTCGTTGACACGCTTGAGGATTTCAAATGCGTCAATCTGTACCAGTGATTGGCCGTCGGCACTGAGCATAATATCGCCCGGTTCAATCCCCCCAATATCGGCGGGCGACCCAACTTGGTAGTTTTTCACCACAAGTTGCTGGGTATAGTTCTGTTCAGTGGCACTAGCGATCCCCGGCGTGACGGTGACGTTAAGCTCCTCAACCGATATTTCCGGCTCCGCTGCGGCTTCTTCAGCCGTTGGCGGCGATTGCACCCCTTTAGCGACCTCCGTAATCCTTACGACGCCTAAAACGATGGGCTGGTCAGTGTTCAGCGCAGCAGATAGGCCGGTATAACCATCAAACGCCACACCATTGACCGTTTCGATGATGTCGCCCGGTTGCAGACCCGCTTGAGCTAAGACGGATGATTGATCCAGCGTTGTGATGTAGACCGCTTGACCAGCAACGTTTTCCGCGCCGATAAGTCCGATAATCACGAATATGAGGAACGCACCAACCACATTCGCAATCGCCCCGGCTGCCATGAAGAAGATACGCCCTAGCGGTTTAGCCTCGTTCACCGTGCGCGGGTTGGTGATTCCCAACCGTAGCAGGCGCGCACGGTCAGAATCGACTACGGGGGCTTGTGCTTCAACGACATCGACCTCATTCAATTTGGCGCGTTCGCGTGCCACTTCCTCGGCAGATTGAGGACGAATCATGTCCTCACCAAAGGGACGGACAAAGCCGCCCAATGGCAGTAGATTAAAGGTGAACTCGGTTTCTCCCCACCGGAACAACTTGAATAGCCGAGGCGGATACCCTACCCCGAATTCCAAAATGGTGATTCCAACCGCTTTAGCGGCCAATAGATGGCCGAGTTCATGGACGATTACTGCTGGGATTAAGACCAACGCAAACGCCAATAGCGCCGCGAAGAAGTCATTCCCAACCAAGAAGTCAAACATGGCGAACTCCGATGTTCCAACAGCCAATACAACCGTGAGTTGCTGGCCTCTATGCTTGAAATAGTATACCCCCGGTCTATTCCATCCGTGGACGGACGTTCACCACACGCTTAGGCAACGACGGTTGCGCCGCCCCCAACTCGTGCGCGGAGGGCATTTTGTACACCCGCCAATGAACGCACGCGGCGCTCAACCTCGTCCGCATCTTGCGCCGTGGTCAAACAATGGACATTCGGCCCTGCATCCAGTGTGTAACAGACGGATAAGCCTTCGCTGCGCCAACGGCGTACCGACTCCATCAACAAGAGTGAAGCGGGTCGCCAATAGAACAGCGCGGGGTGACTGGTCATCATGACGGCGTGCATCATGTTGGAATCATGTTCCACCACCTCGGCGAATTTGACGAAATCACGCCCAAATAGCGCCTCTTTACAGCGCTCAAGCCGTGCGGGTGCGCTGGCGACTCGCGTTGATTGATAATCACTACTCAAGGCCGTACCATGCCCTTCGCGTGAGCCAACATCCTTATGGCCGGTACTGATGATGCCGACGACATCGACCAAATCCCAATGCGAGGCCGACGCTATAGTATAGGCGGCGGATTCCTCGTGGGTATCGCCAGTACACCATTCAACATACCCAGCCGGGATAGAGCGCGAGGCCGACCCCGACCCTAACCGAGCGATACAGGACAATTCCCGTTCACTGAGGATTGCTCCCGCCGCTGTGACCGCTGCTAGGGTTAATGCCGCAAAAGACGATGCCGATGAAGCAATCCCCGCACCCATCGGGAAGTTGTTCTCGGAGGTGACATCCGCCCGTACCTCAACACCTAACCGGCGGCGGATGGCTTCCAGATGGTGGGATACGCGCTGAGTGGCTTTAGGGTCGGCGGCGGCACCATTGATACTGAGTGTATCTGCGCCGGGTTCGTCCCCCCAAACGACACTGGTTACAGTCGTGACGCCTTCGAGGTTCATGCTCATCGACGGATTTGACGGCAAACGCAACGATTCGTCGGCGTTGCCCCAATACTTGATAAATGCGATGTTAGAATACGCTTGAGCGGTTGCTCTCATCGTGTTAAACCTACAGATGTGTCGAAACATCAGGATTGTACCGGAAAAACCTAACGATATAATCCCTAGCGGAAACTATTCACCCTACGGAGGGGATATTGCGTGCATTTACCGGGTTGATACGCACGATGCGCCCCAAACAATGGACGAAGAATGTGCTGTTCATCTTCCCAGCGCTCATCTTCGACGGAAAACTTTTCGATATGCCCTCGTTTTTGGCCGTCGCCTATGCGTGTGCGCTACTGTGCTTGACTGCCGGGTCGGTCTATATCCTCAATGACCTTGTTGACATCGAAAGCGACAAACAGCACCCACGTAAGCGCCTGCGCCCATTGCCGTCTGGGCAACTTCCGGTCATGCTGGCGCGAGTAGCCGTCGTTATCATCCCGCTGGCAGTTTTAGCGTTATCACTGGCTTTCAATTGGAAATTGGCCGTCATTCTGGCGGTCTATTTCATTTCTCAAATTTTGTACTCGTTTTACCTCAAGCACATCGTCATCGTAGACATTTTGACGGTGACATTTGGGTTTGTCTTGCGGATAGCAGCCGGTGTAGTCGTCATCCAAGTCGCCAATTTCTCGCCGTGGTTGTATGTTTGTGGCGGTTTGTTGGCATTGTTCCTAGCGGTGGGCAAGCGTCGCCAAGAACTGTTACTACTGGGCGAAGATGCGGCAAAAGTCCGCAAAATCTTCCAGTATTACAACATCCAATTCTTGGATGAGATGCTGCGCGTCGTCACGACTGGCACGTTCATCACCTACACCATGTATGCCATCGAAGCGCCCTCACCGCTCTTGGCGCAGACCAAAATGGCGTTGGCAACCGTCCCGTTCGTGTTGTATGGCCTGTTCCGTTACCTCTATCTGATTTACGTCAAAGGTGAAATGGCCGCGCCAGACGAGGTTTTCTTGAAAGACCGCCCGTTGCAAATCGACATTGCGCTGTTCGCGATCTCATTCGTCGTGATTCTATATGTCATCCCCCATTGAGTTTAAGGCCACTGCACCGGCCAAAATTATCCTGTTTGGTGAACATGCCGTCGTCTATGGCAAACCGGCGTTGGCCGTCCCTGTCTTAAGTCTATTTGTGACCGTGACGGCGACCCCCGCTGATGCCACCATCATACAAGCTGCCGACCTCCAGCAGAACCTGCCAGATGGGATGGGCGCGGATGAGATTACCGAGCCGCTTTTACGGATGATTACAGCTACCGCGCAACATTTTGGCGCACAGCCGCCCAAGATGCTTTTCCGTATTGCCTCTAGCATCCCGGTTGCCAGTGGACTGGGCAGTGGTGCGGCGGTTTCGGCAGCATTGGGACGTGCCGTCGCACTAGCGCTGGATCATGACATCACACCCGAAGCGTTAAATGGGCTGGTCTATGACATTGAGCGAATTCACCACGGCACGCCCAGCGGGATTGATAACACGGTCATTGTCTACGAGAAGCCGGTTTATTTCATCCGGGGACAAGCCCCTCAGACCTTTGAGGTTGGCCGTCCAGTTCGTTTCCTGATTGCCGACACTGGGCGCACCGCGCTCACCCGTGAATCGGTGGGCGATGTGCGGAAATTATTTGAGGCGAATCAGCCTCAGATACAACCCGTCTTAGATGCGATTGGTCAAGTCGTAGACTCCGCCCGCCACGCCCTCATGCAAGGCGATAGTGGGCTGTTGGGTCAATTGATGGTGGAGAATCATCGCCTGCTCCAAATCCTGACCGTTTCTTCACCAGAGCTTGACCATCTGGTGGCCGCCGGATTAGGCGCGGGCGCACTCGGCGCAAAACTTTCCGGGGGTGGGCGTGGTGGCAATATGATTGCGTTGGTCACGCCCGAAACCGAACAAACAGTTGCTAAGGCATTGTCCAAAGCTGGAGCCGTCCGTGTGATTGCCACCACGGTAGGCAGCGATTTGTAATCATTCATAGAGGGAAATGCTATGTTGAAGATGATAAAACTCGGCGGCTCACTCATCACCGATAAACGGGTCGAGCAGAGTTTCCGCGCTGATGTCATGTCTCGGATTGCCCGTGAAATCGCCACCGCCCTACCCTCTCTGACAGAGTCGCTGATTATCGGTCACGGCAGCGGCTCTTTTGGGCATTTCGCCGCCAAGCGTCACGATACGATAAACGGCGTCCAAACCGCCGAGCAGTGGCGTGGTTTCGCTGAGGTCGGACTGGTCGCGGCAGAATTAAATATGCTGGTGGCTGGGCAATTATGGCGTGCCGGTGTGCCAATCTTTCATTTCCAGTCGTCCGCCGCGTTGACCTCTAAAGACGGTATTCCTCATCACATGCCCCTAGACAATCTGCGGAAAGCGCTAGAAAACGACCTCATCCCATTGGTATACGGCGATGTCGGGTTCGATACCGTGCGCGGCGGCACAATCATCTCAACCGAGTCGCTATTCACCTATCTGGCGGAGTCACTAGACGTTAGCGAAATCTTCCTCGTTGGTGAAGTCCCCGGCGTGCTTGATGACTCCGGCACGGTCATCCCATTGATTACGCCTAATACCATCAATCAAGCACAAAGCGCTATCACAGGTTCGCGTGGGACGGATGTCACTGGCGGCATGTTGACCAAAGTGTCTGACATGCTGGCGTTGGTGCAGTCGCGCCCGAATATGACCATTCACATCTTAGATGGGCTGACTGAGGGCGTCTTACAAGATACGCTGATGGGTAAACCGACCCTCAAGACGACCATCCGCGCAAGCTAAAGCGTCGGCCAATCGCATTCAGGCTGGCGATAAACATCACCAATGGGATACCGGCTGCCAATGCAATCCACGGTGCATAGCGAATGGCTAAACGCCCCTCGGCCAACATCGCCCCCCATTCTGGCGTACTTGCCGCGCCGCCTAAGCCCAAAAAAGTCATGCCAGAGGCGAAAAGTAACCCGCTGGACAAGCTGACGCAGGCAGCGCCAATCAGGATAGGGCTGGCGTTGGGCAAAATCACGCGCAGGGCGATATATCGAGGGGATGCGCCGCACGCCTCCGCTGAGGTGACAAATAATCGGGTCTGTATCTGAGCAAATGTCATGGCCGTGATACGTGAAAACGGCGCGATTTGCGTCATGCCGACCCCGATAATCACCGCACGCCAACTCGCGCCCATGCCCGCCACAAATACCAACGCCATCAACCATCCCGGCAACGACAACAAGATGAGTTCTATCAACAGCGCGGCGTGACGGAGTATCCCCGCGCCAAATACCCGTAAAATCCCCACCGCAAACCCCAAACCTACGCCAATCGCCGCCGCGCCAAACGCCAACAGCGCCGTCGTCCTTGCGCCATGCAGCACACGGCTGAGGACATCCCGGCCTAGCGTATCCGTCCCCAATGCAAACGCTGCTGACGGCGGCGCAGATGCCTGAACTGGCCGCGTCACATAGGGGTCATAGGGCGCAATCTGTCCCCCGAACAAGATGAGCAGTAGCATCCCGACACAAATACTACGTGCCATCAGGTCGCAGATTCCCGCTGACGCGGGTCAATCCAGCGTCCGGCAATTTGAGTCAGGCCATAAATCAGCGCTTGGCAAACAGACATCAGAAGCACCCACCCTTGTACGACGGGATAATCTCGCCGCATCACCCCATCCAACAGCGATTGCCCCAATCCCGCTTGTGAGAAAATCGTCTCGGTGATGACCGTCCCGCCCAATAAAAATCCGGCCTGTATCGAAATCGTCGGGATGATGCTATAGAGTACGACGCGGACGCGATGCCGCCAGATGATGAGCCATTCTGGTAGACCTTTACCATACGCCGCCCAAACATACCCCTGTTGACTCTCAGAGAGTAGCGCGATGCTGAGCGTATTGGCGACTGGGGCGGCGCTGTGTAACCCAAGCACAACCGCCGCCCCTAAACTGCCGATCAAGAGGCCAGACATGACCAGCAGCGTACCGCTTATATAAATCGGGGTGGCGATGAGCAAGTCAATCACCCAGCGCCATAATCGCCCGACAAATGAGTGCTGTGATAGGCCGCCCGCCGTCCCTAAGCCAAGCCCCATCGCAATCGCAATCGCCAATGCGCCGAGGGCAAGCCGTAATGTTCCCGCCCCGCGTGAGGCCAATATGTCGCCGACGCGCTCTCCAGATACGATTGACGCCCCGAAATCTCCGCGTATCATGCCGCTCAGATATACTGCATATTGTTCCAGCAGTGACCGGTCAAGGCCGAGACTCTGTCGCCGTTCCTCAATCATAGATGGAGCCATACCTGCCGTCGTCGCCTGTGCCTGTAGTGCGTCCCCCGGCAAGACGCGCAGCAGGAAAAACGCAGCCGTAACCGCCAACCACACGCCAATCAGACCTCGGAGACAGGCGACGGCGACCCCGGTCATGGCGTATAGCTGGCGTTATATAGGATGGGGAACCAGCCGTATATGTCATATTTCAGCCCACTGACTTTAGCGGATACCCCGTTGAGATTCACGCGATCACGCAAGGGCATTACGATAGCTTGTTCCATAATGACCGCTTGCACCTGTGTATACAGCGTGGCGCGAATGGTCGGGTCAAGTTGGCGTGCGGCGTCATTGAGTATTGCGTCCAATTCAGGGCTGCTATAGCCGGAAAAATTACGGATGCCGTCCGACGTGTAATAGGTTTTCAGGAAAGCAGGGTCTACCCCATACGAGTTAAACGCAACGAGGTTATACTCGCCCTTCTCAATCTCGCTCAACAACGTCGAAAAATCTGGAACGCTGATGAGTTCGAGGTTGATGCCGATACTGTGCCACTGATCTTGGATGAATTGCGAGATTTGCCGATATTCACCCCACGGTGGGACGAGCATTTTCAGGGTCAAGTCGCCTTCCGGTGTATCCCATATCCCGTCGGCATTTGAATCAGCATACCCCAGCGTTGAGAGTAGCGCCCGCGCCTGTACGCCGTCAAATGGATAACGGTCTGCGCTGGCATTTGAGTAAAACTGCGTACCGTTGGCTAATGAACCGGTTGCCGGTGTCGAGAATCCCTGATACAACGCATCGACCATTGCTGTTCGATTCGTCCCCAACATGAGCGCCTGCCGGAAGCTCTGGTTATTAGTCGGGGCAAGCTGGGTGTTCAGCAAAATTTGGTCAGGTTGACCCGGCACTACCGCCGTGATGATTTGGAAGGCGGTGTTGCCGACCAGCGTCCGGGCATCGGCTGGCGGGATTTCACCCATCACCTGTACAACCCCTTGTTCTAGCGAGGCTAGACGAGTAGCGGGGTCGCGGAAGAAACGGAACTCAATTTCTTCAATCCGCCCAACCGCAGGCGCTTGATAGAAGGACGGCCCCCATGCGTAATCCGGGTTACGCCGAAGCACCAGACGATCATCCGGCACATATTCTATGAAACGGTATGGCCCTGTCCCTATTTGATTGAATTGGTAGCGCTCTAATCCATACGTTTCCAGCGCGGTTGGGCTTGCCATCCCCAGATAGAACTGGCTCAACGAATCCAACAATGGCGCATACGGCTCGGATAACCGAATCTCAATGGTGAAGTCATCAATGACCGTATATCCGGTATAAGTCCCCAGCAATGCCGCCGCATTCTGTGAGCGTGTTTCCGGCGCAATGATACGATTGAGGTTGGCGGCCACGGCTTGCGCGTCGAAAGCCGTGCCATCATGGAACTTCACACCTTGACGCAAAACAAACGTATACACGGTCTGGTCTTCTGAAATCGACCATGACTCCGCCAACCCAGACACGAATTGCCCGGTTTCTGGATTGCGGTAGATCAACGTGTCATAAACCTGACGTAGCACAATCCCCATCTCTGACGATTGATTGATGTGAGGGTCAAATCCGCTTGGAGAGAGGGTTAGCCCATAAACCAGTCGATTGATTTCCGCCTGTTGGCTGGTGTTGCCGGTGCATCCTACGAGGAGCGCGATAACGAGCAACAGTAAGAGACGCGATACATCGTTGAAGTTGCGTAGTGTTGGCATGTGGGGTCTCTGTTGAACCTCGGTGGACACCCGCGTATACTGGCACGGGACTCGCACCGAATTTTAGCATAAGCCACCCGCGCTTGGAATCGGCCTATTATGACAGATTATCGCGCCCGACTTTTGACACCTCCGCGTGAAGAGGAAGAAATTCGCCCCTATAGGTCGGTTTGGCGCAGCCTCATCATTGAGAACGGGCTATATGGCGGGTTTACGGCGCTTTGTTTCGTCGTATTCGGCATTTTCTCCCTCCCCTTACCGACAGCGCTACGCCTCCCTATCAATATCTTGGTCGCGGTATTGCCGATTGTCCTATGGATTGTATTTTCTCTGTTTGCAGAGCGTTTTGTGCCGCAGCCGCGCCGTCAACTGCTGCCGGTGTTCTTGTTTTCGGTATTGGTAGCGCGTGCGATTGGGCAACCGTTGGTGACGGAGTTTTTACGAGTGCAGGAATGGTTGCCGTTAGATTCGGCGCTCAAACGGATTGTGGGCTATACCTTCACCGTCGGCATCGTACAAGTCGGCCTCGGCTATATCATCGTCCGCACCTTCACATGGGATGAGCATTTGCGTGACCGCTATGATACCCTCGCTTATGCCGCCGCCGCCGCGTTGGGCTATGGGCTGTTGCCGTCGTTGGAATTTGCCCTAAAAGGCGATCCAAACCCATATGTCGTGGCCGCCAACACCTTTATCACCATCACGCTCTTGTTGGTCTCGAATTGCGTTGTCGCTTATGGGCTGTCTTCCCTCCGATTCGACGCTTCCCCATCATTGTTTATGCCCTTCACGGTTGCCCTCGGCTCATTCATAACAGGGCTAGGTCTACCTCTGTACGTCGGTTTTTTGAACGCGACCTTCTCTTTGGGTGGCGCATCTGTCCAGCGTCATATCCTCGGGATTGGGTTCACTGCCGCGCTACTGGCAGCCGGATTGACTTTGATTTATGTGCTGTTCAGTTATGCAGAACGTCAAGCCCGCGAACGTGACTTGTTGGAGGGTTAATGTCGATGCAGATAGACTTTGGGCGTACCGAAACCACCCGTAGCCAGCGTTTTTCGCATTACTTCACCCTACTCTATTGCGGCTTGGCGCTATTTATTGGCATGAACCTACGGGATACTTCACTATATGGTGTGACCGTTTTTACCAACCGTGAGGTCGGTGTCACGGCATATTACCCGACCAATTGGTTGTTCAGCACACCAGATGGTGTGGTGATGGAGGTTCAAGATACGCAACGGCTAGGGTATAAGACCACCATCCGCATCCAAGTCCTCCCTTTTGCCAATGGGATGAGTCCACGCAACGTGATTGATACGCTGGCATTAGACCGGCGAATCTCGCTCCCGTTTTATAAAATCTTGTCCATCTCAGAACGCCCATTACAGACCGATGACATCACTACGGTGGTCGAATATACCTATGTTGCAGACCTTGACGACCCATTCCTCCAACTCGTCCCATCGGTAGTTGTTGGTGAGGATGTTGTCATCGTCCGTCGGAATCAAATCATCCTCGTGTCTTTTGCTGCTGATGCCAATACCTACCAGCAGGATTATGAGGTCTTTCAACGCTTCCTAGAAACATTGGATTACTAGCCTATGCAGCGGTTTTTCCTATATATCGCCTTAGTGTTGTTCGTGGTCGCGTGGCCGTCTCAAGCGCAATTGGCCGCCTCGCTTGACCTCAACCGCATTCAACGCGCTACGGTTTTGGTGATGCAAACCCATATCGTAAACGACGTTTCGTATATCAGTTGCGTCAGTTCCGGCACATTTGTGAGTCGTGACGGGCTTATCCTCACCAATGCTCACAGCACGACCCCCAATAAAGATTGTCCCGGCGACACGCTCATGATTGCGCTCGCGGTACGCCCAGATGAGCCGCCTGTTTTGTCATATCAAGCGGTAGTCGTTCAAGCTGACCTCGGCCTCGACCTATCTTTGCTGCGCGTTAGCGCGGAAATCAATGGCCGCGCCATCAACCCAGAAAATCTCAGCTTGCCATTCGTCGATTTAGCCGAGATTAACACCGTCTCGTTGGATGATACGATTACCGTTGTCGGCTACCCGGGTCTATCAGATGACCCAGTGGCCTATACCTTAGCGACAGTGCAAGGATTTACCGCTGAACCACGCGGCGGTGAAAAAGCATGGGTCAAATTCCGGGCGGCCTCGGATGTTTTGAGCGAAATCCCCGGCACATTTAGCGGCGGCGGCGCGTATAACCGTCAGGGACAACTCATCGGTGTCCCGACCACCGCGCCGTTGGCAAATCAAACCGATACGTCTGGATGCGCCCGCTTTCAAGATACCAACGACGATGACCTGATTAACGCGACGGATTTGTGTGTGCCGCTCGGCGGCGCAATTAACGCCTTACGCCCGTCCGATTTCGCGCTTCCGCTTATCCGTAGTGCCTCGCTCGATTTGAAGGTCACGCAACCATCAGGTGCTTTAAGTGGGTTTGGTTCTGGGTTAGAACCCAGAGTTTCTGGGCTAATTTTCGCCCCGTCCGCCAATAATGATATGCCCACCACGATTATCAGCAGTCTGCCAGCCGGTGCAAATAGCCTATATCTGTTCTTCGATTACGAATTCATGACGCCGGAAACGGTCTATGAACTGCGTGTCACTATTGACGGCAATAGCAGTGCAGTTTTTAGTCTACCCCCAGCGCGTTGGAGCGGCGGTGAACGCGGCTTGTGGTATATCGGCCTGACCGGTCAGACCCTGCCCAATGGGGAGTATCTGATACGCATGTTGGTTAATGGCACATTGGCCGGTGAAGCGCCGCCGCTCAGGGTTGGCAGTGCGCCGGAACTCACCCCCACCTTTCGCAGCATCCAATTTGTGCTGGTTGAAGATGGGCAAATGTTTGGAAATGGATATATCCTCGGCGTTGGAACAACCGTCAGCGCACAATTCATCTACGACAACATGGTTGACGGCCTTGAGTGGGCTGGAATCTGGTATTTCAACGGCCAAGAGCTTTCGCCCCGCGTCGGCGGAATCTGGGCGTCTGGGGTGAATGGCCCTCAAACGACCTCTTTTACCGTCCCAACTGGCCTTTTGCCCGGACGCTACCGCCTTAGCCTGTATATCGGAGAGCGTTTGTCCGCTTTAGCTGATTTCACCGTCGCAGGCAGTCGCGCCGATGCGCGTCCCCGGATTTTCAGCGGGGAGCGTTTCGTGGTCGCAAATACGCTGGATGAAGCGCTCACAAAACCCTCCCTTAACGGTGTGACTACGCCACCTAAAAGCATTTATGCCCTATTCGATTGGGAATCAATTGCGCCCGGTACGCTCTGGCAACTTCGTGTCAGCATCGACGATGATATTTTCTTCGACCAAGTAGCCGCGTGGTCGCTCTCAGAATCGGGGACGGGTTACGCCGTCCGCCTAGACGCGCCAACTCAGTTGCCAGATGGGAACTATCGGCTTGAGTTGCTCATGAACAATATCCTACTCCGCAGTATCACCATCGAAATCGGGATAGGTCGGCTTCCAATTGACCCATTCGCGCTCCCAGAGGGCGTGCAGCTTGGCGGGAGGCTCATCGACGGTGAAACCGGCCTCGGCATTTCCGGCGCGACCATTTTCATCCTCAGTGAAGAATTCTCCGTGACGGATTTTGAGGCGAATGCCGACCAGCTTTACATCACGACAGTGAGTGACCGTGACGGGCGATTCCAATTCAGCCGTCCTTTACGCTTTACCGTCCCATACAGCATCATCATTTCGGTTGATGGTTATCTCCCTATCAATGCCGACGGCATAGAAGTAGACTCGAAAACTGAAAATCCGCTTGAAATCACCATCTATATGACACGAGGCTAATTTCACCACATGGCAGTACCCACCGAACGCCTCGATGTCCTGCTCTTTGAGCGAAACCTTGCCCCCAGTCGTGAAAAAGCACGCGGCATGATTATGGCCGGTGAGGTCAGCGTCAACGGCGTGATGACCGATAAACCCGGCACGCGAGTCGCTTTGACCGCTGAACTCATCCTGAAAGAAAAACAGCGCTTTGTCAGTCGGGGCGGCGAAAAGCTAGAAGGCGCATTCCAACATTTCCCCATCGCAGCTGAGGGACGTATCTGCGCTGATGTCGGTGCAAGTACCGGCGGATTCACCGACTGCCTACTCCAGATGGGCGCAGCCCGCGTTTATGCGATTGATGTCGGCTACGGAATCCTTGACCACACCCTGCGGAACGACGCCCGTGTGGTCGTGATGGAGCGCACCAATGCCCGCTACCTCCAAACCCTCCCAGAGCCGGTTACATTGGTCGTTGCGGATGCGTCGTTCATTTCGCTCAAGTTGCTACTACCCGCGATGAAAGGCTGGTTAGCGCCTCAATCGGATGTCATCGCCCTGATTAAGCCGCAATTTGAAGCGGGCAAAAAAGAAGTCGATAAAGGCAGCGGCGTGATTCGCGATTCGCGTATCCATCAGCGTGTTTTGAGCGAGGTTTTATCGTTCGCCCAAGACCTTGATTTCAAGTTAATGGGATTGCGACGCTCTCCATTGTTGGGGCCAGCCGGTAATGTCGAGTTTCTGGCGTGGTTTCAGCCTTCCGTAGCGGATGCGACTCCCGGTTTATTATTGGAGAGCGCGATTACCGAAGCCCTCCGTCACGAATGACTCACCGATAATCTCGGCTTTTCTGCTATACTGCTCGGCATCATAACCTCTAGTGAATCTCTTACGCAGGATAAGGCATGGATCAGTCGCATATCCGCAATTTTTGTATCATAGCGCATGTCGATCATGGCAAATCGACCCTCGCTGACCGTCTGCTCCAACTCACCCATACCGTAAGTGACCGTGACATGCAGGCTCAATTGCTTGATAGCATGGATTTGGAGCGCGAACGTGGCGTCACCATCAAGGCGTCAGCGGTTCGGATGCACTACACAGCCAAAGACGGCGAAACCTATCTCATTAACCTGATTGATACGCCGGGACACGTAGACTTCACCTATGAAGTCAGTCGCGCCCTTCAAGCGTGTGAAGGCGCTATCCTCGTGGTAGACGCCAGTCAAGGTATCGAGGCGCAAACCCTCACCAATGTCTATCTGGCGCTTGACTTAAACCTTGAGCTATTGCCGGTGGTCAACAAAATTGACCTCCCGGCTGCCCGCCCAGAAGAAATTGCCAAAGATGTCGAAGAACTGCTCGGCCTCCCTGCCGAGGAGATGACGCTTATCAGCGCTAAGAACAACATCGGCATTGAGGATGTCATGGAGCGCGTCATCAAGGGCGTTCCCGCACCTAAAGGCAAGCTTGACTCCCCAGTACGCGCCCTTGTGTTCGACTCTCACTATGACGCCTTTAAAGGCGTGATTGCTTATGTTCGCGTCATTGACGGCACATTCACAAAGCGCGACAAACTGCTCTTGATGCAGACTCAAGCTATATTCGATCCCGTGGAAATCGGTGTTTTCAGCCCGACCATGCAGACCATTGACAGCCTGTCTGCCGGTGAAGTCGGTTATATCGCCACTGGGTTTAAGACCGTCCGCGAGTGTCGCGTTGGCGATACCATCACCTTATCGCTCAATGGTGCGCCAGAGCCGCTCCCCGGTTATGCTTTCCCGAAGCCGATGGTGTTTGCGGGTATCTACCCCACTGATAACGATGCGTATGGTGAACTGCGCGAATCGCTAGAGCGGCTTCAACTCAATGACGCCTCGCTGGTATTCGAGCCAGAAAGCTCTCAGGCGCTGAATTTCGGCTTCCGCGTCGGTTTCCTCGGCTTGTTTCACATGGACATCATTCAAGAGCGCCTAGAGCGCGAGTATGACCTAGACATCATCGCTACTGCGCCCAGCGTGAAGTATCAAGTCACCAAACACAGCGGCGAAGAAGTCGAGGTCGATAGCCCCGCCCAATTGCCGGACGAAGGCAGCATCAAAGAAATCCGCGAACCGTGGATGAAGATTCAGGTCTACTCACCTCAAGAGTACATCGGCCCGATTATGGAATTGGTGATTAAGAAGCGCGGCGTTTATACCACATCCGAATATCTGGACAAGTCGCGTGTCGTCTTACATTACCGGATGCCATTGGCCGAGGTCATCGTTGACTTTTATGACCGCCTAAAAAGTTCTACACGCGGTTATGCCAGCCTCGATTATCAATTTGCCGATTATCAGGCCGGTGATTTGGTCAAACTCGATGTGCTGGTCAATGCCGAACCGGTAGACGCCCTCGCCATCATCGTCCACGCCGACGACGCTTATAACAAGGGACAACGACTCGTAACACGCCTGAAAGAGCTTATCCCGCGTCAGCAATTCGTCGTCCCCATTCAAGCCGCCGTCGGCAAGCGCGTGATTTCCCGCGCCAATGTCTCTGCGATGCGTAAGGACGTTCTGGCGAAGTGTTATGGTGGTGACATCACGCGCAAGAAAAAACTGCTCGAAAAGCAGAAGAAGGGCAAGAAGCGCATGAAGATGATTGGATCGGTAGAAGTGCCACAAGAAGCATTTATGGCAATCCTTAGCCTCGGTGACGAAGAATAAGCCGCTTATAGTTCGGTCAACGCTTTCCGTCCCAACGCGCTAGGGACTAACCCATCTTCCATAATCAATCGGACAGCATCGGCCAATCGTATCAGGCCGATGCTGTTTTCTTGCTCATTGATTGGCGAATCATCCATCAGGCAGATACTTTGCCGGATTTGTAGGCCAACCGAATCTGATTCTCGTTGGATACGATTCAACATATCGGACGTATATTGCCGCGAGGTCAGCATGATCAGTGCCGCCGGATGCTGGATGTCATACGCCCCGATAAATTGGCGTGACGGCGTGCCAAAGTTGCCGGTATGCCATACCAGCGGGAGATTTACTGCCAAGCTGACAGCCGTCCCCAGCGCGACGGCTTCTGATGTGCAGACCAAGCGGTTAATGTCTGGGTGCAGGCGCTGTTGGATATACGAGGCCGCCATCTGTAACAAGTCTGGGTACGACGGCAACATCTCTAAACGCAGCCGGATATGGCTCTCGCGCCTATCCATACTGAATGTCCCTAATTGGAACAATCCAGCCCCGTAGAGGCCGCGAATCAGCGCCTCTGACAGATTATCCATGCACGCGCTCCAAAACGGCTGTCCGCAGCGTTTCGCTGAATGTCAAGCTACGTGCTTTTATGAGGACGTCTTCCGGTAGTAGGCGTATGCGTTGCGCCCCTAATCCGAATATACGCGCATCCGTCCAATAGACCGGCGTTGTCCGGCTATCAACCTGTCCAGCCGACATCAAGAACGCGGCGCGGTCATCCCGCCCTTGATAGGCACTTAGCGCTCGTGCATCCGCGATGGTGAGCGCATCACAGCCATAGGCTGTTTCTTCCCATAACCCTACATATCGCGTCGATGCCAACGCTGCGTCTAAGATGACAACATGGGTATCGCCAATCAGGTCAATGGAGCGTTCCAACGCGATAGCGCCCGCCGCGCCCAAACGCAGATACGCGCCAAAATCTAAGACATAGGCGCATAGCAAATCCTGCGTGGCCGCGTATATAGCCCGCATATAGGGCAAATAGGGGTCGTCGAACCGCTGTATCTCCAACGGGAGCTTATCAACCTCTGGTGAGATATACAGCGCCCAATCGCTGTTCGTGGCTGCTTGAGCGCTGATGAGTTTTGCTACGACGCTGTTCATACCGGGTTGGCCTCCTTGAGCATCGACCACGCCTGCGCCAAAGACCATGTTTTCAGCCACGTCCGCACAAGGTCGGATTTGCCACCAAATCCATAAACTCGCGTGCGCTGTTGATCCCCTACCCGCACGCTTACAGCAGTATATTCCGCTGAATCCGGCGACTCATCTACATCGGGGTCGCTAATCATCGCAATAGCGATAGCCGCCCCTGTCTGGTTCTGAATGGCCGTAACTGCCGCCTCCGCTAAGTCGCGCATTGTTGTTGAAGATGACTGTAGCATGTCGCGTAGCGCCGTCGGATGGTCGAACATTTCTGTGAACGCCAATATATCGCTATCCGCTTTGCGGAAAACACCGGCCAACGCGCCCTCCAATCCGGCATCTATCAGCGCGACCTTCAACCCAAGTTGACGAACCAGCGCGGCAAAAACCCCTTCCAGCGTTTCTTTGTCCGCCCCATAAATCCACCGGCCAGCTTTTTCCCTCAGCGCGGCTTCAATCGGCGCAATCATAGAATCTGCTTCGGTTTCGCTATCCGCTTTGGCTGTCACGCGCACATCGACTTGCCCACTATGGGCGGCTAACCCGATGGTTGGGTTAGACCCCTCTAGCAATTCCGTGCCGATGAGTTCATCTAGCAAGCTTTCGCCAATCCCAGCCGTGTGAAGCACTCGCGCCTTGATAATGCCGAGATTGAACGTCTGTCGTAGATAGGGAATCACCTTTTCTTGCATCAGGAACTTCATCTCACGCGGCACACCCGGTAGGCTAATCACAATCCCACCCTCATGTTCCGCGATAAAACTCGGCGCAGTCCCAACCGGATTCTCAATCACGATTGCCCCGTCTGGTAAATAGGCTTGGCGGCGGTTATTTTCGCTCATCCGCATCTTGAAAGTCTTAAACCGGTCTTCAATTTGTTGGAGTAGCGCCTCATGGAAGACCAATTCACGCCCAGTCGCCTCAGCAACTGCTTGTCGTGTCATGTCATCAACCGTTGGCCCTAAACCTCCACACGTAATCACCACATGAGACCGCGCCATCGCCTGTTTGATGCTGCTCACAATTCGCTGATGATTGTCCCCCACCGATGTGATATAAAACACATTAATCCCACAATCGCGCAAGGTCTTTGCCAAGTAGACCGAATTGGTGTCTGTAATCTCTCCCAACAAAATTTCGGTGCCAATACTGATCAATTCGCTGTTTACCAGACTTTTCATGTGATTTTCTCATCCTAGATTTCGACCAATTTTTTGCATGATTTGCAAGTGCTGATTATAATCACTATTTGTTGGAAGGTAATTCACCCAACTTTGCAATAACTTTGTGCAACATGCACAAGCAGTCTCTTTTGCTCGCGTTCATTTTTCCTCCGTGGAGAACCTCAAATGGCTAGCGTCACTTTTCGCAACGTGTACAAGAAGTATGGTAATACCGCAGTCGTCAACAACTTGAATATTGATATTGCTGATAAGGAGTTTTTGGTTTTCGTCGGCCCGTCCGGCTGCGGTAAATCGACCAGCTTGCGTATGTTGGCCGGTTTAGAGGAGATTAGCGAAGGCGAAATCTGGATTGGTGATCGCGTTGTGAATAACGTCGCCCCGAAAGACCGCGACGTCGCGATGGTGTTCCAGAGCTATGCGCTTTACCCACACATGACCGTCTATGATAACATGGCCTTTGGTCTCAAGCTGCGTAAGACCCCCAAGCACATCATCGACACCCGCGTGAAGGAAGCTGCCGAGAGCCTCGGTATCCATCACCTGCTGGATCGTCGCCCTCGCCAACTCTCTGGCGGTCAGCGTCAGCGCGTGGCCGTGGGTCGCGCCATCGTTCGTGAGCCGCAAGTCTTCTTGATGGACGAACCGTTGTCCAACCTCGACGCCAAGTTGCGCGTGGAAGCCCGTTCATTCATCAGCAAACTGCACCAACGCCTCGGCACGACCTTCATCTACGTCACCCACGACCAAGTAGAAGCGATGACGATGGGTTCGCGCATCTGCGTCCTCAGCGCCGGTGAACTCCAACAGATTGACACCCCGTTCAACCTGTACCACCACCCGCGTAACATTTTCGTCGCAGGCTTCATCGGCAGCCCGTCGATGAACTTCTTCGATGCCACCCTCGTCAAGCGCGATGGTCAGCTGATTGTCGATACCGGTGTGTATCAAATCCCCGTCCCCGCCTCGAAGGTCAACATGTTCGACAAGTTCGCTGGCAAAAAGGTGATTTTGGGCATCCGCCCTGAAGACATCCACGATATGGACTTCCAACCGTTCAACATCACCCCGGCCAAGATTGAAGCCAATGTTGAAGTCGTCGAGCAGATGGGTAACGAGATGATCGTCTACTTCGAAGAGAAGTCGAAGAACTTCATCGCCCGTACCGACCCCCGCACCAAGGCACACATCGGCAATCGTATGGGCATCGCCATCAACACCGAGAACATGCACTTGTTCGATGCCGAGAGCAAGCTCTCACTGGCCTATCAAGGCTAACTTGTAGCGTCATTGCAGGGGCGACCCGCTGGGTCGCCTCGTAAAACAAAAAAGGCCGCTGAATATTCTCAGCGGCCTTTTTTGTTTGTCTTGCGATGCTGGATTTAAGGGTTCAACACCGGGCGAAATTTATACCCGTATATGATCATGCCGCGTGACCCTTCAGTGGTCAATTTGCGCGTCACCATCTCAACTCGGTCACCAATTTTGATTTCGCCATCAACATCGGTGATTTGAGCCGTGAGCATCGGGCCATCATCCAGTTTGACCAGCCCGATAAAATATGGCGCTTGGTCATCATAGCCTTCTGGTGCTTCTGTCACACTGGTGAAGCTGTATAGTGTCCCCAAATTCCCCAACAATGTGCGCTGAGGCTTTGTCCCATCGACCTGTTTCAAATCGGCCATACAACACGCGCTCCTTACGCAGCGACGCGCTGCGCCTTCTTCTCGTTATTAACCGGCTCAGATTGGGGTTGCTCAACCGAGGCGGGGTTATTCTGGATATTGGCACGCGCCTGAATCGACTTCACACCATTGGTGCTGAACCCTTCCAGACGGTAACGGTTTGCATTGAGACGCCAGTGACGTGAAATTTGCATGATGAGTACCCTTTGCTGCATTGTGAAATCATTTGTGAAACCACGTACTACCATACAGAATAGAGCTTTTAGCCTCTCAAAACCTCTCATGAGAGGCTCTCTGTCTCTCACAGACTATCAGTCTAGCAGGCGCAAAACGTGTGTTACTACCGTGCTACCGAAGCCGCCAATCGACTGAATGAGCGCGGTGTGAGCTTGTGGGACTTGATGCACTCCGGCTTGACAGCGCAGTTGCAAACAGGCTTCCACGGCCTGATAGACGCCAGTTGCGCCAACCGGATTGCCACGAGCCTTAAGTCCCCCAAACGTAGAGATGGGCAACTTACCCGTCGGGCGAAACATCTCACCGGCATTGGCCGCCAACGCCCAACCCCGACCCCGCGCCGCAAAACCCATCGCCTCTAACGCCAGAGTGGTCATGATGGTATAGCTATCGTGCAATTCCATGACCTGTACATCCCCTAGCGCCACTTCCGCCTGAGCAAGCGCCTTTTGGGTCGATTCCGCAACAGCGGTCAAATACAGCAAATCTTGGCGCTCATGCAAGGTCAACCGGTCTGTTGCGGCGGCGCTACCAGCAATCAAGACAGCAGGTTTTCCCAAGTCACGAGCTGCATCTGCTGACATGAGGACAACAGCGGCTGCGCCATCAGCATCTGGTGCGCCGTCAAACAGATTCACAGGATCGGCCACCATAGAAGCTCTGGCAAATGCCCCCGGCTTGATTTGGTTTTGGAACATCGCGTTCTTGTTGCCTTTGGCGTTGGCGTGCGCGTTGATGCTAAAGCCCTCGAACGCGCCCAATTCAACGCCATACTCATACAAATAGCGCCGCATCACCAAACCCGCTTGTGCGGTTTGCGTCAAGCCATGCGCGGCCTCATAATCGGCATCTAACGCGACGTTACGCGCCATCACCCGCGTCTGTGCGATGCTGTCCGTCGATTTTTCGACTCCAACCACGACCACGACATCCGCCAAACCTGATGCAACGGCCATATACCCCGCCCTGAGCGCTGCTCCGCCAGACGCATCAGCGGCTTCAACCGACCACGCTTCAATCGGGTTGAGGTTGGCATAATCCGCAATCAACGCACCCAATTGGGTCTGACTGCTGAATGACGCTCCGAACGCATTCCCGACTATCAACGCATCCGCGCTACTGAGTCCGGCATCGGCTAAAGCCGCCAAAACCGCATCAGCGCCCAATTCACGCAGGCTTGCCCCCCAGTGTTCACCTACCGGGGTTTGACCAATCCCGACAATCGCTACATCTCGCATCGTCATCTAGTCCTTCAACTTGCCACGGTAACGGCAATAGGTCGCATAATCAATCACAGTCCGGCGGTTGATGTAATCCCATGTGCTGGGTGCGCGGTGGCGTGCCGCTTCGATTCGGTCTGTCACCACCAAGTCAAACGAGTCAGAACCCGCGCCGCTACCATAGCTCACCATCAAAATACGGTCTCCCGCTTTAGCGATGTCGAGGATGGCGGTCAACCCGGTCATACACGACCCGGAATACACGTTGCCAATTTCACCGGCCAACAAGCCGTGCTTAATCTGCTCATCGTTGAATCCTAGCATCTGCGCGGCGCGTGATGGAAATTTCACATTCGGTTGATGAAATACCGCGTGGGTATAATCTTGCGCCGTCGTCCCCATCAGTTCCATCAGAGTACGTGCAGAACTCAAGGTGTGATTGAAGTACGCAGGCTCACCCGTGAAGCGGTCTCCATGTGTGGGATAGGTCTCGCCAGAGCGCCGCCAGAAATCGGGCGTATCAGTCACGAAACTGTAGCTACCCTGATAAATCGCCACTGATTCATCCGCCGGGCCGAGCAGAAACGCCGCGCCGCCAGAAGCCGCCGTATATTCCAGAGCATCACCGGGGCGACCTTGCGCCGTATCCATACCGATACTCAGGGTATAGGCATTCATCCCGCTCCCAATCATCCCGATGGAGGCTTGCACGGCTTCCGTACCCGCCTTACACGCAAATTCCCAGTCCGCTGCTTGGATGTTGGCCGATGTACCAATGCTTTCAGCCACAATGGTGCTGGTCGGCTTGACCGCATACGGGTGGCTCTCACTCCCGACCCAAACCGCCCGAATCAGCTTAGGGTCGATTGCGGCGCGTGCGACAGCGTTCCGGGCGGCCTCAATCGACATTGTAGTGACATCTTCATCGAGTCCGGCAACCGCTTTTTCCTTGATGGGGCTACCGCCCAATCCCTTCGTCCAGATGCGTGCGACTTCCGTTCCGGGCAGTCGATAGCGCGGCACGTATGCGCCGTATCCTACAATCCCGACCTTGCGAATCGGCTGCATCAGCAACGACCCATTCTGCGGGTCAGTCGTATGTCCATTCGTACTCATTGAACTTTACCCCTCACCTTTGAGTTGTTTCACGAGCGCCTGCGCCCGTTCTAAACGAATCATGTTTTCACGGATGAGCGTCTCCACAATTGATGGAACCATCTCGACGCTTGCACCGGCTGCGAGTGCGAGTTGTTTGGCGTGCAGTCGCATGTGTCCGCGCTGGATGCCCTCCCCCGCTAAAGCTTTCACCGCCGCGAAGTTCTGCGCCAACCCAACCGAGAGTATCACCTCAGCCAATTCACGCGCAGAGGTTACGCCGAGGATTTTCAAAGACAGTTGCGCCAGCGGGTGGACTCGCGTCGCCCCCCCAACCGTTCCTACCGCCAATGGCATCTCAATCTCAGCAACCAAATCACCGGAATCATTCGCTCTAAACCGTGACAGGCTAGTATACGAGCCACGACGTGCAGCAAAGGCGTGTGCGCCAGCCTCTACCGCCCGCCAGTCATTTCCTGTGGCAATCACCACGGCATCGATTCCATTCATAACGCCTTTGTTGTGCGTCGTGGCTCTATACGGGTCAACTTCTGCAAAAACAGACGCTTCGACGATGGCCTTAACGACATCATGCCCATTACCCCCATCCTTCGAGAGTTCAGACGCAGGTACAATCCCCCAAGCTTTGGCTTTCCGATGGTCTGTTAAGTTGCTCAGAATCCGAAGATGAGTCCGCCCACCCGTCAATTGAGCAATATCAGGCGCGATATGCTCTACCGCCGTATTGATAGCATTCGCACCCATCGCGTCTCGAGTATCCATCAACAGATGAACCACCACCATTGCCCCGACCTCGGTGGATTCAAAGACGCGCACCTCTATATCACGCGCTCCACCACCCCGCTTTAGGATGCTACCCCCTAACTCATCAGCTTTAGCAAGAAGTTTTGATTTGGCATCCAAGATATTCTGGGCAGCTTGTGTCGGGTTTTCCACATCCAGAACTTGGATTTGACCAATCATCACCGGTTCATCACTGCTGGTGTGAAAACCACCACCAGCCCGAAACATCTTAGCGGCATTACTCGCAGCCGCGATGACCGATGGTTCTTCAACCACCATCGGGATGAGATAATCACGCCCATTAATCTGAAAGTTGGTCGCAATTCCCATCGGTAAAGCATACGTCCCGATGACGTTTTCAACCATGCTGTCGGCTTGCAGAGATGTCAGGTTTTGTGCCAGCAGCGCGTTCACATCAACATCAGACCCGACCCAATGGCTAATAGCCTCGCGCCGTTCGTCAATCGTGCGTTTATAGAACTTTGAGAGTTGAGAGTTTCTTTGGTTAGTCATGATAAGAGGAATATAGGTCATTCAATCTTGCAAAAACTATCAGGAGTGTTGTGTGTAATGACTACGCGAAATATAAAGCTGTCTCTAAACCTCTCTTCACACGGAGTCGACTCAAACAAAAAGAGCCTCGTCTCTGAGGCTCTTTTTGAAGTGCTTGATTTAACGGTGCCGTTAGTCCGGCCAAATCCGCGTGTCAAGGAAGTAATCCAACCAAGTCACGAAAATCAACCCCAACGGCACAACCGTCACCAAGAAATAGATGATGCCGTATTCCGCTATCGAAATCGCTTTCGCGTTCTTATCCGGGCTGAGTCCCGGCAGCACAAAGGTGATGATTAGCCAACCGATTAGCGCTCCCAGAACCATGCTGACGGTCCAGACCACAACACGGCGTAACAGCAGTGAAGACATTGCCCGCTCCAAAAATCACGCTCACACGTTCAAAGTTCAACCAATTGTAACGTATCTGACGCCCTTCCCGCAAGCGTGATACCGCGAGTTCAACTTGTTAAGTCGACCATCTCACGCTAAACTTGCCTGCTACAAGCGCCTTAACTATGGATTGTCGTATATCTACCTCAAATCCTGAAACTTACTCGTATTCTGTGCGCCATATCATTGTGACAACCTAACGGGGCATTCGTCGTGACCGACATCTTCGATAAAGCCAGCAGCTTTACCCAAGCCAAAGAAGCTATTGAACTGGGGATTTACCCCTATTTTCGCGCATTAAGCGACTCAGAAGGTACAACCGCCACGTTTGAAGGCAAAGAAGTTGTGATGATTGGCTCAAACAACTATCTTGGCCTGACCACAGACCCGCGTGTCCGCGCAGCCGCCAAAGATGCGCTGGAGCGCTACGGGACGAGCGTCACTGGTTCTCGCTTCCTGAACGGGACCTTGGAACTCCACCTAGAGCTAGACCGTCGCCTTGCCAATTTCATCGGTAAGGAGGCCGCGCTTGTGTTCTCTACCGGCTACCAAACCAATGTCGGCACAATCTCAGCGCTTGTCGGCAAAGGCGATTACGTCATCATTGATAAGGACGCCCACGCCTGCATCGTAGACGGCTGTATGCTCAGTCGTGGCGAGATGAAGCGTTTCCGCCATAATGACATCAGCAGTCTAGAAAGAGTCCTTGCGGAATTGCCCGCCGAGGCCGGTAAATTGGTCATCGTCGATGGCGTTTACAGCATGGGTGGCGATGTTGCGCCACTGCCGGAAATCGTTGCCGTCTGCAAGCGCTACGGCGCACGTATCATGGTTGATGATGCCCACGGAATCGGCGTGACCGGCAAAGGCCGTGGGACAGCTGCCCATTTTGGCCTCACCGACCAAGTAGACCTGATTATGGGGACGTTCAGCAAAAGTTTTGCCTCAATTGGCGGCTTTATCGCTGGCAGCAAAGATGTCGTCCACTATATTCAGCACCACGCCCGCGCCCTGATTTTCTCTGCCGCCTTGCCCGCACCCGCCGCTGCTGCTGCGTTAGCTGCGCTCGATATCATGGAAAAAGAGCCAGAGCGCGTGGCGCGTTTATGGGAAAACGCCGACTATATGCGTGAAGGTCTGCGCGATATTGGCTATGACATCGGTCAGAGCAACTCCCCGATTATACCGGTCATCATCCGCGACCAATTCCGCACCATTTTAGCGTGGCGTGCTTTGATTGATGAAGGCGTCTACACCAACCCAGTCATCCCGCCCGGCGTCCCACCTAACATGAGCCTGCTTCGCACCAGCTATATGGCGACCCATACCCGCGAACACCTAGACCGTGCCTTAACCGCGTTCCGCGCTATCGGCGAACGCCTCGACTTGCTCGTGACATCTGCGCCGCAATTCTAAAACTCATCATTAAGAAAGCCGCGCTCACATGAAACATTGTGAGCGCAGCTTTTTTATCCTAAAATCCGGTTGAGGTCGGCTGTCTGCACAAAACGCCTAAATGATGCGGTTTCAGCCAATATCGCTTTGAGCGACGCTAATATTCGCGCAGCGTCATTGGGGTTAGGCGTATCTTGCACTGGGGCAACTCTCCAACTATCAGATGATTCTGTCAGCGCAATACGCCCCTCGGACGCCAACCATCTTAGCGCGGTTTCAACCAAAACCCTCGTATGCCCCAATCTCCCTGCCAGACGCTCAACCTCTAAAACCCCATCCTGTTTCAAGGCCGCAAAGCGTACCGCACCCAAAACGGCCTGTGTCAAAGCGTTTAGTTCATCAAACACACACGGCAAGCCAACCATGCCAATTTGAACCGCCCCCGTGCGCTCAACGGCGTTTTTCAGGGTTTGACGGTTCGGCGGCGCGTGCCATATCACCAGTACATCCGCCGGTTCAAGTTGGAGGTGATTTTTCGCGCTATTAGCCTCGGCTTGCCCCTCGCGCCATTGTTCGACTCGCAAGCCCTTCTGCGCGAATTGCTCGATTTGTAGCCGGATGTCGTCCGTACTAAGTTTTCGCCAATCCAAAATGCTTAAAGCGTGTTCTTCGGATTGCTCCGCTGGTGAATCCTCACGCTCAAAAATTTGCGTGGCAACGATTTCTAAGCTAGTTTCCCGCGCCCGTAGTCGATAAGCGATGTCTACTTTACGCCCAGCCCACCCCCCGGCCTCAGTGTTCCACATCAACACGGTTTGCGGGTCAGACTCCCCTTCTTGCACGGTTAGCTTGAGGTGCTGTGCATCACGGCCAATCGTGGCTTCTTTGATGACCGTCACACCTTGCGCGACGAACAGCGGCTTCGCGAAACCCGCCCCAAACGGCGCTAACCGTCGTAGTATCTCAGAGCCGACATCGCCTTCCCCTATCGGAAGCAAGATATCAACCTCTAAAACATCGGATTTTCTCGGTGCGCCCTGTATACGCACCGCCCGCGACAGCGCCAAACGCAAATCCTCAATGTGACTTGCCTCTAGCGCAAACCCAGCCGCCATATCATGCCCGCCCCATTGGGTGAGTAGATGACTATGCGAATTTAATAGGGCGTTGACGTTAACCCCCTCCACCGAACGCGCCGAACCGCGTGCCAATTCGCCTTTGGCGCTTCGGATGACCAATGCCGGCTTACCATATTTTTCCGCCAATTGAGACGCGGCCAGCCCCAATACACCGGCAGGCCACGACTCATGCGACAGCACTAGCACGCTACTGTCTGCGATGTCAGGCCGTGAGAGCAGCATCGATTCAGCGCCTTTGACAACTTGTTGGGTCAGAGAACGCCGTTTCACATTCAGCGCATCGACCTGATTCGCCAGCATCGCCGCCCGCCCAGGGTCGGGTGTCGTCAGCAATTCCACGCCCTCAATCGCATCCGCTAACCGCCCTAAGGCATTCAGGCGCGGCGCAAGTTGGAACGCGACATCCTCCTCATCCAAAACATCAGGCATCAGTTTCGCCACATGACACAGCGCCTTAATCCCCTGTCGCTGTGTCCGGCGGAGTTGCGCCAGACCCGTCTGCACCAGATACCGATTTTCGCGCAGCAACGGCACGACATCCGCAATCAGGCCAATCGCAGCCAATTCAAGCGCGGCGGGTAGTAAATCCGTCCGATTTAGACGCCCGCAAATCGCCTCTGCAAACTTATAGGCCACGCCCGCCCCAGACATCACATGCAACGGATGAGATTCCGCCAGACGTTGAGAGTTCACATTTGCCAGCGCATCAGGCAATGATTCCGACAATTGGTGATGGTCGGTCACAATCACATCAACGCCTGCGACATTCAGAGCGTCAATCGCTGCGTGTGCCGAGATGCCCGTGTCTACCGTAATCATCAGCTTTATGCCGCGTTCAACCCATTTCATCGCCCGTGGGATATGCACCCCGTGGCCTTCCTCCAACCGCGTCGGGATGGTGTATTCCACGACGGCGCCAACCGCTCGCAACACCTCAACCAACAGCGATGTAGACGTAATGCCGTCCACGTCGAAATCGCCCCATACCAGAACAGGTTCGCGCCGGTCAATCGCATCCAATGTGCGTGATACGGCGCGCTCAATATCCGGCAATTCGTATGCAGAAGTCGGGCGATACTGGCTGGCATCCATAAACGCTAAGGCTTCCTCTGCCGTCTGGATACCGACTCGCGCCAATAGTTGCAACACGCGCCGATCTTGTTTCAACCGCGCCAACCCTGCTGGAATAGGGGTATCTGGCCGCAGAATCCATGAGGTTTCGCCAGCCATGCTTAAAACTCAAATTCCGTGATGTCGATAATGCTGGGCAAAATCACGCCTTCATCGTCCTGAGCATCTACGATACCGGCCTTCTGACCTCGGTCACACACCGAACGATACGTGCAAAAAATACACCGGCTCACATCATCCGTCTTAGGGAAATCGGTTTGCGCCTGTACTTGCGCGATTAAATCGGTGAGATAAAGCTCATCGGCTTCAAATTCCGCCTGAGAATAATCCAGCGTTACCGATGGTTTAGCGTCCGCCGCAAACCAATAACGCATCTCAATTTGGTCGGGAATCACCGGCACGCCGTCTGTAAATGCCGCGCCCGCCTTCGCCACCACATAGCGATACACCCGCGTTTGCAGCCGATTCTTCAGCACTTTAGGGGTCTGTTTCTTGTGGGTTTTATAGTCCACAATCACGACCCGTTTCCCCGGCTCAACCGCCAATAAGTCAAGTTTTGCCGTCAGACGCACCCCATTAATCGGGACAGATAGGCTGACCTCTGCTGACCGACGGGGCGGCAGGCCGCGCATCGCATCGCGTTTGAAGCGTCCCCACCACGCCGACAGTTCAGCGTCATTTTTGGGTTCTAGCGCTTCAACTGGCACACCAGCAATCACTTGCTGCGCCATCCAATGGAAGGCACTGCCGCGCCGCGCCCGTTCTTCCCAATCGGCAATCGGTTCCGCTTCCGGCACAGGGCAGCGCACCATCTGCACATACCCCAATTGGAATCGATACGCACAGTCCAGATAATCTTGTAAGCTGGATTGACTGAAGGCATTACTGCGTGGGACTGCCATGTTCCCTCCAAAACGCTTCCAACACGATTAAAGGCGCCGCTGGCCTAGCTTGCCCCTGCCCATCGTTACACGTCACGAACAGAGCTTTCCGCGCCCGCGTAATCCCAACATACAACAACCGTAGTCGCTCCGAAACATATCCATATCGCGCCTGTAGAGTCGCCTCGCCCTCGGCATATTCCAATTCCAGCGGGTTCATAATCGCCTCAAGCTGTGCGACCACCTCTTGCACCACATCCATCCCGCCGCGCACAAACTCACGTTCACCCATATAGGTGTCGTGTGGCTCGGCAGATGGAAAATCGTAGTTATTGACCGAGGTCAGATAAACCCTATCCCATTCCAACCCCTTCGCTCGGTGCATCGTCGAGATGGTCACGCGGACAGATTTGCCAGAATCGCTCGCCTCGTCGATGTCATCACTCAACCCGTAAACACTGCGTCGATTCTCGGCAATCCGTTCCAACTCTGCCGCAAACTGTCGCAGCCGCCACGCCGGTTCTTTTTCGGCCATGCGCCTTAATCCAAGCGCGAGGGCGTGTGTCACCGCTAAGTCGAACGGCTGGGTGAATACCTCTTGCCCGATCATCAAAATCAACTGGTCAACCGGTAGAACCGCCGCCCGCAACCACCGCGCCATCGCACCGCGAAAGCTCCAAAACGCCCGCACTGCGTCGTCGCCTTCACGGATAGCATTTTCGACTGATTCCGCGATGAGCGCCTCATCTGAGAACAAGATATCTTCTGGTGAGAAAGATCGTTTTAGCAATCCGAACATCTTTCCGCTATGGTCGCGTGCCATGCGCGGTTCATCGACCAATAGGCCGTACCACGCCTCAAAAGCGCGTTCTAAACGCCCCATCTCAATCGGTTGCGCCAGATAATGCACGATTTCTGCCAAGACATTCGCCGCCCGCCGTGCAGAACTCGGCGTCCGCAACAATTCATGGAAAGAAATACCCAACGCCTGTAGTTCTTTCGCCATCTCAGCGCCAGAGGTGTTACGTGGGACTAATACAGCGATGCTCATATCGCCGCCCACCTCTAAGACTTTTTGGATGTGCGCCGCAACCCGTTTCCGTTCAGAGTCTGAGGACATCAACTCGCTCATCAGCGTGATTCCGCGCGGATTATCTACCGGATTTGGCTGTGGGTCATCCGGCGGCGTCGGCAAAATATCTGGCGGCGCTAAGGGCGTCAATGCCCGCACCTCCGGGTTAGGATGTTCGCGTGACCACCGCGCCAACTCGTTCGCCAACGCGATAATGCTGGCAGTTGACCGACCCGAATGTGGAAGTTCAGTCACCTGAACACCCGGCTCACGCATAAACCGGCGCAAATGTTCAGGGCTGGCCGTCGTGAATGTCTCATAAATCGCCTGATTCGGGTCGCCTACCCGCACCCAATTATCATATTTGGCCGTTAACAGCCGCAACAGTTTTTCTTGCGCCAGACTGCTATCTTGTGATTCATCTTCTAACACATACGGCCAACGTTCTTGGAGTTGTTCCAGAAGTCCTGCGTCTCTTTGCAGCACCGCCAACGCCCCGCCAATCAAATCTGCGAAGTCTAACGCGCCCCGATACGTCAGCAGTTCGGTATACGCCACATAGATTTCATAACACGCCCGCGCCAATTCAAACGGGTCATCAGTGGCTTTCAACTGCCCAGCCACATCTTGCGGATTCCAGCGCTCATCTTTGGCTTTTTTGATGAAGGCCGCCGCCGCCCGCCCCAATAAGTTCATCCAATCGTTCCCACGAGTCTGCGCGGTATCTGGATTCTGGTCAAGTTCGTAATACCACCCCGGCGAAGTCTTGACCCACCCGCGTAGTGCGTCATTCATCAAGCGGTCAGAATCGGCCTCATCCAAAATCTCAAACGACTCGCCCAATCCAATCAGTTCAGGGCGCATCCGCACGATGTCATTGGCGAGGCCGTGCAGCGTCCGCACGCGATACCCCACCCCCGGCATCAAGCCAAAATCCTCGCGCACGAATTGATTAACTTGCTTGCCGAAATTATCCGCCGCCGAATTGCTCATCGTCACAACCAAGATTTCTTGGTCTTCACGCAGGTCGGCCTCAGCCACCAACTTAGCCGCCAAATAAGACAATGTGCGGGTTTTGCCACTGCCGGGGACTGCCGCCACTGCCAGCCGCCCGCCGCGATAATCGACGACCTCAGATTGACCGGCGCGTGCTTCAAACGGCATGGTTGTCCCCCTTCACCTGAGTCCGGCGCAGGATACGCCCCAGCGCGGTCAGTAGCGTCCCTTGCTGCTGCATCCCTTGTTCGCCGTAATCGCTGGCAGTCATAACCACAGTGCCGCTGCACCGCCGCAACAACCCCGCGACCAGTCGGTAGCCACTTTGCATCGCCGTGATATTTTCTTCGACGGCTGTCCACGTCTGGTCAGTAGGCCATTGCAGACTCAAGACATACGGGTGCGCTAAAGGCTGGGATAGTCGCTCCGTCCAGCCCGGACTGCCGATGTCCAGCCAGATTTGCCGCTTCACTTGTCGATTAGTCATCAAAAATGTATAGGCGGGTGCGATCAACACACCCACCAAGTCAATCGGCTCAGGTTGGCTCAGGCTACGTTGCCCCAAAACGCCCTGCATGACCGCCTCTAGGTATACGCTGGCACTCCATAGGTCATCAGGCAATACCACGCCAATTTGACGGTATGTGGCCGCCGAATCGACCAAAGCCGCCACCGCCTGCGCCGCGTCCAAATCACTATGCAGATTGAACCCCGGCTGCGCCAAAATTTCCCCATACAACCGACTGAAAAAATGGTCGAGTGGGATGGGCTGTCCGCGCTGATAGGTCTCAATCCATCCCCGCAGACGTTCATAGCGTTCGCCCGCCGTGAACGTAATTCGGTCTTGCATCGCTCCAATTAAACGCTCAAACGAGGTCAAGCCTTTTTTGCTGCTTGAGGCTAGTAGCGCCGCCCGTATCGGGTCAAGCCCTTCAACCGCCGTTGTCAATGCTTGGGCGATGTCTTCCGAGGGCGGCATCATCCCCCATTGCGGGTGCGCCATTTGCGCCAGAGTCATCAAGCATCGCACCGAAGGCTCTAAACGCAATGGACGCGACGGGCGCAACGAACGGCTCGGCACGCCCAGCGCTTCTAACCGATAAGTCAAAGCAAATCGTAGTGCGTCAGATAAATACGGCACGACCAGCGCGATGTCCTCCGGCGCGATGCCTTCCTCGCGCACCCAGATTGCCACCCGTTCCGCCGCGTCATCAATCATCTGAGGGAAAAATCGGAAAGATGCCCGTTCAATCTCATCCATCGGATTATCGGTGACAGTCACCTCATCTCGTGACCATTGAGCGAAACTCACCCCGAAATGTTCAATCAAGGCCTGACGCGAAGCGCTGGTGTGAATAGGGACATCAAAATTCAATGTCTCATCGCACGCCTCACGGAGCGAAAATCCGTGAAACTCGTCAGCACCCAAGAATCGGCGGTAGCTGGCCTCCTCATCAAACAGGACGACGGCGCTTTCAGATTGCTCAATCAAATCCCGCATCACCCGATGCGCCGCTGGCACATCTTCCTCGCAATTGTCATAAATGATATGTCGCGCCCGTTCCATAACATAGCGCTGGCAAACCTCTAGCCGCCAGATATGCCGCATAAACAGGTCTACTGTCAGGGAATAATCCAACAAACCATGTTCCAAGCAATACGTGCGGAATGCGCTGGCCGCCGTCTGTACATCGTCATACATCCGAAGCTGGCCTTTATCGCCAACCCACGCAGCACTCAGGCGGCTGCCGATTTCGCTCAATTCAAAGCCAACTAAGGCGGATTTATTCATATTGTCGAGGATTTGACCGTAAATGCGCGGGCGTGGTAGCCGGACAGTCTCAAAGAAGCCCGGATTAGACATCAACGGCTCAACCACCTTTGCCATTGCCCACTGCGCGGCCTCGGAATCCAGAAATGTCGGCTGGACATCTAGATTAAACCCGGCTTGCGCGGCGACCATCGGCCAAAACAGCCCAACCATCCGGCGCGATAGTCCACCAAAGGTCAAGACTTGCACATCGCTATTGGGGGGCATATCCGCCGCCCTCAACGCCGAAAGGTATGGCTGCGCCAACAATGGCTGCGGCGTCCATACCGAAATAGTATGCCCCGGCACACCGTCGGAGAGCATCCGACGTAACCGTTCAACCGCCGCTTGCGTCTTGCCCGTACCCGCCGCCCCACGGACAAATTTATGGGCGGGTGCTTCCAATCTCACTACGGCCTCTTGATTCGCCGTCCATGTCCATCCGCGCCCCGCCATACATCCACCTCAGATGATTGCATTACGATTAACATTAGGATTGTATAGTATAACTCATTTGTCCTATTTTGAGCGAAGAACATTCCGAATACCCCCTGTTTTTAGCGTTCTATGGAAACTTTAACTTGTATCAGGGAAAATTCGCGCTACGATATGCAACTCAAACACCTGCAAATTTCTTCAGGGGGTAATGTTTATGTTGTTCACAAATCGAATCTATGATGAGGAGCGCGGCACGTGGCCGCCGGAGTGACGCCGCGTGGTGACTCCAAGGCTGGGGGCTTTTTGCTCGCCCTTCCGGCCATTTTGTGGTTAGGTCTCTTCTTCCTCCTGCCACTAATTATCGTCCTCGTGTTCAGTTTCCTCACACGCGGGCAAGGCAATCAAGCCGTACTCCCCTTCACATTTGCACAATACAACCGCGTTTTTGACACCTTCATGATTGTCATGTGGCGCTCAATTGGCATTGCCCTAATCACTACGGCGATATGCCTCGTGGCAGGCTACCCCTTAGCCTACTTCATCGTCCGCCGTAAGAGCAACCTCGGCAAACAGTTTGCCCTGTTCTTGGTCATCCTGCCGTTCTGGACGAACTTCCTCATCCGTACCTATGCGTGGCGGGTGCTGCTCGGCCAAGAGGGTCTCATCAATACAACTCTCATCAATGCCGGTATCATCCACGAACCGCTGGCGCTACTGAACACCGAGTTTGCGGTCATCCTCGGCCTCGTTTACGGTTTCCTGCCATTCATGGTACTTCCTATCTATGCATCCCTTAGCCGCTTCGATTTTCGCTTTATCGAAGCCGCACAAGACCTCGGCGCGAATGACTTTACCGCATTCCGGCGCATCATGCTCCCCATCACCCTACCGGGTGTCGTGGCTGGTAGTATGCTGGTATTCATCCCAGCCGTCGGCACATTCGTGACATCAGACCTGTTGGGCGGAACCAAAGGCTTGATGATCGGGAACTTGATTAGCGCACAATACAAGGGCAGCGGCAATCTCCCGCTGGGTGCGGCGCTATCCATCGTCATGATGGGTGTTGTGATGCTTGCACTGTTGGTTTATGCACGCTTTGGGAAGGAAGTCTAACATGGGCAATCAGGCGATGAGTCGCACGACTATTGGGGATACACCTCTTTCACAACCACAAGGGATGCAGCCGGGTATGATGGTTCGTAATGTCGGCAAGGTAGGGCTTATTATCGCCCCCTTGTTCTCGTATTTCTTCCTGTGGGCCCCCATCCTATTGTTGGTGATTTTCTCGTTCAACGACTCGCGTGGTGTCGATACATGGCGCGGATTCACCCTCCGTTGGTATCAGAACATCTTCGCAGGCACGATGGGCGGAGAGGCGCGTTTTGCCACCGGATTGATGGTAAATGCCCTCACCAACACCCTCATTATTGGCCTAATCTCCACGGTCATCGCCACTGTCATCGGCACGATGGTCGCCCTCAGCTTGGCGCGTAGCAATTTACCCGGTAAGAAAATCCTCGATAACATCTTGTATCTGCCGGTGGTCATCCCGGAAATCACCCAAGCGGTCTCGCTGGCGATTTTCTTCAATCTGGTTTTTGATTATATCGACAGTAGCACTGGCGTGCATGGGACGCCCGGTTTCGGGACAATCATCATCGGCCATGTCGCCTTCAATATTTCCTATGTGGCGATTGTCGTCCGCGCCCGCCTCGCTGGTATGAACCCGCGCCTAGAAGAGGCTGCCAATGACCTCGGCGCGAATACGTGGCAGACCTTCATCCGTATCACTCTCCCACTCATCCTCCCCGGCATCGTCGCCGGTTCGCTGCTGGCGCTCACCTTGTCGATGGATGATCTCGTGATCACCTTCTTCAACTCCGGCATCGGAACTACCACCCTCCCCGTGTTCGTTTACGGACTGATAAAGACCAGCGTCACCCCGGAAGTCAACGCACTTTCAAGCTTGATGCTCGTCTTTTCAACCGTGATCGTAGGCTTTTCGCTCTACCTGCAAAACCGTAATTCAGAACGTCCGCATAACATCGGCTAATTGAGCCTAAATAAGGAGACACAACACAATGCGCGTCTTAGTCCTCATCGCTCTACTGCTTTCTATGTTCGGCATCACCGCCGCACAAGAAACCGTCCTTGACACCGACTGGACTTGCCCAGAGGGGTTTGAAGGCCAACAACTCAACGTGTTCAACTGGGCAACTTATATCGGTGATAGCACCGTGGCAGACTTTGAAGCCCTATGCGGCGTCACCGTCCAATACAACGTCTATGACAGCGACGACATGGTTCTCACCTTGATGCGTCAGGGCAACCCCGGCCACGATGTCGCCTTCCCGACGGATTACGTCGTCGATATCTTGCGCTCAGAAGGGCTGTTGGCCGAGATTGACCTCGCCAATATCCCCAACATCGCCAACATCGGCGAGCAATACCTGAACCAACCGTTTGACCCAGAAAACAAGCACTCTGTCCCGTATGTCTGGGGGACAACCGGCATTGGTTACGACATCGACTCCGTGGGCTATGAGATTACCGAGTGGAGCCAAGTGTTTGAATGTGAATGCCGCGTCGCTTGGCTGGATAGCCCCCGCGCCATGTTCAGCATCGCCCTCACCATCCTCGGCTTTGACCCCAATACCGAGAACCCAGATGAAATCGGCGCCGCCCGTGATTATCTGATCGAAAACAGCAGCAATGTTGTCGCTATTGCAGCCGATGACGGCGACTCGCTGTTGGCGCAAGGTGAAGTTGATGTCGTCGTGGAATATGGCGGTGATGTCGGCCAGCAAATCGTGGACTGTGATTGCGAAAACCTCCAGTATGTCGTCCCAGTTGACGGCGGCATCATCGATTACACCAGCATCATCCTCTTGGCCGACGGCCCCAACCCAGCGTTGGCACAGGTCTGGATGGACTATATCCTTGAGCCAGAAATTCAGGCGTCCATCACCAACACCATCCTCTACCCCACCCCTAACGTCGTGGCGATTGAGGAAGGACTGATTGAGGAAGAATTTCAAAATAGTCCTGCTGTCTCCCTCTCGGATGAAGTCGCGGCCAATACCTTCTTCATCAAGAAGGTTTCTAGCGAAGCCGAGCAGTATTACACCGACGCTTGGGACGAAGTTAAAATCCTGACCGGCCTCTAACAGTCGCTTTTGGGACACACCACAAGGGCGGGGCGCAAGTCCCGCCCTCTTCATGTCTCAAAATCCAAAGAGAGAAAATATGAGCGACATCAAGGTTGAACTGATTGACGTGGTGAAAGAGTTCCCGCTACAACGTGGTGAAACGATGCCCGTTCGCGCAGTGAACAGCATAAACCTCAACATTTACGATGGTGAGTTCTTAGCCTTGCTCGGCCCCAGTGGGTGCGGCAAGACCACGACCCTCCGTCTCATCGCCGGGTTCGAGCAACCGACCTCTGGCAGCATCTTGATTGATGGAAAACCCATGCAAGGCGTCCCATCGTTCTACCGCCCTGTCAACACCGTTTTTCAGGATTACGCCCTGTTCCCTCACATGAGCGTCCTCCAAAATGTGATATTCGGCCTGCAAATGGATAAAGTCCCCCGCAAAGAGGCCGAACACCGCGCCATCGAAGCCCTAGAGATGGTGCGACTGCCCAACGCCCTCAACCGTAAGCCGCGTGAGCTTTCTGGCGGACAGCAGCAACGTGTCGCCCTCGCACGCGCCATCGTCAAGCGCCCCAAAGTGCTGTTATTGGATGAGCCATTAGGCGCGCTTGACCTCAAGTTGCGCCGTGAGATGCAAATTGAACTCAAGACCATGCAGCAAGAATTGGGCATAACATTCGTCTTTGTCACCCATGACCAAGAAGAAGCCTTGACCATGGCGAATCGCATCGGCGTCATGCACAACGGCAACCTGCTACAAGTCGGACGTCCCGAAGAAATCTATGAGACACCAGCCACCCGTTTTGTCGCGGATTTCATCGGCGAAACCAACTTCATCCACGGCAAAATGGTCTCATATACCGATAGCTATGGTGTGGTTACGTTGGATGATGACACTCGCGTCACCGCTATGTTAGGCGATGATGAGGTTGCCATCGGTCAAGAAATCAGCATTGCCGTCCGTCCAGAGAAGATGCTAATTTCAGCCTATGCCGACGCGCCAGCCCCACGCGATGTATTGAACAGCGTGACAGGACAAGTCGTACAAGTCGTTTATATCGGCACAGACACACGCTACGCCGTCCGCGTCGGCAAAAACACCATCGTGAATGTGCGCGTACAAAACACAACTATCTCTCAAAGCACACCCTTCAAAGAGCGTGATACCGTTATTATCAGTTGGGAGCGTGTCGTCGCACGCATTCTCACCCAATAAAGCAACCCCCCTGTTTTGACCCGTTCAAACAAGGGGGTTAACTTTTCCATCACCCTTCAGAGAGTGCTTTCGCCTTTGTGATGGCTTTCAGGGTATGTGGCGGGAGATACCCCTCATATCGCGCCTGCCAATCCGGGCTGAGATAATCCCGATTCGTCACCCGCTTACGGCACAGCGGACTGCCGCAATTACACGTCATGTCAAGCGGGACATCAACCTCGGTCATGGCATAGTCATAGGTGATTTCTTCGCCGCCGTCGATGTCTCGCAGCGCGACCATCGTATCATCATCAGCCCAGCCTGTGTTCGGGTCACACGAGTGATTCATGAGGCACTCTGGTTCCCCTTCAAAGGCCAGATGCGTCTCAGAACATTGGTAGGCATGGTGCAACAACCGTTCCTGTTCTTCAGGCGGTTTTTCCAACAGCGAGGCTATCGTCATCGTCCGCGTTCCGGGGTTCATCCGGCTTACAACCTCGCCCTTTTTGATTGGGTTTTCCGCGATCAAACCATTCCCGTGGATGACATCACCTATCACCGCCTTGACATGCGGATGTAGCATTCTATGATTCTCCTGTAGACTGTAGACTCCGAGTTTTAAACTTCCCGTTATACTTTAACAAGATAATCTAATTTTAGAGGGTAAGGTGCATTATGGTTCCTCGTATATTGGTGGTTGACGACGACCCCATGACCGTTGAACTCATCAAAGCGTATTTAGAAAAAGAACACTGGCAAGTTATTTTGTCAGATAACGGACGCGACGCCATCGATATCGCCCGCGAGAGACAGCCAGACTTGGTGATTCTCGACTTAATGCTGCCCCGTGTCGATGGGTTAGATGTCTGCCGTATCCTTCGCAGTTCAACCGACATCCCGATTATGATGCTCACCGCCCGCACCACCGAAGACGACATCCTGCTTGGCCTAGAGTTGGGCGCAGATGACTATATCACCAAGCCATTTAGCCCGCGCCAATTGGTCGCCCGCGTCCGCACGGCGCTCCGCCGGAATAAATCATTTCAGCGCGACAGTGGCGAAAATATGCTGTTTGGCGCGTTGGTGATTTCACTGGCTCGACATGAAGTGCGCGTCTCCGACCAGACCATCGCGCTCACCCCGCGCGAGTTCAAACTATTGGTCATTATGGCGCGAGAACCGGGGCGTGTATTCAGCCGACAACAATTGCTGGAAGGCGCGTTCGGCCCCGATACTGAAAGCCTCGAACGCACGGTAGACTATCATATTATGAATTTACGGCGGAAGCTCGATGAAGCACAGGCTGCGGACTACATTCAAACCGTTTTTGGCGTGGGTTATCGGTTCTCGACAGGCGCCGCTACTTCGTAGCCTCCGTTTCCAACTGCTGATTGGCTCTCTGCTGATTATCGTCTTGACTTCGGCTTTTTCGGGGTCTTTGGTCACGTCTTCCGTCACAGAGCGCTTCGAGAGCATCGTCGCTAAACCCTCTGCAAGCACTGGCAGTCAGTCCCGCTGTCCGGCGATGGAAGTTTGCCTCATTATTGAAAACGATGCCCTGTCCAAAGCCGTCAAGCGCGAGTTCATTGAATCCGCCAATAACGCCGTCCTTGTCGTCCTGATTAGCGCCGGCGTGATTACCTTACTGTTGCTGGCGATACTGGTCATCCCGCGTTTGAAAACGATTGAAGACCTCACCTTTGCCGCCAAACAACTCGCCAATGGACATTGGGATCAACGAGTCAGCGTCAAAGCGGCGGACGAAATCAGCGAATTGGCGAGGTCGTTCAATGCGATGGCAGATAGCTTGCAGCGGGTCGAACGACTCCGCCGCACGATGGTCAGCGACATCGCCCATGAACTCCGCACCCCCCTCTCCAACATTCAAGGCTACATGGAAGGGCTGAGAGATGGGGTCATCGCCGCAAGGCCAGAGCTATTCGAGTCGCTCTATCAAGAGTCTCAACTTCTGACTCGGCTGGTGAACGATTTACAAGTCCTCGCTCTGGCGGACGCCGGTCAATTGAGTTTACGGCGCTCTACCATATCGCTGAATGCGCTGGTCAAAAACGTGATCGTCGGCATGCGCGAAAAAGGCAGTAATCAAGTCACCATCATGCTTAAACCGATGGATCACCTACCCCGCGTCTATATCGATCCAGATCGCATCAAACAAGTCCTCGGCAACCTAATTGATAACGCCCTCGCCCATACCGCACCCAACGGGCGTATCACAATTGAGGCCACGGCGGATGATCACTTCGTCTGGCTACGTGTGGCCGATACAGGTCAAGGCATCACCCCGGAACATCTGCCTTACGTCTTTGAGCGATTTTACCGCGCCGACGCCTCGCGCACACGCTCTACCGGCGGCACGGGCATCGGCCTCGCTATCGTCAAACAACTGATTCAGGCGCATGGCGGCACGGTTGTGGTTGAGAGCAAAGTCGGCATCGGCTCTAGTTTCACCTTTAGCCTTCCCGTCGAAGCCACCTCTTAAACATGATCTTGTGAACAAACCGCCCCTGTTCGGTCTGAACAGGGGCGGTTTGTTAAATGACAGTGACGATGGCGTTAGCGCATTTCCGAGAGCAGCACATTCGCAAACGAACGCTCGAAAATGAAACCAGTGAATTGCTCCATGATAATCCCCGGCGTATACTGATAGCCTTCAGGGACGGTCACTTCCATCTTCACCAGATACGAGCCACGTTGGACGAACACGCGCCCGCGCAGTGCCGGTTGTTCGTTACAAGACGTCACAGCGCCGGAATAGACCGGGTTGCCATAGGCGAACTCGCTCACATCGGTCAAACCGCCCGACACGCCATACGAGGCCAAACCAGCATCCGCTAAAATCGCGTTTGCCTCAGCTACGCTAGTAGCCTTATATACGGTGTAGCTGGCCGAGTAGAACGGCATCAGCGCAGAATCGCATGTGGCATTAAGCATTTCCGCTTCAACCACAAATTCGACGCCGTGCGCTTCTAACAACGGTTGCACCGCAGCCGAGACGCCGCTTGCATCGGCGATTTCTTCAACCGTCAAAGCGCGTGAGTTGATGGCAATAATTTCCGGCTCAACCCCTGCACCCAGCAATTCTCCGAGGGTCGCGTTGATGTTCTCGACGGACAGTGCCGCCAAAACATCTTCTTGGGTCGATGCTGCTGGCGCTTCGTAGACTGTCGCCACAGTTGAAGGATCGGTCACAATCAAGACGGTGTTGAGAGTCGTGGCGTCGCCGCCCGATTCTGGGTCGCGCACATTGATGGCGAGGGCGTTTTCTTGCCCTTCCAACACTTCACCGAAGATAGTGTGCTTATAGTCGAGATGGGTGGTCGGGACAGTGGTGATGAAGAATTGTGAGCCGTTCGTGCCAATGCCTTCTGGTGAAGTCCCAGCGTTTGCCATCGCCAACCAACCGGGGCGGGCAAAGGTCAGGAACGGAGTCACTTCGTCATTGAACGAATAGCCGGGGCCGCCGGAACCAGTTGCTGTCGGGTCGCCGCCCTGCGCCATGAATCCTTCGATGACGCGGTGGAAAATCGTGCCATTGTAGTAGTTATTCTGCGCGAGGAAGACCATATTGTTCACCGCTATGGGTGAATAATCTTCCAACAGGTCGATATAAATTGCCCCAGCATCCGTGCAGAAGATTGCACGGTAATCGACGCCATCTTCCAAGACCTGTTCAGCCTGTGTGAATTCACGAGTCTCAGGCTCAATAGGGGTTGCAGCAGCGCACAAATCGGCGGGGGTTTGCGCCGCGTCTTGGGCAAAAACAGGGCTGATTGCCACCGCGCACAGCAGGGCAAGCAGCAAGAAACGTGCAGTTCGCATCGAGATATACTCCTCTAGTTCGGGACGCGCCAATTGTACTGTTTGCTACCCCCGTGCGCGAGGGGTGAGAAACACCTAATCCCCCGCCGTGGGCAAAGTGTAGGTCTCGTCGTCAGCGAACTGGCGCTCATACAATTCGGCATATAACCCGCCCTGACGCAGTAGTTGGTCATGCGTGCCTTCTTCGACTATCTGACCAAGCCGCATCACCAGAATCCGGTCTGCCTCGCGGATGGTACTCAGGCGATGGGCAATCACAATGCTGGTGCGTGATTTCAAGACCTGCCGCAACCCCCGTTGAATCAACATTTCCGTCTCAGTGTCGATATTGCTAGTAGCCTCATCCAGCACCAGCACACTGTCTGGGCTATGCAACAACGCCCGTGCCAACGCCAGAAGTTGCCGCTGCCCTTGCGAGAGGTTCGCCCCGCCCGGCAACAGTCGGAAGTCATATTGCCCCGGCAACCGTTCGATGAATGGCGCGGCGCACGCCAAAACCGCCGCTGCTTTCATCTTCTCATCGTCGATTTTTGAGTCGAACAGCTTGAGATTATCGGCCACGGTGCCATAGAAACAATACGGATTCTGTGGGACGACCATCACGCGCTGGCGTAGGTCATGCGTGGACATATCGCGCACATCCACCCCATTGATTTTAACCGCGCCGCTGTTCACGTCGTAAAAGCGCGCCAACAACCCCGCTAACGAGGTTTTACCCGCGCCAGTTGCGCCGACAATCGCCACGTTTTGCTTGGCTGGGATGGTTAAATTGATGTCGCGCAATACCGGCATGTCGCCTTCATAGCTGAATACCACATGATCAAACTGTACCGAAAGCTCACCCGCTGGGACGGTTTTTGGCGCAACCGAATCAGGGATGGACGTCTCGATTTTCAGCAATCGCGCCATACGCTCACCGGCTGCAAGCGCCATCTGAATCTGCGAAAACTGTTCGGCTAGCAGTAAAATCGGCTCAAAAAGCCGTTGCGAATAGCGTATCATCGCCACCATCACGCCAATCGTCGCCCATCCATTAACGATGCCCAAGCCGCCGCCAATCAAGGTCGCGCATAAGCCCACCGCTGATAACGCCATATTGACGGAAGCATAGCGCGTGTATTGGTCGCGCAACTCGACATGCGTATCGCGATGAGCGCGATTCACCGTATCGAAATCCTGTCGGCTCTGCTCTTGTTGACCGAATAACTGCACAATCAACATGCCATTGAACTGCTCGTTGGTATACGCTAGATAATCGCCCGCGACCCGGTGAAGCTGCCCAGACATCGCCCGAATCGCCTTGCGGAAGTAAACCGTCGCCCCAATCATAACCGGCAGCACCGCCAGCGAAAACAGCGCCATACGCCAATTCAGAAGCAACATCGCCACGACCAACCCAACCAATGTAAGCAAGCTGGATAGCACCATGACGATACTGGTAGACAGCAATTCGGTCAGCGCTTCAACATCAGTGGTCAAACGCGACACCACCTGACCCACTGGAGTCGTGTTGAAATAGCGCATATCCAGCCGCATGATGTGTTCAAACAAGCGTTGACGAATGCCCATCAGCGCGTTTTGTCCAACGGTTTGCAGCAGGTAGGTATAATAGAACCGCATCCCGAAAATCAGCGGCACAATCGCCATATAGACAATCGCAATCGGCACAAGTCCGTTGGTATCTTTCTGGGCAATCGGGCCATCCAGCGCCTGTTGAATCAGGAACGGCGGCAACAAAGACAACGCTGAAACGCCCAATAACAGCAACGCAATCGCGATTAGGTGAACGATATACGGCTTGAGGAACAGGCTCAACATCCAGAGCAGATAGCTGTCTGACGGGGCAAAATTCTCGGTGTTTTTTGCGTCGGTCATTGTCGTCATCGTCCCTATTCCTCTGCCTCAATCGCCATTTCGCGCTCGACCAGTTTGGTATAGAATCCGCCCGACGCCATCAACTGTTCGTGTGTGCCTTGCTCGACCACGCGCCCCTCATTCATCACGATAATGCGATCTGCGCCTTTCACCGTCGCCACCCGATGCGCGATGATGATGCTGGTACGCGCCTTCAAAACCCGCCGTAAACCACTCAATATCTCGGCAGCGGTATGCGTATCCACGCTTGACAGCGCATCATCCAACACCAAGATGGCCGGATTACGCACAATCGCGCGCGCAATCGCCACACGCTGTTTCTGCCCGCCGGAGAGCATCACACCACGCTCCCCGACCATCGTCTCCAATTTCTTGGGGAGTTGCGACAGGTCATTGGACAACCGTGAGATTTTCACCGCTTCGGTCAGTTCATCTTCTGTGACCTCATCGCGCCCCATAATCACGTTTTCACGCAATTCCTTGCTGAACAAGAAGGTAGATTGCGGCACATACGCCACCGCTTGCCGCACATCTTCCAAGTCGATGTCGCGCACATCCACCCCGTCAATCAAGACTCGCCCCGCTGTCGGGTCATTCACCCGCGCCAACAGATTAACCAGTTGGGTTTTGCCGCACCCCGTCGGGCCAACCACGGCAACCACTTCACCCGCCTTGATTTTCAGTGAGACATCCCGCACAACCTCGGTGTCGTCTAGTGTCAAGCTCACATGCTCAAAAATCACCTCGCCCCGTACCGCTTCTAACTCTACCGGCTCTGGCTTCGAGGCAATTTTGGTCGGCTGAGTCAGCGGCGCAAGCCGATTCAGCGACGCCTTAGCCTGCTGCCAACGCTGATATACCGTGCCGAGGTTGAGCAACCACGTACTGATAATCCCCAGATACAAGAGAAAGCTGGTGAAATCGCCGAGGCTCATCTGACCGTTAATCGCCATCACCCCGCCCAACATCACGACCACCGCAGCCGTCAATTCGCTCACCCCGTTGGGGATCATCCCAACCGGCTCGTTGCGCCTACGGAAGTGAATCCACTTGTCCCGATACAACTCATTCTCGGCATAATATTTGGCCGCGATGCTATCCTCGCGCCCAGTGGTCTTAATGGTCTGTATACCGCTGACCGCATCTTGGACAAACCCCGCTAAAACCCCAGCCTGATCCTGTACGCGCTCACTGATTGGTGCTAAGGCCATACCAGCCCACACCTGAAGCGCCGTAGACCCGCACAGGATGATAAAGACCATCAATGTCAGCGGAAGGTTGACCAGTCCGAGTAGGATGAAGGTCGCCAATAGCATAAAAATCGCCGTCGCAGTGCGTAAGAAGCCCAACGCATTGAGTCGCCAAATCACCATCATATCGTTGTGCATCCGCGAAATCAGGTCGCCACTGGAGTAGCGCTTATAAAAATCCTGATCCAGCGTCAGCAGATTATCGAACAGCGAACGGCGCAAATCGTAGTCCACCGAATACGCGACTTCCCCGCTGTAATTCCGTAGCTCATTGAAGGCAAAGATATTCACAAGGGCAAAAGCGACGATAGCCCCGACGAAACCCATAATTTCGTCCATGCCCGCGCCAAGCCCAACTCGGTTGATGAGATGCCCAATCAGATAAGGCTCTGCCGCCGTCGTCACCCCCGCCAAAAGCCCATACACCAGTGAACGAACCACCGCACGACGGTGTTTCATCACACGCTGGAGTAGCCATTGCAGGTCAACGCCGCTGTGTTGTTCCGCCATATCACTCTCCTCACCTTGATTCTGTTGGATGAAGACACGCCGACGAACACGAAAATGGCAGTCCATCCATCAGTCGTATAGATACGGCACGTTTAAGGTTTTGTTATCCTACAGAACACTGCGCTTAACCAATTAGAGCCAATCTCAACAAGGCCGTCCGTTGACAAAGATTGCTGATTTCTGTAAAATGCGCCCGACCTCAAGGGGGGTATTTCAGAGCAGCGCCTGCGCCGGTTCTGCGCTTTCGCGGGAATAACGTTCTATTTTTGTTTTCTTGCCCAAGTGCTTTTATCCGACTCGGCATCTCACCAAATGAGTTGACCGAGTTTTCTGTTGCCTACCCATTGAGAGAAATTTGGTCCGGAGGGTTTCCCGATATGTATAACGTTTCTACCCTGCCCAGCGATATGGATTTTGACGCCTTGCTGGAAGAGTCGTTCTCACAAGCGACGTTCGAGCGTGGCGACACCGTAACTGGTACGGTGCTGTCCATCAATCATAAGGGCCTAATTATGGGCGTGGGGTCGATGCGCGACGGTTTTGTTGACCGTGGCGACATCGAACGGCTCGGCCTCGAACCGACAGATTTCACCGTCGGCCAAGAAGTTGATGTCAACATTTTGCGGATGGAAGATGACGACGGCAACCTCGTCCTCTCGGTTTCGCAAGCACGCCAGAGTGAAGACTGGAAGAACGCTGAAGAACTTCTTGAAAAGCAAGAGAATTGGCAGGGATTCGTGGCCGACGCCAACCGTGGCGGCCTCATCATCCTGTTCGGCAACGTGCGTGGATTCGTCCCCGCCAGCCATGTCTCAGACCTCCCCCGTGGCCTCAACGAAGATGAGCGCCGTTCGTACCTGTCACGCTTGGTCGGTGAACCCGTCACCCTCAAGGTGATTGAAGTCAACCGCAAGCGTCGCCGTCTGGTGTTCAGCCAGCGCGAAGCCCAGCGTGACCGCCGCGATGCCCGTAAGGAATCGCTGTTGGGCGAACTGAAGGAAGGCGAAACCCGTAGCGGTATCGTCAGCGGTTTGCGCGATTTCGGCGCATTCGTGGACTTGGGCGGCGCGGATGGCCTCATCCACATCTCCGAGTTGGCTTGGCATCGCGTCAAGCACCCGAAGGAAGTCCTCAACGTCGGCGATCAGGTCACGGTCTACGTCCTCCGCCTCGATGATGAAGGCAAGCGCATCGGCCTCAGCCTCAAGCGGCTCCAGCCGAACCCGTGGTCGATGGTCGAAGAGATGTACCACATCGGCCAATTGGTCAGCGGCACAATCTCTCGCTTGGCCGATTTCGGCGCGTTCGTCAGCATGGAACCCGGCATCGAAGCCTTGCTGCATGTCAGCCAGATTGGTAATCCCCCCCCGACCCACCCGTCACAGGTGGTCTACGAAGCCCAGCACTTGCTGATGCGCGTCATCAGCATTGAGCCGGAAAAGCAACGCCTCGGCCTCAGCCTCAAGGACATCACCGAGGAAGAGCGCCAAAGCTGGCAAGACCAGAACCCGGAGACACAACTTTCCCCGATGATGGGTCAAGCCAACGCTGGCAACGCAGCCGCGACTCCTGTAGAATTGACCGAGGCTCAAGCAGAAGTTGAAACTGTAGCCGAAGTTGAAACCACAGTTGACATTCAGACGACGCCAGAAGTTGAAACTGTAGCCGAAGTTGAAACCACAGTTGACATTCAGACGACGCCAGAAGTCGAAGTCGCAGCTGAAGCCTAAACCATAAAGTCACGATATGGGCGGCTGTTGGAATATACAGCCGCCCGTTCATGCCTATCCCACACCGAAAGGGGGTGAAATCGCATGGCAACCGTCCGTTTGAAGCCCAACGAATCGCAAGAGCAATTGCTCCGCCGCTTCCGCAAGCGCGTGACCAACGCAGGCATCCTTAGTACCATCCGCCGCAAGCGTTGGCATATCAGCAAGAGCGAACTGCGCCGCATCGAAGAGAAAAAGGCCATCCGCCGCTCCCGTCGCCGCCTGTCAAAGGGGACCGGGCGCTAAGAAGCGCCAGCTGGTATCCGCCGCTTGATGTGGCATAAACCCGCGCAACCCGATGACCGCCGCCGGGTAATCCCATCTGGCGGCGGTCTTGTGTTTAACCGATAAGGAGCCTTATGGCCGACGATAAAGACAAAATTGAAGTAGAAGGCACAGTGGTCGAAGCTCTGCCCAATGCCCAGTTCATGGTCGAACTAGACAATAAGCATCGCATCCTCGCCTACTTGTCGGGCAAAATGCGTAAGTTCTATATCCGCATCGCCCCCGGAGATAAAGTGCGCGTCGAGATGAGCGTCTATGACCCGACCCGTGGCCGTATCATCTTCCGCCACCGTGACGGACGCCCCCCCGCCGCCGCTGCCGAATAGCCCGCACTCAGCGGGCTTTCTCGCCCCAGTGAATGGCCTGCGTCCCAAACATAAACGTCTTATATTGGACGTTCAGGAGACCAACTTCCTGCATCAGCGCCGCAAGTTCTTGCGGCGTTTTGAACGCTTGCGTTGATTCTGGCAGATATTTATACGCATCTGCCCCCTGACTCCCGCTAATCAACCGCCCCAACACTGGGATGCCGTATTTCATGTAGGCGAGGATGAACGGGCGCAACAGATTATGCGGCGGCGGCGAGGTGTCCAAAATCACAATCCTGCCCCCCGGCTTCGCCACGCGCAGTTGTTCTTCGAGACTCCGACGAATATCAATCACATTCCGCACCAGATACCCGCTGACCACCGCATCGAACTGGTTATCGGGCAGCGGCAGATTCATGGCATCCGCAGTCAACCACTCCACGCGCTTCCCCTGCTCGCTACGCTGACCGACCAGCATCATCGGCAACGCAAAATCCGCGCCCAATACCCGCGCCGTCGGTTGGGCATTCAGCACCTCAAACGCGATATCACCCGTCCCTGTCGCAAGGTCAAGCACCGTCCCGTTAGGCGGGACTTGCGCCTTCTGCACGACAAAACGACGCCACGATTGGTCTTGCCCCATCGTCATCACACGATTCAGCGTGTTATAACGCTCCGCCACCCGCCCAAACATATTTTGGACGTAAGCGGATTTTTCCTCACCCTTGAGATGCGCCATTGATATGCCGCCCTGTGCTATTTTTCACGAATAGCCCTGATTATACTGGACACCGCCCGCCCCCGCGATAAATAATCGGTGAGCATAGCGCCTAGCTTACCCGCCCCCAACCGCCACCGCCGGGGGTCTCAATCTCAATCTGGTCGCCTATACCCAATTGCGCCGTAAATTTTGAGGTCATTTCTTCTACTCCACCCTGTCGCCGTATAATGCGATTCGCGCCGGGACGCCCAGCTTTTCCACCGCGCACCCCATAAGGTGAAATCCGCCGCCGTTCTGCATTCACAGTGACCGTAGCGGGCGCACGCATCTCATACAACCGCCGAATCCCTTCCCCACCCGGATTGACGCCGCCGCCGCCCGACCCCTCACGCAGATGGTAAGCTAAAACACGGATTGGCATAGATGGCTCAAGCGTTTCAACAGGCGTATTGCGCGTATTGGTCATGTGGCTGTGTCGTCCACTCAAGCCCGTGCCAGTTGGCCCGCCGCCATGTCCGCCCGCGATGGTCTCATAATAGACAAACGCCCGCCCATTATTCTGGCCGCCAATCGTGATGTTGTTCATCGTCCCCTGACTGGCCGCCGGGATGCGATCTGGCAAGGCCAATGCCAACGCCCCCAATACGCAATCAACCACACGCTGACTCGTTTCCGTATTGCCCGACGCGACAGCCGCTGGGAAACGCGCATTGAGCAAACACCCGTCCGGGATAGAAATGGTCACGGGCGCAAAACTCCCATCATTGACCGGCACATCATCCTCAGCCAGCAACCGAATACAATACGCCACCGCTGAATGGGTCACAGCCGCAACGGTATTGATGTTCCCGCGTACCTGCGCCACCGTCCCCGAAAAATCGACTTCCATCCGTCCGTCATCAACTTTGAGCGTCACGCGCAGACCAAGTAATTTATGGCGCTGCCCATCGCCTTCCATCACATCGCCAAACCGATAGATTCCGCTGGGGATGGTGCGAATCACCGCCTCAGTCATCCGCTGTGCATACTCCATCAGCGCGGCCACATGCTCGATTAACTCATCCAAGCCGCGTTGAGCAATCAAGTCGGTCAGACGCCCCGCGCCCAGACGATTCGCCGCCAATTGCGCCTCAAAATCCCCGACCCGTTCATCTGACCCGCGTGAGTTAGCGGTGATGAGCGTCATCACGCCCTGATTCATCCGCCCACCCTCAACCAATCTCACTGGCGGGATGATGATGCCTTCTTGATATAACTCGGTACTCAGTGGCAACGACCCCGGAGACATCCCCCCGACATCGGCATGATGCGCCCGACTCGCCACGAAAAACACCGCCCGCCCAGCGTGAGTCACCGGCGATACCATCGTAATATCGGGGAGATGCGAGCCGCCGTGAAAGGGATCGTTCAACACAACAACATCGCCCTCGTTAAATTCCTCGAAAGCGTTCAGCGCCGAGCGTACCGATGCGGGCATACTGCCCAGATGGACTGGGATGTGCGCGGCCTGCGCGATCATCTTCCCATCTGCATCGAATACCGCGCACGAATAATCCAAACGCTCACGGATATTTGGGCTGAACGCCGCTCGTTGTAACGTCGCCCCCATATCCTCCGCTACCGAAGCGAAAAGATTGGCATAGACTTGTAGGCTGATGACATCTACAGACATCTGAGATTTACCTTGTAGGGGGTCTAAATTTCGCCCCACAACCAATTGATTAAAAGTCAATTCTTATCACAGACATCACATATTGAGGGTTTACCCGTGATTTCGTGATGAATTTCGGCAAGAGTCATGTTTTCCTATTGTCAGCAGGGGAAACACGACGTATAATCGAATTTCACATTCAAAGCCTCTCTAGCTCAACGGCAGAGCAGTTGACTTTTAATCAATTGGTTGTGGGTTCGAATCCCACGGGGGGCATCTTAAAGAGCGTTTTTACGCTCTTTTTTGTCGCCCATTTCCCCTCAATTCCGTTTTCGACGCCCGTTAAATACCCCGCGTTCCCCACCCATCCCCGAGACTGCCCGTATCCAACTATTCGCCTGATTGGGTGTTACTTCTTCAGAGACGTGCTGATAGTCATTCTTACGCATAAACTCCAACAGGTCTGTGCGCAGGCGTTCGAGGATTTCATTTTGAATCGTGAGCAGATTTTTCAACGGTTCAGGAGTCGGTGTAACGCGCAAAAGTTGACGAAAATGCCCCAAGCACAACCCTTCAGATGGGCGATACGCGGTCAGTAATTTTTCGTCGCCCAAATGGTCGCTCAACATCCGTATATAACGCGATTCCGCATCATCTAAGGTCACGCAGACGGGGCAAACCGCCGTCGGCTCCAAGGCGTCCGCCAGCGTGATATTCGGGTTTGGGCTGAACATCCGCCGAATCCCCTGCCCAATCCCACCCGGTGTGTTATCTTCCAAAATCGTCAAGACTTCATGGACGACTTGCTCATAGAGGATCGCCGTCCCCAACGCATTACTGAACTGGGTCAACTGCCATCCATGTTCGCTACATAATCCTCGGCTGGCGCGAAAAGTCTTCTGGGTGGGTGGATTGGTCACACGCTCATAGAGAATCGAGTCCAATATCCGCTGAGTATCACGTTGGAGTATCCGGCACACCGCGCACCCCGGCTGCGCGAACATCTCCAACAAATCATAATAGCTAAAACTCGACATCCCTACGCCTTCCAGCGGGTTAGATTCATCCGCTTAAAACCCGCCAAATGTCACCAGATTGCCTATATTGGATATAATGGACGGTCCAATCCCGCTGACCAAATCAAGATCATCTAGCGACTTAAACGCGCCATTCTGCTCCCGATAAGCGATGATTCGCTCCGCCAATGCGGGGCCAATCCCCGGCAATTCCGCCAACTGCTCCGCCGTCGCGCTGTTAACATCAATCAGGCCGCCGCCCATGCTGACGACAGGTAATGTCACAGTAATGATCGCACCCAATTCTGGGATATGGATTTGCTGCCCGTCTTGGATAACCCCCGCAAGGTTGACTTTGGCGACATCGGCCTCAGACGTGAATCCGCCCGCCGCCGTCACAACATCCGAGACGCGACTGCCTGCCGCGAGGGTTAAAACTTGATTGGGCTGCGCCACTTCCCCTGTCACATACACCACCACGGGCAGAGGTGTACCCGTCGGTGCGGGCGTCACGGTTGGCTGTGGCGGCATAATCGTAAATGTCACCGGCTTAGGGCGACTGATCAAGACGGCGACAATCCCGCCAATAGTCACCAAGCACATGACGACAAAGACCCCTAAGAAGCCCCATCTTTCCCAACGTTTTTGTGTTTCCACGATTCCCCTCCAAGTCGCACCGCGATTGTAACGCGCCGCCAAGATTTACGCGCTATACCACCCATTTTTGACAACGGTTTAACACAGACCTAAAATATCATGGGACTGCGAAACCGCAGAATAATGGTTACAGGAGTCCAAGTTATGAAAGAATATACCACCGATAAAGTTCGTAATGTCGCTCTAGTCGGCCACCAAGGATGTGGGAAGACTTCCTTGGTGGAGGCCCTTTTATTTACCAGCGGCGCGACCTCGCGCCTCGGACGGGTCGAAGAAGGGACTACCGTCTCCGACTTTGAAGATGAAGAAAAAGCCCGCCAAATCTCCCTCTCCACCTCGCTCATCCCAATCGAATTTGACGACCACAAAATCAATGTCCTAGACGCGCCCGGTTTCACCGACTTCCAAGGGGAAATCCGCAACGCCATCCGTGTCGCAGACTCTGTGATTGTCGTCATCGACGCGGTAGCCGGGGTCGAGGTCGGGACGGAGTTGGTCTGGGAGTACGCCAAACAATTCCTTCAACCTATCATTGTGATTATCAACAAAGTAGACCGCGAAAATGCCGATTTTGGCGCAGCATTACAAGGTTTGAAAAACACCTTCGCAGATCATAAATTTATCCCGGTCATGCTGCCCATCGGTGAACAAGCCGACTTTAAGGGCGTGGTCAATCTCTTGACCATGAAAGCCTATTACGAAACGGGTAAAGACCGGTCAGACCTCCCTGCGTTCATGACGGAAGCCGCAGAAGCCGCCCACCGTGAATTGGTTGAAGCAGCCGCAGAAGCCGATGACGCCTATATGGAAAAATATTTCGGCGGCACAGAGTTAACGGCGGATGAAATCCGTGATGGGATGCGAAAGGCCGCCCGCAATCATGCGCTAAATACCGTGCCGGTCTTTGTCACCTCAGCGACCAAGAATATCGGCACATATCCCGTTTTGGAGGCGCTGATAGCCTATACCTCCTCCCCTGCCATCCGGCGTTACGGCGTCACTCGTGAAGGCGTAGATGAAATTGAATATCATAACGGCCCGCACACCGACGACTCGAATCTGTCCGCCTATGTCTTTAAGACCGTCAATGACCGTTTTGTGGGGACGCTCTCGTTCATCCGCTTATTCGCGGGCAAAATCAGCGGGGATAGCCGCAACTGGAATAACACGCGCAATATTGATGAGCGTTTCAACGGCCTGATGACCCTACGCGGCAAAGAGCAAATCCCAGTCACTGGCCTGCACGCGGGCGATATTGGCATCGTCCCCAAGTTGCAACATACCACCACCGGCGACACGCTGGCTGACCGCGACAAAGAATATCAAATCGTCAAACCATATTTCACCGAACCGCTGTATAGCGTCGCCCTCTCCCCCAAAACACAACAAGACGCAGCCAAAATCGGCACAGTCCTGAGTACGCTATGCCATTCTGACCCGACCTTGCGCTGGCGCAACGACCCTGATACCAGTCAAATCGTGTTGGAAGGCATGGGCGATATTCACGTCCAAGTCGCGCTCTCACGGGCGGAAAAACTGGGCGTATCCGTCAATACCGAGACCCCGCGCATCCCCTATAAGGAGACCGTCACCAAGAAGGCCGAAGCGATGTATCGCCATAAGAAGCAATCCGGCGGCGCGGGTCAATTTGGCGAAATCACGCTGTTTGTCGAGCCAAACGTCGGCAATGGCTATCTGTATGAGGCCAAAGTGACCGGCGGCTCTGTCACTGCGACCTACTTGGATTCGGCCAATAAGGGCGTGAATTCCGTCCTCGCCGGAGGCGTCATCGCCGGATACCCGGTGGTTGATGTGCATGTCGTGGTTTTTGACGGCAAAATGCACCCCGTAGACTCCAAAGACATCGCCTTCCAAATCGCGGGGCGCGAGGCGTTCAAAGAGGCGTTCAAAGAAGCCAATCCGGTGCTGCTTGAGCCGATTATGAATGTCAGAATCACCGTCCCCGAGTCGATGATGGGCGACATCATGAGTGACTTAAATACGCGGCGCGGGCGAGTCCAAGGCATGGATACCAGCGGCGGAGGTAAAAGCACCGTCAGCGCCGAAGTACCACTGGCGGAAATGATGCGCTATGGCAATGACTTGCGCTCTATGACCGGCGGGCGCGGCATGTACGATATGTCCGTCTCGCGCTATGAGCGTGTCCCGCAGCCGATTGCCGAGCCAATTATCAGCGCCTACAAGCCACATAGCACCAACGACTAACAACAGGGATGAAGAGTTAAGGCAGTAAAAGGAGAAATCTCTGAGAGGCCGTTTGAATATCCCCCTCACCCTGTTCACCCAGCGGTGAACCGTCCCTCTCCCACAAGGGGCGAGGGACAAAAACGCCGAAAAAGTCCCCCTCGCCACCCTGTGGGAGAGGGGGATTT